>CAZXLD010000013.1:0-5354 GCA_964641965.1 uncultured Saprospiraceae bacterium | reverse complement strand
GCCATTTGTCATTGGCAATGGACTGCTAGTCTCCAGGCATTCTCGATCTATTTTCCCACCCATTCTACCTTTCGTCCTCGATTAGGATTTTTGAGGATATCCGGAACACTTTCCAGGATTTCTTTTTCCAGCAAATCGATAAGTCGGGCTTTAATTTGGCTCCGATGAAGTACTAGGCTGACCTCCCGTACAGGTTGAGGGTTTTTAAAGTGCCGGATGTGTTGGTATTGTTCGGAGTTCATATTAAGGGTGGCCAGCTCGGGCAACAAGGTATACCCATACTGCTGTTCTACGATTCGGCGCAAGGTTTCCAAGCTGCCACTCTCAAATCGAAGTCTACCGGTCTGGGCGGTATCGCTTTCACCGCAAATGTTTACGACCTGATTTCGAAAACAGTGGCCTTCTTTAAGCAACCACATTTCTTTAAGATCCAAATCCCCGAACTCAATTTGGTTTTCACGGCTCAAAGGATGCTCTGTAGAAATGTAAGCGACGAAAAGCTCATAAAAGAGCGGGCGCTCCAAAAGTCCTTTGTGGTGAAGTGGAGTTACCAGGATGCCAACGTCCAATCGGTCGGTATTCAAGGCTTCAATAATCTGGCTGCTGACCAGTTCTTCTACGATGACCTCCATTTCTGGGTAATTCTCCAGAAATCGCATGATAAATAAAGGAAGCAAATAGGGGCTTAAGGTTGGGATAATACCCAAACGAAGCGTTCCGGTAATAGCGCCTTTGCCCGTTTGGATCAATTCGGGGATGCGTTTCGATTCGCCAAGAATTCGTCTGGCTTGTGCGACAACTTGGTTTCCAATGTCAGTGGTTAGGACCGGCTTCTTGCTTCTGTCGAAAAGCACGACTTGTAATTCATCCTCTAGTTTTTTGATCTGGGTGCTTAAGGTAGGTTGGGTGACCCCGCAATGGACAGCCGCTTCGGCAAAACTGTGATGATGATCAACGGCAACAATGTACTCCAATTGGGTTAGGGTCATAAAAGACATTTAATGCAAGATTAACCCATTCAATCAAATTATCAAAAGGATTAATGCATTTGCCTAATCAAATTAATGATAAAGTAGGTTTTGTTCCTTAAAACCAAATTTTTGCTTATTGGTGAAATTGTTCAAGGGCTTTGACCAAAAAGCAGCTGCAGGAAGTCATAAAATTTTTACATTCTAAATTTTCAGTAAAAAATGAAAGAAATGAAAGTGCCTTAGTTCCCTAGTGTGAGGTAAATTTTGTTTTCGCGCTATTCCCCCAAACTTCCTTCGCTTATTAAATTCGTCAATACCCTGATAGGATGGGTCAATTTTCTTGCACCCCCAAATCGAAAGTATTTTTGAATTAAGTTTTTTAACCAAAAAATTTATAACCATGATAACCATAGGACAGTCTTTTCCTGCATTTAAGAAAACTGCAGTCGTATCCCTGGAGAAAGGAAAGGAATTTATGGAGCTTGATTCGAACCTGCTCAAAAATGAAGATAACGTTTGGACGGTATTCTTTTGGTGGCCAAAGGATTTCACTTTCGTTTGTCCAACAGAGATAGCGGAGTTTAATAACAATTTTGGCGAATTCCGTGATCGCGATGCGCGATTGATTGGTGCTAGTACAGATTCTGAGTTTGTACACTTAGCCTGGCGCAATAATCACGAAGATCTGAGAGGACTGAAGTTCCCAATGCTTGCTGACACTAGTAAAACACTTGCTGAGGATTTGGGAATTTTGGAGCCCAATGAAAAAATTGCCTACCGCGCTACTTTCATTATCGATCCGGATGGTATTATCCGATGGGTGAGCGTTAACGATCTGAACGTGGGAAGAAATGTAAAAGAAGTTATTCGCGTGTTGGATGGACTCCAGACCGATGAGCTGTGCCCATGTAACTGGGAAAAGGGAGAAGCTACCCTTCAAACTGCCTAATGTCTGTTTACCTCATTTGGAGCAAAGATTCATAGGAGTCTTTGCTCCATTTTTATAAATCAAAAATTATGTTTGATATAGTTGATTCAAAGGCTGATTTGCTAGATAACTTAGGACTGGATAAGCAGTATCAGTCAGATAGTCTCGAACTCTTGGAGCAGGGAAATTCCCGTTGGCTGAAGGATCTGCGGGTCAACCTGAAAAATGTTTTGGAAAGCGAGCACCTGGATGAGAAGGAGACCGCCTTGTTGGCCCTTTCGATAGCAGTAAATGACAAAAATCAGGTTTTAAAGGCCCAATTTGTTGAACGGGCTCAGGAAAAAGGAGCCACTGCAGAGGAAATTGCTGAAACAACGGCTTGTGCTTCCCTTTTGGCAAGTAATAATATTACCTATCGATTTCGGCATTACCTGGGTAAGGAAAAGTATGAGCAAAGTCCCATGCGCATTAAGATGAACATCATGATGAAGCCGGTCCTGGGGAAAGAGTTTTTTGAGCTGATCAGCCTTGCCGTTTCGGCGGTTAATGGATGCGAAATGTGTGTGAAAGCCCATGAGCAATCCTTGCTGGAAATGGAATCCACCGAGGCCCGGATATGGGATGCTGTACGCTTGGCAGGCGTGGTGACCAGCCTAAATAAAATTGTGTTTTAGTACGGTTTGTAGTAGGTTTTAGAGCAGGCTGCTCCGGGCGAGGGGCCTGCCTCTCGTGTGTTTTCAAACCAGCTTTTGCAACTCCTCCAACCGGTTCTGTACGACCTCGCACAATTCTTTTCGTAACCTCTTACCCTTGGGTTTTCTTCTTTGGATACGACGTATTCGCTTAGCAAGTATGGAGTCGTGAATTACATCTTCCAACCATCGCTGAAAATCGCCTCGTCTTACATGGTACCTTAGTGTGGTAACGGGAATTGTTTTCAAAACCTCCCCAAATTCCCATAAGCTGGATGCGGTAAAAGGGCCTTGGTAAGACGAATCCTGAATATTAAAATAGAATTGGCGGTAACTAGGTAAGGGAGCGTACAGGTATTTGTGCAAATGTCGGATATGTGGGATCGCACGTCTAACCTTACCAAATTCGACCACCTTGGGCCATGGGCCGGGCACCCATTCGGGATCCAACGCTACTAAAACTTCCCCTCTTTTTAGGCTGCTGACCAGGCATCGGCTAAGGTCCTCACAGCTGTATTTTTTCTGGAGTCCTCTTTCTATCAAATTAAGTTCGTCCTCCTCTTTGACCTGGGTTAACAACCAATGGTCTATCTGTTCTCGAATAGAGATGTCCACTTGGCCGATTTGGTAGGTAATCAATCCAAGTCCTCCAAATGGCAAATAGTCGCTAACCAATTGGGTAAGCTTGCTGTTGGGGTCTCGCAGAAAATAATGGGCTTCATCGATAAGGATCCATTGGGGCTTTCCATTCTTGCGGTGCAATTGCAGCAAGGCATGCATTAGCTTTTCTACATACGGGGTCTGTTTGTCAACAGGATAAAGAGAAAGGTCAAGGATCACACTTAAGTTGGCATATTCCATCATTGTCACCACTGTATCTACGGAAGGTGGAGGCTCAGCTGCTCCTCCCAGCAACAGGGTGTGTGGAAAGGCCCGTAGTCCACGATAGTCACCCTCAGGGTCAATGATGCAGACCTGATAATCCTTTTCGAGCAATTGCTCGATCAAGTGGCCCGCTAACCAAGATTTTCCGCTTCCACTGGAGCCGACGATACACAGGTTGGTCCTCAGCAGATTCAGTGGATGGATCTGATAACAATTTTTCGAATCGGATTTCCCCAGGCTTATGCTGTGGCCACGATCGTTTTGGATGATGGGTATGTTCCCCTTCATGATCTGTTGGATAAACGTGCCTACCCCCTTGCCATTGGGAAGGGACAATTGGACATCAGCCAGTTGTTGGATGCCTGGCGCTGCGTTTGAAACAGCAACTGCGAGTTCTGCTTGTTCGAAAAAACTTCGATCGTTTTCTGCATCGCCAAAGGCTATCAGGTGATGTCTGGAATAGCCCAGTTCCTGAAGGGTAAATAACAATCCACTTCCTTTGGTCGCTCCGGGAGGCATCACCATTACTGCGCCTTTATTGTACTCGACAGTAGCTGGGAAATGCGCTTTGGTGATGGTCTTTGAAATATCTTTGTCGTAGGGTTCCCAGGTAGCCAGGATAGAGCGGCCGGCTTCAAATGGTATTTGTTGTGCAGCTAAAGCAGTTACAATCTCAGGTGCAATTTGACCGAAAGGCAGGTGGGTGATCCCGGATCTGGGAAAGTGGACCACGGCTCCATTCTCGGCGATTATAGCTTCGCAAAGTTCGTGGAAAGGCCGGATAGAGCTCAAGGCTTCCAGGGTGCGTCCGGTCACTAAAATGATCTGAAAGCCATCTGCCTTAGCTTCCAATAGGGTATCCCATACTGGATCTGGTACCCGGTCCTGTTTCGCAATCGTTCCGTCCAGGTCGGTAGCGAGTAATCGAATGTACATGGGATCAGGAAGTCGCTTTTATGCGATCCGCCTCTTTCGTTCAAGGTATTGGACAGAAGCCGCAATTCAAATGGCATTTGTCATCTTTCGTTGGCTAGCATAGCTTACCTATCATGGTAAAATAGCTCGTACATCAAAGAAAAGATTGGAAATCTGGCAACTATTCATCTATCATTACTTCGGTCCCGTTTAAACGCCCATCTGTCGATTACGATCAAGAAATTGAAAACCCTGCCCTTTTCGATTTCTGCCGTAAAAAAGCGCGCCCCGGGGAGCACGCTTTCTACATAGACAAAAAAGGGTCGAAATAACACAGTCGGGTGATTGGGTGGCCGCTCTATTGCTTGAAGATGAAGGCAAACTGCTCGATTACTGTCCCATCGGGGCCCAGACTGGGACCATGCGTCAGATTATCCAGGTGATAGCTTCCGATGATGTGCCATTCGAAGTTATCGGACAAAGGGCAAGCGCCCAGTTCCAGGTCTGGCAATATGGACATGGGGCCGGCAGGCGAGTAAATGGTGATTATTCCTTTTCCGTCGGGGGAAGCAACGAAGGTATTGTCGGATCCGTCTCCGACCCCAGCTGCACCGAGACCGTCAATTCCCAGTAAAGGATCCGACGTGTCCATACCAGGGGCTTGAAATACGGCATTCCAAATGGTGTAAACACCATTGGGAATAAGTCCACTTAGATCCAGCGTCACTTCAACGCCATTGCCCTTGCAGGTAATGGAAGCCATACCGCGAACGGTGCCGAAGTCTCCCCATGTCAGGTGATTGCCGTCGCGATCTTCCACCGGATTTTGTAGGCGACTCTCGAAGATCAGCTGGCTGGCTTCAGTAGGCGTTTGCCCGTTTTCATCCACAGCAAAGAACGGTACGGTAATGATATCCCGGTTCGTCGTTACGGGGCTGATTGCATCGCCCTCATCGTCCTTGC
>CAZXLD010000012.1:0-100082 GCA_964641965.1 uncultured Saprospiraceae bacterium | reverse complement strand
TCTGGACGATAAGAAGGCTGCACCGCCCCCACCGCCGCCACCCCCTCCAGCTGAGCCTGAGGTGGAAGAAATTTTCAGAGTGGTTGAAGAAATGCCCAGGTTTCCAGGTTGTGAAGCGGAAAGTACTAAAGAAGCTCGTATGGCGTGTGCCAACAAAAAATTACTTGAATTCCTGTATGGAGAAATTGAATATCCAAGGATTGCAAGAGAGAATAATGTGGAGGGTACGGTGGTAGTGCAATTTGTAGTGGGTAAGGATGGCTCCATCCGAGAAGCGGAGGTACTACGTGATATCGGTGCGGGTTGTGGTGAAGAGGCCTTGCGAGTGATAAATTTAATGAATCAAAAAGCAGGTTATTGGAATCCTGGCAAGCAACGAGGTAAGCCAGTACCGGTTATGTTTACCTTGCCCGTCAAGTTTAAACTTGAAAGCAGGCCTTAAGCCTAAAAATACAGTGTAGATTGATTTTGTGGAGTAGTCAAATGCCCCGGCTTTAAAAGCCAGGGCATTTGTATTTATAGAATTTGGAGCTTTGCAAATTTAAGCATGATCCTTCGCCTGGGGTTGTCTTCCACTTCTTCGAAATGAATCGTAGCTACCCGATTGGCGTTGCCACCATCTACTTTTAAAACCTTTCCTTTTCCAAATTTCAGGTGTAAGACTTCCATCCCTTCCTCTATCTCGGATGGGGCATTCGGCTTGAAAGTTGCCGGGTCAATTTTGAATGTGGGTGTAGCTGGGCTTCTTTTTTTGAAGTTCCCAATTAGACGGGCACCCGCATCTGGTTCCAGCTTCCGGCCTCCAAAGCCTGTGGCATCATGCAGGTGTTCCAGTGGGATTTCTTCCAGAAATCGACTGGACTCATTGTACCGCATTGAACCAAAACGATATCGACTTACAGCATAAGAGAGGGTAAGGTATTGCTCTGCTCTTGTAATTGCTACATAGAAGAGCCTTCGCTCTTCATCCAAGCCTTCGATGGAGTCCATCGACATAAAGGAGGGGAAGAGCTTTTCCTCCAGGCCAACGATGAAAATACTTTTAAATTCGAGTCCTTTTGCGGCATGAACAGACATCAAAGTTACAAAGTCCGCAGTATTACTGTCTTCTTCGTCAGCGTCTGTAAGTAGGGCAATGTTTTGTAAATAGGTTGCCAGGCTTTTATCGGGGAGCGTCTCTGTGTCAACTACACTGTCTTCTTCGACAAAGGCATTTATCCCATCCAACAATGCATCTACATTTTCCAATCTATTCATGCCTTCTATGGTCGTATCCGCCTTAAGCATATCCAGTAATTTGGATTTACGAGCTATCAGATTGGCCAGCTCATAAGCATTGAGGGTGCTTGTTTTAGCCTGAAAGCTTTTGATCAATTGAGTGAAACCCTGAATCGCCTGGGAAGCTCTGGGAGACAACTGGACTCGAGTGAGCATATCCCATAACGGAACTTTTGCTTCGGAGGCAGCCCCACCAATTTTATCTAGGGTAGTTTTTCCAATTCCTCGTTTAGGGTGGTTGATTACCCGTCGCAGCGCCTCGTCATCTCTTGGGTTTACTGCCAGCCTGAGATAGGCGATCAGGTCTTTTACTTCCTTACGTTGATAAAAGGATTGGCCGCCAAAGATCTTGTAGGGAATATTGTACCGCCGAAGGTATTCTTCAAAAATCCGGGACTGTGCATTGGTCCGATACAGAATGGCAATATCGCTATTGGCTAAATGGGAACGGTTCTTTTGCTCTAGAATCGTATCTGCAATCCGTTTACCCTCTTCGGTATCACTTTGAGCTTTGATGAGTTTAATTGGCTGGCCTTCTCCTTTATCCGACCAGATCTTTTTTTGTATTTGCCTTTTATTATAGGTGATTACGGCATTGGCAGCTTCTACGATATGCGAAGTAGAACGATAATTTTGTTCGAGTTTGAAAATTTGAATGCCATAATCCTTAAAATCTTTTTCGAAATCCAGAATATTCTGAATGGTTGCACCTCTAAAAGCGTAGATGCTCTGTGCATCGTCCCCTACCACGCAAATATTTCTGGGGCTATTTTCATAATGGACCAGTTTTTTGATGATTGCATATTGAAGAAAGTTGGTATCCTGAAATTCATCTACCAGGAGATAGCGAAACTTTGACCGATATTTATCGAGAACATCATTGGGATTGGCTTGGAAGAGTTCGAATAACCTATACAGTAGGTCGTCAAAATCCATGGCTCCGGAGCGCTTGCATCGGATGACATATTGTTGGTAGACTTCCAGGGTGCGAGGGCGTTTAGCCATCCGATCCTGTTCTAACAATTCCTCATTTTTCTGGTAGAGTTTTGGCGTAATGAGATTGCTCTTGGCAGAGGAAATTCTTGAACGTAAAGCATTTACGTTGTATAGATTTTTATCCAGTTTAAGTTCATTGAGAATATTTCCGATTAGGCTTTTACTATCCTCTGTATCGTAAATGGTGAAATTTGATGGATACCCAATCTTCTCTGCTTCAACCCGAAGGATTCGGGCAAAAATAGAGTGAAAGGTACCGGCCCAAACCTTATTGGCTTCTTCACCTACTCGTTGAGCAATCCGGCTTTTCATTTCCCGGGCCGCCTTATTGGTAAAGGTTAGGGCTAAGATTTCCCATGGAGGGGCTCCTTTGTCTATCAGGTAGGAAATCCGATAGGTTAAAACACGAGTCTTGCCGGAGCCCGGACCTGCAACTACCAACACAGGGCCGTCGGTTTCCGTTACTGCCTGACGTTGGATATCGTTCAACTCCTCCAAATAGGAGGGAGCATGGTTGGCTTTTGCCATTCAATCTGCTTTTGGAAATCAGTAAGCTGTAGAAATGAATGCTGGTATTCCCGATTAGAACGGGACTGCTAAAAATACCAGAATCCCAGGATAAGGACAAATAACACTTGTGCCTTTTAGATATTCGCTTCCAGTGCTTCCCAATACTCAACAGCCCTGCGCGTGTGTGGAATACAAATGGACCCTCCCACCAGATTAGCAATGGCAAATACCTCGTAGATCTCCGCTTTATTTACCCCGAGTTCATGACAGGTCCCAAGATGGTAGCGAACACAGTCGTCGCAACGAAGTACCAAAGATGCCACAAGGCCAAGTAATTCTTTGGTTTTGGTGGGCAAAGCTCCATCCTGGTAGGCATTTGTATCAAGATTAAAGAACCTCTTTAAAACCTTATTATCATCAGCCAAAATCTTCTCATTCATTTTGACTCTGTAGGCGTTAAACTCTTCTACGATTGACATAAGTATGATGTTGCATTCTCTAAAAGACTCCAAAGTAACCAAATCAGAAATGGGGAAGCAAGAACGCTTGCTTCCCCATTTCTGGTCCTACCCATTCCGGCAGATCTTAGCATTTTTGGCCCCCTATGGTTAGGGTCTTGACTTACCGAGCATTGGAGTATTTCCAGTAGAAGATTCTCGTAGGTAGATGGCTTGGGTATTGGAAATTTGATTTCCACTGCAAGGATCGGTAATAACCCATTCCCGATAAATGACCTGACGCCCGTTTTCAGTGCCGACCTGGTCTTCGTACGATACCCGAAACCCAAAAGATCCATCCTTCAATAGTTGCTGGTCATATTTGCTGCCGGGATGTCCGTCTTCATCTAGGAATGGAACTCCGGCCACAGCCGGGTCCAAGTCTGAGCGGTCGGATATTTCCATGGCCAAGGGGAAAAGGATATCGCTGATTTCAGCACCTAATTCCAGAACCTGAGCATTGAAGGGACGACCAAACGCATCTGCTTGTATTGCTACCTTGCGGGCCTGAGTGAGAAACTGGAAATAGGTAAAGTGGAATACTGATTTTTTCGATCCTTCATTAGTCAGGGTTAATTTGAATCGATTGTTTGGGAGGAAGGCATCCGAAAAATAAGCTCCTCGGGACCCCAGCCACTCTGAAGTTTTTTCAGATTGGACACTATAGGCACTGCTGGAGTCAGCACTGGCTGTCCAGGACCAATCGACTAGCAAATGTCCTTCGGCGGGGATCAAAATAGAAAGTGATACGGTTTGTCCTGGGTGCACGTCGATGGAACTACCCCCTAATTCATCAACGCGCATGGACGGAATATTCCCGACCCCGGAAACTTGGATTTCCCAATTTTCAGGACGGAAATACCCGTTCAGCGCACCTTCAACACAACCGACATCAAAAATTTTATAGCTGGAGTAACCATCGGCTATCTCATTTCTTACAGCCGAACTACCATTGTCTGCAGTAGTCTCATAATAAGGATTTCCTTGAGCATTCAACTCTGTAGGAACCCACAATGCCACAAGCATGCTAACTACAAAGATGGATAATAAAGAACCGAATTGTTGGACTGTTGTCTTCATGGATTTTTCCTCATTCGACCGCTTGTCGAATATCCATCCGTTGAACGAGGGGGACGATGGTTTTCTATTTGGTTTGGCAATGCTCATGGGTATCGGATTTGGGATTATACTGGTTTTTTAACCTTACACTACAAATATAGGGCCCGGTTAACTCCATGTAAATCCCATCTTCATGGGGCAGTCGATGAAATAACTACATATAATCTTTGTCATAATGCAACAATGAAGAATTTTATTGCACCTAGACCTCAACCGTTTTCCAGCTACCCCTGCGAAAAAAGAAGATGGCAAGAAATGCTAAAATAGCTTCGCTGAGTGCAATCGATGTGGCTATACCTGCCACACCCCATCCGAGTGTTACTGCAAGTAGATAACCTATTGGTATTTCTAGGATCCAAAAACAGAACAAATTCATGAAAGTAGGGGTCCGTGTATCCCCGGCACCATTGAAGGCTTGGCTAATTACCATGCCATATGCAAAAAACAGATAGCTGGCGCATATGATTTGAAGACTGGTTACGCCTGAATCAACGACCATGGGATCCTCGTTGAAGAGCTTAATTACCGGGTGCGCCAGCAGGAAAAGAAGAGCCCCTACGGAGGTCAGAAAGATAACATTTAAACGGGCTGCCAGCCACACTGAAGATTCGGCTCGATTCGGTTTTTTGGCCCCCAGGTTTTGCCCGACCAAGGTAGCAGCTGCATTACTTAAACCCCAAGAAGGTAAAATGGTGAACATGACAATTCGGATGGCAATAGTAAAACCGGCAACCGCTGCAGCTCCTACGTGAATATTCAATATTCGCATCAAAAAAATCCAACTGGCAGAAGCAATTATAAATTGACCGGCGCCGGTTGCCGCTATTTTCAGGATCTTTTGCATGACCTCCCAGCGAATTTTGAAGTGGTGTAGTTTTAGCCGAACCGTGCTGTCTCCTCTAAATAATAAATACAACTGATACGCCACACCGGTACCACGACCTACCGTAGTAGCGATCGCTGCACCCGTCAAGCCCAGTTCCGGAAAAGGGCCTATTCCAAGAATCAGTAGTGGATCCAGGATAATATTGAGTCCATTCGCAAGGATTAATACCCGCATTGCTATAACAGCGTTTCCAGCTCCCCTAAACACCCCGTTGAGCAAAAACAGAAACATAATAACCCAGTTGCTTCCCAAGAGAATTCTTGTATAGGTCACTCCCTCGCGGATCAGGTCCTTCTCGCTTCCCATCATGCGCAGGATATCACCGGAATAGAGAATACCGGCCAGACTAATGATGCTACTGAAAAAGAAGGCCATCCAAATTGCCTGAGCAGCCCCTATCGCCGCTCGTTCCGGATCGTGTTCTCCAGTGCGCCGAGCCACATAGGCCATAGGTGCCGTACTAATCCCAATTGCCAATGCATAAATTATACTGAGCACGGATTCCGTGAGCCCTACCGTAGCAACAGCATGGATGCTGACCCTGGAAACAAAAAAAACATCTACCACCGAGAAGAGCGACTCCATTACCATTTCCAGGATCATGGGAACGGCCAGCAAGAGTATGGACCTATTGATGCTGCCTTCGGTGTAGTCCTGCTCTTTACCCTGGATACTATCCCAGATCAATTGAATTGTTTTTTGCATGGAAGTATGGTCGGTTTTGCAAATAGTGGAAGAAAATGGAGAGCGTCTGGCCGTTTAGGTTCACTAATGTGAATGGATTGTTTATTTTTCAAAAAAAGTTAAACGAAGTGAAAATGCTTAAATATCCATCAGTCCTAATTTTGCTTTTGCTGGTAAACTGGGTGACTGCCCAATCATCATCTAAGAAAGCCCTCGACCACGAATCCTTAATCTCCTGGAAAACAATATCATCCTATTCAATTGCTTCCGACGGATCTGCGGTTCTTTATCAACTGAATTCGCGCGAAGGTGATCCTTCCATTCATATTTATGATACTGAATCGAAGGAGACAACTGTTTTTCCCAGAGGAAAGTCGGCCTCGTGGAGTGCAGATGGTAGCATGGCCGCCTTCCTGCTTAGCCCTTCCAAAGACAGCTTAAAAGCTATGCGGAGAAGAAAGATCAAGAAGAACGATCTGCCAGGCGATACATTGGCTATTTATTCCATGGATCAATCGATTGTAAAAATCCCCGATGTAAAATCTTTTATCCTACCGGAAAAATGGTCTGGTTGGTTGGTTTATCATTTGGAGCCAGCCAAAAAGGACAGCACTAACAAGGATCAGAAAAAAGAAAACGACGAAAATGGTTCCCGACTTGTGATAAGAAATTTAATAAGTGGGGTTGAAGACACATTATTCTATGCCACCCAAGTTGTGGCAGCAGAAGAAGCGCCCGGTTTTTTGGCAACGTCGACCGGAGACGAGGAGGATCTCGATGCCGGTGTCTATTATTTTGATGTCCAAAATGGAGCGTTTTCCGGAATATTTACTGAAAAAGGAAAGTACAGTCAGCTGACTTTGGATGAACAGGGTGAGCAAGCTGCTTTCTTAGCCGATCTGGATACTACAAAAGCCAAAATTCGAAATCCCGAACTAGGGTATTGGAAACAGGGTATGCCGACAGCTGACTTAATCACGCTCCAGGCAGATGATCTGTTGGAAGATGGCTTGCGCATCGGGCCGGATACTAAACCCGAATTCTCAGCAAATGGAGAGCGGCTTTATTTTGGTATTGGAAAAGAGCCTATCCTTCAGGATACCGGACTGCTGAAAGAAGAAATTGTCAATGTGGAGGTTTGGACCTGGCAGGATGCCCAACTTTACCCACAGCAAGAAGTGCGCGCCGATGATGAAGAAAAGAGAACCTATCAAACGGTCTGGTTGGTTGATCAACAGCGATTTATTTCCCTGGGCAGTGAGTCTATGCCATCTGTTGACTTAGGCAATGAGGGCAATGCAGATGTTGCCTTAGGCACAAATGACCGGCCTTATCTAAAGAGTATCTCCTGGGAGGGAGGTCCGGCCCGAAGCGATATTTACCTGATTGATGTAAATACGGGGACGACCAAGCAGATCGGTGAGCGTGTGCGGGCTTTTCCCAGACTTTCTCCTGAGGCCCGGTTCGTCTCCTGGTATCTTCGCGAGGATTCCTCCTACAATTTTTACCATGTTGAAACCGGGCAAACCCTTCGAATTCCCGCCAGTGAGGAGATGAAATGGTACGATGAAACCAACGATCGTCCAATGAAAGCAGGATCCAATGGAATTGCCGGGTGGCTGGAAGGTGACGGACATATTTTGGTCAACGATCGATATGATATTTGGAAAATTGATCCGACTGGTAATAGTGATCCTATTCGACTGACAAGGGGAAGGGAATCTGAAACCGTTTATCGCTATATTCGACTGGATCGGGAGCAGCGTTTTATCCCCCGTGACGAAAAGATCCTGCTACATATTTTTGATCAAAAGACCAAAGGTTCAGGCTATGCCTGGCTGGAAGTAGAAACTGGTGAAATTGAGGAAATTACTCGGAGTGCCGATCACCTATATAGTCAGACTGTGCGAAAGGCAAAAAACGCGGAAAAATATGTTTTTACCCGCCAGAACACAATAGACTTTCCGGATCTTTATTTGTCCGACGATCTGAATTCGATCCAACAAATCAGCACTGCCAATCCACAGCAGCAAGACTATAACTGGTGTACAAAAGAACTTTTTGAATGGACGGATCCCAATGGGAAAGTACGCCAGGGCTTGATTATTAAGCCAGAGAATTTTGACCCGGTCAAACAGTACCCCGCTATCGTATACTTCTATGAACGTTATGCCCAGCAGTTAAATCGACATTATGTTCCCGCACCTAGCCGTTCTATCATCAACTTTACCTTTTATGCCAGCAGGGGATATGTAATCTTCATTCCAGACATCTGGTACCAGGAAGGATACCCTGGTAAGAGTGCCTATGATGCGGTTGTATCCGGAACCTTGGCTTTGCTGAAAGAGGGCTATGTAGACCGGGATCGACTTGGAATCCAAGGGCATAGTTGGGGCGGCTATCAGGATGCTTATATCATTACCCAAACTGATCTGTTTAAATGTGCAGAATCCGGAGCTCCAGTGGTAAATATGACGTCTGCCTATGGCGGGATTCGATGGGGTACAGGTTTGAGCCGGATGTTCCAATACGAGCATACCCAAAGCCGAATCGGAGGTTCTTTGTGGGAATACCCTATGCGGTACCTGGAAAACTCGCCCTTATTCTATCTGGATAAAGTGAATACACCGGTGCTCATCCTGCACAATGATGAAGATACCGCTGTACCCTGGTACCAGGGGATTGAATTTTTTGTGGCTCTTCGAAGGCTTGGCAAACCAGCCTGGTTGTTAAATTACAATGGGGAGCCACACGGCATTCGGCAATTGCAGAATCAAAAAGATTTTACCCGGAGGATGCAACAGTTTTTCGACCATTATTTAATGGATGAACCTATGCCCAATTGGATGAAAAAAGGGGTGCCCCCACTGGAAAAAGGTATTCAACAAGGGTTTGAGCTAAGCGAAGAATAGGTTGGTACGACCAAGGAAGATGAGGATGCTGGCAGGGTAGATGTTTGAACAGCCTCATCTTCCTCCTGGTCTATCCGTTCCATTAGGATAATTGATTATTTTCGGCTCTGTTTACGGCAATACTCCTGAAGAAAGAAAGCTTCAGGAAATTTTTTTACCCAACCTAACCGATATACATGGCACAAGGACGCTTCAAGAACCCTTTTGAAGCCGTAGTCACCGGCGTTAAAGATTTTAGAGCCAAAAAAGAGAATGTCCGTCCCTTACATGATCAGGATCGACTAGATGGAAAAACTGTCCTGATAACCGGAGCAAACTCAGGCGTAGGTTTTGCTATTGCCGTGCAGGCTGCTCGGCGCGGAGCTGATCTGATAATGGCTTGCCGGGGTGGCCACCCAGAAGCGGGAGAGAAGGTCAAAGCCCTTAGTGGGTCGGAATTGGTACGAATGGAAAAGCTGGACCTCACGCAAAAGGAATCCATTCATGCACTCGCCGACCGGCTAAAGGAGCAGGGAGTACAGTTGGACGTGGTCATTTGTAATGCCGGAGTGGCTCAAGCCAAGCCCCGCAAGACATCCGATGGGCTTGAGGAAATGTTTATGGTCAATTTTCTGGCCAAACACATTCTCCTTGGACGTTTGCTGGCAGATGGAACCATTCCCAACACGGTATTTGCAGGAAATGGTCTACCTGATCCTTCAGAAAGACCCAGGATCATTTTTACCTCTTCCGATTCACACCGCAATGCAGACCCGATCGATTTCGATGAACTTGGGATCTACCAAGACTATGGCGTGAATGGAGGAATCAGTAGATATAGTTATTACAAGCTGGTATTAAACACCTATTCTTCCGAGTTATCGAGGCGACTTAACCCCAATGGAGTAGTTGATGTCTCGGTACAAGCGGCTTGTCCGGGGCCTGTCAATACCAATATTGCACGCGAAGCGCCTCCTTTTCTAAAGCTATTTTTGAATACCTTCTTCAAACTCTTTTTCCAATCCCCGGAAAAAGCAGCTCCTCCATTTGTTTACTTGGCAGCAGCTGAAGAAATGGAAGGTAAGACCAATCAATATTTTCACATGATGGTACACCGGCGTATGGATGAAAAGTGCTATGATGCAACTGCCGGGCAGCAATTATGGGACAAAGCGGAAGCGCTGGCAGAAAAGCATAGCCTGAGGTCTTATTGACCAAACGCGGGGTAATGCTTGTCGTGTTGGTGTTTGAGGACGTCTACCAGAGAAACGATTCCAAGTAAGATGCGATTCTCATCTACAATTGGGATGGCATGGAAAAAATTATGGAGAAAAATTTCTGCGGCCGTCCCGATTTGATCATCTGGTGAAAGAGTGCCTACCTTCGTAGTCATTATTTCTTTGACTTTTATAGAGGTGTACTCCTCAAAAGGCTTGTTTAGTTTCAAAAGGTCGGTAGTGGAAATAATACCAACCAGCTTGCCTTCCTCAACCACGGGAAGGTGGTGGTTCATTTTATGTTGGAAGAAATATTCTTTTGCCTGGTCTAATGTTTCGTCCTGACTGATTGTTACCACATCGGTGGTCATTATGGAAGATACCTTTTCTTTCATGGTGCTTGTGTTGTTTGTGTTTGGACAGGGATGTTTGGGAGTAGTTTTTTTTAAAAATGCTGGTTTTAGCTCCTTATAAAAGTATTGTTATTCCACTTTTATGGATATGACAAAAAAAGTCAAAATGTTGACATTTGTATGCGCTGGAAAGAAGGTTACTTTTCTCCTTTGGTTACAATTTCTTGAGGGTACTCCACCCATTGCTTCGCCAACCTGGCCAACTCATCTTCCAAATTTCCGAAGTGCGTTTGATAATCGGAAATACTGGCACGAATTACATCCCAGGCTTCGCCCTGACCATAAGTATGGGTTATTTCACTTTGAATCTCTTCTCCTGGAATTTGCTTGTAGGTTAAAAAATAATGCTTTAATCTTCTCAGCACATTATTCGGTAAATTGGTGACATCCCGGTAATGGCCATACACGGCATCATTGACTAGGACGGAAATAATCTTATCATCGGCTTCTCCTTTGTCGATCATCCGGAATCCTCCGATGGGAATCGCCTGAACCAACATGTCTCCTCTCGGTACCTCTCGTTCGCATAAAACCAAGATATCCAGCGGATCTCCATCGCCCTGTATCCCCTTCCGACCAATCTTCTTCATGCAGTAGGCGGCCACATTTTCCATACAGTAGGTTTGTGGAATGAATCCATACATGGCAGGCACCAGACTTGAAAACTTCTGCGGACGGTCAATTTTTAAATATCCACTGGGTTTATCTACCTCATATTTGATGGTGTCGGAAGGGACCACCTCAATAAAGGCCGTAAGGAGTTCCGGTGCATTTTCTCCAGCAGGGATTCCATGCCAGGGATGTGGTTTATATCGGAGGTTTAAAAGCTCAAGTAGTTTACCAAATTGAGAAGAAGGCATAACTGTTAATTTGATAACATGATAGGTAATTTGAAGCGGATCGCAAACCGAGTCCTACTTTCTGTCTGAAAATGCGGGAATGGGCAGGATTAACAGAGGATACACCTGTTAAATTCTGGTTATTTTCAATCCTATCATCCAGCCTATTTGCTTTTGAATGGCTCATTTGCTAAAAAAACAATACGCCAATGACCCGATATCTACCTGTTATTCTTGTCCTTTTTACCTTACTTGGATGTTCCTCCGGTCGAAAAGCCTTGCAAACGGGCAATTATGAGGAGGCCGTCTATCAATCTTTAAATCGGCTCCGTCAAAGCCCCGGTAACCAGAAGGCCTCAGAGGTCCTGGATTATGCTTACCCGGAGTTATTGGACTATAACCTGAATCGCATTGAGCGTCTTCAAGCCACCAATAATCCGCTTCGATGGGAAGAGATCGCCAACTTATATGCGGACTTAAATCAGGTATATGATTATATCCTCCGGACCCCTGCTGCCAGAGACCTGATTCGAGAGCCAAAGGATTTTACCGTAGAATACGAGACAGCGAGAAAAAGAGCAGCCGAGGCCAATTATCAATTAGCAGAGGAATATATGCCTGGCGCCCGCAACCGGGATCGCGAAGCTGCCAAATCAGCTTACGATTATTATCGCCAAGCCTCTAATTGGGTCCCGCGTTTCAGGGATGCAGAGATAAAGGCGGAAGAAGCCTTGATGCTGGCCACAGTTTGGGTACAGATCAATCCCATTCCTATTCACTCTCGAGCCTTGGAAATTAGTAATGATTTTTTTCAGACTAAATTGTTTGAATATATCCGTGCTGCCCCAATTAGCGAGTACGTAAGGTTTATTTCTGCAAAGGAGGCAGCGGCAATGGGAAGCCAGCCGGATCAGGTATTGGAGCTATCTTTTGATGAATTTGTAGTTGGGCAAACATTTGTTCGTGAAACCGTTCGGGAGCGTAGCCTTGACAGTGTGGTGATCGGGACGGTCGCGGTAGAAGAAAACGGGGAGGAAATAAGTAAAGATGTTTTTGGCACTGTACAAGCTGAAGTACATGTTTTTGAAAAGACGATCCAATCTTCCGGCCGACTAGACATCAAAATTGTAGATACTTGGAGCCAGCAGGTAGTCGCCCAGGAAAAATTTACCGGTGTACACACCTGGGTGGATTATTGGGGCTTTTTCAATGGAGATAAGCGAGCTCTGTCAGAGGATGATCGCCGGAAGATGAACAATTCCCGGGAAGTTATGCCTCCGGCTCCCCAGGATTTGTTCATTGCTTTCACGGTTCCCATTTTCGATCAGCTAACTGATTTTGTCCGGGATCATTATCGATATTATTAGCAGTTGTTACTCCAGGTTAATAAACCCTCAACGCTCTCCGGTCGGGCTTGCATTTTTGATCTCTTGAACTTCTTGCAGTGGAGCCTTGAAAAACATTCCAGACCCTACAATATTGTTTTCCCCCCTCCAGGAGGGCTGCCAGGAAAACCTGGGCCTTTCCTGTTCGTTTTCATCCCGATCTTGCAAGGCCACATTAATGCGGGCCGACCGCCATGCTTCTCCCTGTCGTTCAACGATATAGGATAAAGGAATGGCAGCTTCCAATACATAACCTTCCTCCGAAGCAATACAAGACCAATCTATGAATCCCTCCTCGTATCGGTCCTCGTAAAAAATGGACGCCGGCATATTTCCATGTGCCGGACTTGTATTTAGAATTAAAGAGTTGTTGTACCACCCGGATCCGGATCTCAGAGCGCTAATTTCCAAAGGATCTCCATTGATAATTAAGGAAATATAATCCTGTTGCCAGGCAACAGTTCCCGTATCGGATTGAATGTTGTCGTCTTTTACCTGAACAGCAAAATAGAGGTGGTCATCACCCAGCGAAACCTGAAATTGCCCGCTGCAATCTTCAGGGTTATCGGTATCAATTTTATGCGGGAAAGTCTTCCATTCGGAAAGGTCACCATCAATCTGGATCGGCTGAGCCATTTTCTCTAATTGGAATGCTTTTATTGGACCTACGTTAAAAGTCATGGGCACCATCACTTTAGGGAGGCCCTCCACCTCATATCCAATATGAACCCCCAGTTTTGCAGTCTTATCGACTTCAGTTTCTCCACCTTTTGCAGCCAGGCCCATTTCGGTAAAAGCAACCGAGTTAGGCGCAACGGTAATGGTATCTGCTTTTAAATTGGATGTAAAGTCCCAGCTGAACGGGTTTTGCAAGGCTACTTTCATTGGTATATCCCGCGTATTGGAAAGTTTTATCCGGGTCAACCCAGCCTCAAAAGGTTTTTCTTCAATCCAAAAGATTGGACTTGGGCGGACAGGATAGCCATCTCCTAGCCCTTCCACAAATTCTCTGCCCTTTTCTGTCATTAGGTCGGCATCCAGGATTCCGTCCAACCATAAATTGGCGATGACCGGGCCCTCCTGGGTCATGGTGATCCATACTACGTGGTCGAATTCCCCAAATTCAGGACCGCGTAATGAGCTGCCTCCTCCTGTCGTAGCAAGCATGATATATTTATTCTCATTGCGTTCGTAGCTAACATAGCGGTGTCGGTGCCCCGCAAAAACGGTGTGCGGACGCCCCTCTAAAAGCGTTTCTACATCTGGCCAGCGTAGGGTCTCTTCTTCCTGGTCCCAAAGGGGCTGATGCATGAAAACCAAGGTCCAGCGTACGTCTGGGTGTTCGGCCAGTGTTTTTTTTATGTATTCGTATTGGGCATTTGCTATTGTGCCTCTTCCGGCTCCCCGAATCCTATCTTCCGAATTGAGGCAGAGAAATAATACATCCTGATAGGTGAAGTGGTAGAAGGTGGTCTTGAACTGTTTAATCCAGAGTTCTTCCATGACTTTATTGGTAATGTCATGGTTACCTGGAACATAAAAAAAAGGCATGTCCAGTTGCTCTACAAAGCCATTAAATTCCCGCCATTGGCGATTGAGTTCGACAGTGTCTTGGGTATAGCCTTCAATCAAATCACCAACGCTCATGACAAATTCTGGCTGCAGCAGATTTAACTTTCGTACGCCGTCAAGAAAAACGCCTGGCCGGTGCCCTCCGGTACGATCGGTGACTATGGCAAACTGAAACTGGTCCGGGGAATCATTGAACTCCAGGGTGGTCCATGGGCTATTGGATAGGGTATCCTCAAGCTGGCGGATATTACCAAAATTTACCTGAGCATGGCCAATGCTGACAGCCAGCACTAAAAAAAGGGAGAAAAGGGAGTAGCGCATTTTTGAAGATCAAATTAATGCCAAGCACCCTATTGAATCCAGAAGAGAGGGTTAATTATTTATGAAAAAAGGAGCAGCCTCGCTGTGGAGCTACTCCCTTCAGGGTTTTAAGCGGCTTCTTGGGATTATACAGCGAAAAAGCACTCACAAACAACACACTGTCTTTTGAGGTTTGGCAGAACCAAAATTTAATCTGAACATGGGATTATAAAATTGATTGTTGGGGCCTTCCTCATGCTTTCACTTCTATAGAGTAGGACTTGGTCTATTTTCCATAAATCCAGATGAAATTTTTTTCCTTTTTTTTCAAATGATGAAAATGTCATTTCTGATGGGCGTTTGTTGCTGTTTTTAATCTGGAATATTGCGATCATATCCCAAGGGACCTGGAAAGGAAAAAAAGGCATTGGTATTCTAAAGCTATTGGTCCTGTCATGGAGAAACTCCAATCCAAATTCACTAAACTTACACGGCCTAAATCCGTCTGCGCTCATGATCAAGAATATTCTGTTTCCCACTGATTTTTCTGATGCCGCCATGCGGGCTTTTATTTATGCCTTACATTTTGCGGATAAGTACAATGCTACGATAACGACCTTATATGTGTACAAACGACCGGAAGTTCGTGCGATGCAATTGCCCCGTACTATGGCGGAGTTTAGAGATACGTTCGATCTCCATGAGTTTAAAAATTACAAGGACGCCATTCCCCCATTGAAGGAGATCGCCGAGCAAAATGGTTTTGGCCATGTGAAAATGCAACACGTGTTGGAGCCCGGTGGCTCGATCGTATCCACGATCCTGGAGGTAGCCCGAAGAGATGAAGCCGATTTGATCATAATGGGCACTACGGGTGCTCGTGGTCTAAAGGAAATTTTTCTGGGTAGCGTAGCTGGGGAGGTCATCGAAAATGCAGAATGTCCTGTTTTGGCAGTGCCGGAAGAAAATACATTCGACGGTGAAATCGATAGGGTCGGTTTCTCTACGGCTTATTCGGAAACGGAAACCAAAGCCTTGCTCATGGTGGAGGCGTTGGTTAAACCCTTTGATCCGGAAATTTTCCTAGTACATATTGATACCAGTCATACTGAAGACCTTACTCGCCATATGCAGAATTTGGAATCGTCATTGACTGAGCATACAAAAGTACACTTCAGAGCTATTGATAGTAATGATTTTTTGAAAGACCTAACCGGTTATTTGGAGGAGCAAAAGATTGATATGATAGCTATGGTTACCCAGAAACGCACTTTTCTGGAAAGCCTCTTCAACTATAGCAAAACCAAACAAATGTCGTATCATTCAAAGGTACCCGTGCTATCTATCCAAAAACACTTACTGGAAGCAAAAGGCATGGTCTAACCCTGGAAGGGCACATTGCTGGTTGTCGAAGTCGGACTTATCAACTGCGTGTTAGATCCTCACGCCAGCGGGCGGCAGCATTGGGATTAATTCCCCTTCCAAGGTCCTATATTGGTTCATGGTGTGTGCAGCGTGGCAGGCGTGAACCGGCAAGACAGCAACCAGGTCTCCCACTGTTACTTTAGACCAGCCTTCATCGGTCATTTTCGCAATACCATGCTCTTGAGAGACCGAACGCAAATAGCCCCAATTGACTGCCGGGTCCCAGCCTGTGTTGGAAAGAGGGCAGATTTGCCCAAAGGATGTCCGCCCGTCAGTAAGCTGGAGGGCGTCTTTTGCCAAGTGAGTAGCACCACAGTGGAGGATGACTTCCTGGCGATCGGGGTGCCGAGCTACCACCGGGGCTGCCATAGCTAGAGCAATGTCCTGAAGGCTGCAGGACCCAATTTGGGTTTGTGTAAGATCATAGAACACAAAGTTGCCCGGACGAAGCTCTTGCACAGATCCAAAATCAAGCTGGGTACTACAGGAGGGGGTATCTCCATAGGATAAGGATAAAGGAAAACCGGCATCTTGCAAGCCATCGAGCGCTCGTTGGAGCAGTTGCATGCACTTCCGGTGAGCTGCTGCAATTTCTGCCTCACCAAGAGCACGGTAAGTATGGCCGGCATGAGCCAAAAGGCCCTTAAGCTCTACCAGTTCCAGACCTTGTATACGTTTAGCCATTTCTTTGAGGCGATAAATATCATGGGCACGAATCCCGGTTCTTCCGGTTCCACAGTCTACTTTCAAATATGCAGAGACAGGTTGAGTTAATTCGGCATCCAATCGAGCCACATGTTGCTCGTCTTCCAGGGTCAGATTGAGTTGAATCTGTGCGGCAAGATCGTTTATGCGGCTGATCTGCCGCACATTCAGTGGAAAGGCAATCGTGATATCGCGCCAGCCACCTTCTGCAAAGAACTCAGCCATGCGAAGGGAGGAGACTGCAATGGAGGAAACTCCTGCCGCTTGCATCCACTGTCCAACCAAGTGAGATTGATGAGTCTTGCAATGAGGACGCAATTTCAGGGAAAGTTGACTGGCCTTGGCTACCATCTTCTGGATATTTCGCTTGCATCGATGAACATCCAATAGCAATTCGGGACCTTGTAATTGATCAATCATGGGCTGAAGCTAAATTTTTCTCTGGAAAAGAATTAGTGGTAGCGAAAATGCCTACCATAGAATGTGAATTATCCCGGGTCGGATTAGTGTAATAGTATTAAATAATTACATAGATAGCTGATTGTGATTGACTTGGGAGGAGCCTATACAAGAACGGCCCTGCAACAGGAATGTGGAAAACAAATAACAATGTGAATTTTTGTCACAAGTATTTGGTAGTCAGTAATTTACCACCAATCATTAAATGCTTCAAAAAAATATGCTTTACGTGGAGGTAGGTCTTGGTTGAAATCGTGTGTTGATTATCAATCAATTAACAGATGTGGAAAAAAATCGGGGAAAGGGTGTGGAGAGTTTTAGCTTGACCGGAGGCTTGAAATGAGCTTATATTTGAACCGAGCGATAAAGAATAAAAGCTCACAAAACTTTAAAAAGTTAAAGTTTAATTTTGAAAAACGGGCATTTGTAACATTTATGCACAAACTTTATTTCGTTTTGGAAAATTTTCGAAAGAAAGTTATCTAGTTCTGGTAGAGTGTTTTTGGTCAAGCTGTTTGCTTGTTTGGGTGGAAAGGTTCTTAGCATGTAAGGTATTACATGACCCCCTTTCGAGATGCCGGAAAAACGCGCCGAAAATAGGGGCTCTTATGAGTCTTAAGCTTTGCCAAGTCAAAAAACGAAATTGCTCCGGGAAGGATCACCTACAGGAAAGTATACTTGATCAGGTTGACCTTTTCTTTAGTGTGTCCTTTCCGGAGTCGGTCTTAGCATAATAGGTTGTTAAAGAGAAACAGCTTCGTCTCCTTTGCAGAAAGGAGACGAAGGGAAAGGAAACTGAAACTATTTTCAGTACGCCGGTTTCCGGAAGTCTGCATAACAGGTCATTGCGACCTTTGTGAGGTTCTTTTAATCGATCGGGAGGTTTAACCTCTCCTTTCTTTCCCTTGTCTGTCCTTGATTCCTACCATTGTAGCCTAGAGGTGGTTATGACCAAGGGCTTTAACGATCTTGATGAGGTTTTCCACGCTGCTTTTAAGGTAGCAAGTGAGTTTAGAAACCGGATGCGCATTCCCGGATTTTAAATAAACGGAATACCCCTGCTGCTTTCCCAATCTTCGGGATTGGAGAAGTTTGCTAAGGTCAACTGCCTCAGAACCTGATATCCTGCGTGCTGCCTACGATCAGGATTAAGCAACTGAGGTCCGGCTAAGTTGCGGATGAAAATCTGCGTAGATGTGAATCGGGAATTACCCTCTCCTCCCTCGGAATGACCGGTAATGCGTTTTTGCTGGGTTGTAATAATCCTGCTGAACAAACCGAATCGCGAAAAGTGGATTTTTGGTAGCTTGGCCAAAACCCATTTCCCGCTTCCTGGATGATTTCAAGAACCGATGTAAAATTGGCTGCGAAATTGCACACTTCCTTACCAATCTTTTGAAAAGAGGATTTAAAGAAGTACGGGAACAGGATTGGGACCATCAAATTTGATGCGACATACCGGCCAGTATGTCACGAGAACAAGGGAGTACTCAGCAATGAGGGCTCCCTTTTCTCGTTTTTATTACCCGGAGTCCAAGTAGCTGTAAAAGCCTAAGTTCTTATCTTTTAAAGCCTTGGTGATCCAGACTATTTGTCCGGTATGGTACGTGAAGTGTTCCATCACGTGCAGCAGTATACTTAGGCCACTTTCCTGATACACTTGTACCGATCGTACCTGAAGAAGCATTGTAGCGTTTACCTGGTCCAAGATGGGGTCTACCTCTATTTGCAGAGAACTCAAGCGATTCATGAGTGTCGAAATAGTTTCCCTGCGATCCAATTCAAATTCAGTATCTCGCTGACGTGCGTCCGTCTGTTCGGCTAGGCCGCTTAAGATCCATTGCCGGACATTTCCATCCAGATGAAGGATGAGGTTACCTATACTATTGGAGTTGTTGTTTGGCCTATGCCAGACTTCATTTTCATTCAATTGACTCAGGCAAAATCGAATACGTGCGGATGATTCCTCAAAAACACGCCTGCGGAATTCGCGGATAATTCCTTGGGTCAGCTCGCTTGTCTGGTTAGTCATGTTTAGAATATGCTATTGCTTCGGTATGCTGGATCAGCTTAAACCGCCACATACTGAAATCACCTGTCCTGTAATGTAGGTTGAGCGGTCGGAACCCAGGAAAACACACAGGTCAGCCACTTCCTCAGGATGCCCCAATCTTCGCAGTGGAATATTCTGTAAGTAGGCCTCTTTCACTTTTTCATCCAATTCATCGGTCATATCCGTTTCAATGAATCCGGGGGCAATAGCATTGCACCGTATACCTCTCGATCCCAGTTCTTTGGCAACACTTTTGGAAAGGCCAAAAATACCGGACTTTGAGGCTGCATAATTGACCTGCCCGGGATTGCCAGTAATTCCCACAATGGAGCTAATGTTGATAATGGAGCCTTGGCGTTGTTTCATCATTGGCCTGGCTATATGTTTCGTCAAATTGAACACCGACTTCAGATTGGTTTCCAACACCTGATCCCACATGTCTTCCGTCATTCGGAGAAGTAAGGTGTCTCGGGTGATTCCAGCATTATTGATTAAAACATCAATACGATCAAAATCAGATAAGACCGTCTTTATGAGGTCTTCAGCCTGCTGGTACGAGGAAGCATCAGACTGGTAGGCCTTTGCTTTACCCCCCAATTGTTCTATGGAAGCAACTAGAAGTTCGGCAGGGCCTGAAGAAGAGCGATAAGTAAAAGCCACCTGAGCACCTTCATCAGCAAATCGTTTTACTATAGCTGCCCCGATGCCACGAGAGCCTCCTGTAATCAAAGCAGTCTTTCCGTCCAATACTCCCATTGGTCCTGGTTTTCGTTTCGATTCAAGCAATAAAAGTAGAAAAAAGTTGGCCTGGCAAGAAGTATTACCATCGGACGTTGTTTTTGTATGGACTCTGTTCCTCCATACCTTGAATTCTTGCCAGGGTTTTTCATCTTTAGCCTCTAAATTTCACAATCCATGGAATCGGAGCGTTCTTTTACCATACTCCTGACCGGGGCAGCAGGATTTATAGGTCGTGCTTTGTGGACGGAGTTAACTGATCCGAGAGGTCCTTTTGCAGGTGCAAAAATTCGGGGAATGGACCTGCAGCCGGTGCCAAATTCCATCAGAGAAGTAGAAGTGGATTGGATCGAAGGCAGTATTTTAAACGAAGAACTCCTGAAACAAGCATGCCAAAATGTGGATCTGGTCTTTCATTTGGCTGCCGTGGTGGATTGGGGAGCCTTAGCGCCTGAGGAAATACTTGAGATCAATGTGGAGGGAACGCGGAAAGTAATCGAAGCCGCCCAGAACGCAGGGGTTCGGGCACTTGTTTATGCAAGTTCAATTGATGCTGTGTACGATGGAGACGCTCACCTTGAAATAGATGAATCTTTCCCGTACCCAGATAGGTACGCTTCCACCTATTGTGAAAGTAAGGCACTAGCAGAGCGACTCGTGTTGGAGGCAAATAGTGAAACGTTTTTCGCTTCAGCATTACGACCTTCGGATGTGTATGGACCAGGCGATCCTTTCCATTTACAGGCACTGTCGGATATGGCCAAATCCGGCTTTTATGTCCGGGTAGGTGATAAAAGCAAGCTTAGCATGCATGTATATGTGGGTAATATGGCCCACGCCTTTGCCCAATTGGGGCATGCCCTTCTAAGTGGAAATGAGAACGTACAAGGGAAGGCCTACTTCATTTCTGACGGCCCACCCAGCAATTTTTTCGAGTTTTTCGATCCGTTCCTGGAAGCAGCAGGTTATGCCCTCAAGCCAGGGTTTTGGCTCCCGCGTTGGTTTATGCTGCCTATTGGAATTGGGGCGGATGCCTTTACTACCATGGTAAGACCATTTTGGAAGGTAAAAACCAATGTTAGTCGATTCTCAGTCACTTACATCTGCAATAGTTTTACTTTCCGGACAGAAGCCGCTGCCCGTGATTTTGGGTTCAAGCCGAAATATGCGTTTGAAGAAGCTTTTGAACAAACAGTAGCCTTTTACCGTAAGGCTAAAGGTTAGGTTGTTGGCTCAGAACATGTTGAAAATTAACACTTTGGGCTACGCTCACCAAATTTCGTCCTGTGCAGCGTTCCTTTTCGGTTGCGTAGCTGTGGCTATGCGTTTCAAGAAAAGGGCCCCTACCCCTCTTTCTTGAAAATAAAGCGCCTTGCACAGATGCTTGCATGCTGACACCCGAAGGGTCGTCCTGTAACAAAATTTGGGGTCGTTTGCTCCAAAAGCCTAATCTTAACATGTTCTAAGAGAACTGATTGTAGAATAAGTCAAAATCGCCGCTCGTTGAATTTGGGCTTCCATGTTGTGGGAATTTTTTTCCGGCTTGTGCCATTTCCCTCAAATGGTGAATCAGGGCAAGTAACTCATCACAAATGATAAATGCATCATTGGGGTTATCAAACCGTTCCACCTCTGCCATGTATTCCAGCGGATTGAGCGTATGATCCAAAATCCCTATAGACCAGATATCAGACATGGGAAAGGTGTTGTAAATGGTGGCCATTTCCGCTGCCATGTGGTGAGTTTGGTCAGAGAGCCTATCGAAATTAAACGTCGCATTTTGGAGTTCGGCGAAATTCCATACCGTAAGTCCGTACATAAATAGTTTAAAGCTCAATATCCTGGGGTAGGCATAGTACAGAAATACAGGGATTTCATGAGAAGCATAGTAGACCTTCAGATCTTTTACATCTACGAATGATTTTAAATTTTGTGCGACGCCGGCCAAATAACCTTCGAAAGAGGTAATGGGAGTGGGAATTTGATTATAGGAAAAAATTAGCTTGCTCGAACTTTGGTAGATCAGCTCATCAATGGAAACCCCGGTCGCTTGTGCAATTTTAGCTAATTCATCGGCAGACAATACCGTCTTACCATTGATTCGGCGGTAGACACCATCCAAATTTTTTTCGAGGATCTGAGCTAGGTGATCTCTCGCTTCTGCTTTCGTAGAGTACTGATTAATAGCACGTTATAAAATTAGTCGCTGGAAGTCTGGAGCAGACATTTGAATAGGGCTTTGAAGTGTATACTGAGGTGTAGGGTTTTAATCTAGCCAAGTCGCAGGAAGAGCATTATAGTGCTCTGCACTTTTTGACCAAGTGGTTTATTTTGATGAAATATTGAATAATTCGGACATGCCCCTAATAAAGAGCCGGTTTTTATTGTTGTCCAAAATTGACCTGTAGGCCTCCCCGTACATTAAAAGGTAATCCCGGGTAAAAATATCGAGGCTCTGCACCCCCGAACCCAACTGCATTGACTGAAATCATAGACGCATACCTGGTATTGGTCAAATTCTGTAAAAACAGGAAAAAGGTAAGGTCTTTGATAACCGGAGTTGAACCCAGTTCAATGGCGTATTCCAGGTTGAGGTCCAATAACTGGTAAGCATCGGAAAAATTAGTATTGGCATCATTCATGGGGAAGGCATCTACAAAACGATATTGTAACAGAACAGATAATCGCCTCCAGATTTTAGCCGTCAACCCCAAACGAACCACATGAGGAGGAGAGCCCGTGAGTTTATTCCCTGAAAAATCATCCAGGTCATCTATAAATTCTTCAAATCGGTGATAATTGTAGGTATACGACCATTGCAAGTCTAATTGGGATCGATCGTTTCTGAGGAAAAATAAACGACCGTAGGTTTCAATACCGGTATGAGTGGTACTCCCCGCATTAATACTTACAAAGGCATCTTCGTCAGTCCTTCGGGCCACCAGCAGATTATTGACCCGCAGGTGGTATAGGACTAACCCCAGATACAGGCGGTTAAACAAGTTGTATTGCTGAATGCCAATTTCAAAATTCCATCCGGTTTCGGGCTTGATGTCCGGATTTCGTTGCCCGTCGGGCAATAATGTTTCTTCAAGGGTTGGTAAGGCAAATCCCCGACTGATATTTCCATTCAGATTCCCGTTTGGAAGGCTGTATTCGAGGCTAAGTTTGGGAGACAGAATGGGGGCAAAAGAAAAAGTAGCCGATCGGTTTAGAGGTCCTGTCAAGAACCGGTCTTCATAATCATAGGTTGAAAATTGAAGCCCGAGGCCTGCCGTAGCTGTCAACCTGTCCCAGCTTGCGCTACCTTCAGCAAAAAGATTAATATGCCTGCGGTCTTCCTGATTATCACTTAGCAGACTATCCGGCTCAAGGTCAATAATATCATTAGTAGTCCACGAATAGTCCTCCAAGAAGATTTCAGTTCCTAATGTACCGGACCATTGATCGGGGTTCTCTATAGTAAATAGACTTCGAAGCCCATACCACCCATTTTCCTCTTGCAACAAATTAAAAGGCCGGAGTTCAAAATTGTCTCGATATTGCCCAAATAAGCTGGTGGAGTTAGAAAATTGAAGGTTTGTGCGGTCAATAAACT
The DNA here is from genome assembly GCA_964641965.1 of uncultured Saprospiraceae bacterium. Taxonomy (GTDB): domain Bacteria; phylum Bacteroidota; class Bacteroidia; order Chitinophagales; family Saprospiraceae; genus JAJDFU01. The sequence continues at coordinate 76,517 of CAZXLD010000012.1, read as the reverse complement.
GAATGGAATGGGTAACGCCGGCCATCAGCCGGAAGTAATCTTCAAACCCTTCGATTCTTCCCCAGGTAAATGCTGCCTCTCTTGGATTTTCCAAAAAATCCGTACGGCCCAGTGAGCTTGGTATCTGAGCTTTTAGGTTGTTAAATAGGACCAGAATATCCGTTTGATGTTTTGGGTTTTGATAGAATATCCGGCCACTATACAATGCTTGCTGCCGATCAAATTGGTTATTATTCCGGTACCCGTCGCTGTGTGTGATATTTAGTTTTATCCGATGCAGCCCTCGCTGATTTGAGGGAAGATCCAGCCCGCCGTTTACTTGTAGCAAGCCATAGGAGCCAGCTAAGAGATTAAGGGTCCCTCCAAGGGTTTTTCTGCTTTGAGGCTGGCTTTTCAGCAAGATATTTCCTCCCAGGGGAGTGGAATATTTGGTGCCCCGGGGGCCTTTTATTAAATGCGCAAAATCGAAAGAGGTGGGCGAGAAATCTTCCAAAAGGCTTTCTCCACTTCCATTGGTCAAGGGGATATTGTCAAAATAAGCCCTAAGTCGGGTCGTGCTGAAAGGGCTTCGGTTTCCGATTCCCCGAGCGGTAATTCGTTGGGTATTGTACGCTCCTTCCTGCACGAAGAACCCAGGCGAGTAATTCAGGATATCCGTGACTGTTGGGGCGTTCCCAATACCCAGAACTGCTTTTGAAGGCCGGATAAGCTGGATGGGATAATCTGCGATTGGAAGATCTTGGGGTGAAGCAACTACTTCCAATGCGCCCAGGCTCACATTAAGGACTTGTCCATTTTGAAGGTTGAAAAAGGCCTGGCCAGTATAGCTGGGATATTCGATCCATAGATCCATGTAGGTGCTTGCTATCTGAAAATAACCGGAACTATCCGTCGTGGTAAGGGTATCCTGGGTCGTTTCACCCAGTCCTACTATGTAGGCTCCATGAATGGGAAACCCATTTTCGATTTCATAAACTCGGCCTGAGATATTGATCGTATCCTGCGCAAGGGTATGGATTGGAAGAACAAAAACGGATATCAATAAGTAAAAAAGCACTCCAGGTACTTTTAACAAACTACCTGGGGTGCGAAAGGTATGCATCATTTCAACGGTCTTTCTAGTGCTTGGCAAGTTCGCAATTTAAATGGTTTACTTGTGGCCGTTGCTGGGGTAGAGCGGTCTGCAAGCTTGCTATTTAATTAGGGAGCGCTGAGTAGATGCAATATACCCGCCTCCAATCTTCAGGGTTAAAAAGAAGCCTCTGGGAGCAAAGTCAGGACTGGCCTCTAGTTCAATCCCATTTTGCCGAAAGGTGGATCGGGTAGCAAGGGTATATCCGGCAACCAAACCAATCTTGGGGCCGAAATGGTTTCCATCCTTTTGGAGTAGGAACTTTTCTACCCGAATGGCCAGTCGAAAAATAGTGGAAGCCTGACCAAATTCAACTTCCTGATTCGGGAATCCTTCGGGGTTATTTAAGACATCGGTGAAACTATATTCCTTCGATTGGGAGGTTAATGAAAAACCGGTACCGCTTACCCCTAGCCCCAAGCTTGGATAAAGTAGCCAACCTTTCTGTACAAGGGTCAAATATCCTAACGATAGTAGGCCATGCCCACCAGCCAATTGAGCATCGTAGGAACCATTGCTTACCTTGCCCTGGCCAATAAAGCCACCCTCACCGCCAAGGACGAACTTTCGAATATAGAATTCTCCACTACCACCCATAGTGAATGCCAAATTGGGTAAGGCAGGAAATCCCACTCCTTGGATTTGTTGATTGATTGAATTGACATCAAGAGCCTGCATCCCAATATCAAAAGAACCAGAGCCTCCCTTAAAGTTGGTTTGGCCTACCAAAGGAAAGCCCGAAAGAACAAATAGGAGAACAAGGCTGTGTCTGCTAAGGCTCTTATCCTTACTGAACACCTTACGCAAATGGTGACCCTTCCAGAGCCACAATCCGCTTAAAATAAGTAAAGGTAGAATTACACTTTTCACTAACCCTTGAAAAACGGCAATTTCGTGCCAGGGTGAATAGATGTAAGTAGCAATGATGGAGCCTGAAATTAGATGAAACCAGCGCATTGCGTTCCGTTTGGTCTTGGCCTTCATATCGTTGATGTTTGTTTGAAGCCAAGATCCAATTAGTCAAATACCTAATCATTCACCTAGGTGAAGATCGTTCTGTACTCAATAATTTAGCCCTGATACGGCTTAGGCTTTGCGGTTTGACACCCAGGTAGGTGGCGATATAGTGTTGAGGTACTTTTTGGAAGAGTGCTGGATTTCTATCAATCAAGTTACTGTACCTGGTACCCAGATCATCCGTTTGAAACTCTTTAAGACGGTAGGCGGCACTTAGATAAGCTTCTTCAGCCATGACCCTTCCCAAACGCTCAAAATTTGGATAACGCTGGTACTGCTCTTCAATGAATGTCTTGGAAAATTCCAAGTAGGTCGTTGGGGCCAGTGTTTCGAAGAAAAGTGGACTGGGTTGTCCAGTTAAATAGCTTTGATAGTCAACTGCGAACTGGTTCGCTGTAAAGAAAAAGTAGGTGTAGTCCTTCCCATCAATGATCCGATAAGCTCTAACCAGTCCATCTTCAATAAACCAAAGGCTGGAGAAAACTTGTTCGGCCAGGAAAAGCTGTTCTTTTTCTTCAGCTGTTTTTCGCTTTCCGTTATCCAACAGATACTGAATTTCTTCTTCTTTGAAGTGCTGGAATCGTTCAAGAAAGACTTTCATCCTTAAGTGATCTTATCTTTTAAGAATTTGCCGGTGTAGGATTCCTTCACCTTTACCAAATCTTCCGGGACTCCCGCAAAGACCAAATGCCCTCCTTCTTTGCCACCCTCCGGCCCAAGATCAATTACCCAGTCTGCACTTTTGATCACCTCCAGGTTGTGCTCGACTACCATAACGGAATGACCATGTTCGACCAGGGCATTCAAGGCTTTAAGTAGCTTTTGAATATCGTGGAAATGAAGTCCCGTTGTGGGTTCATCGAAAATGAAAAGGATACTATCACTATGTCTTTCCTTACCGAGGTAAGAGGCCAGTTTGACACGCTGTGCCTCACCTCCCGATAGGGTGGAGGAACTTTGCCCCAAGTGGACGTATCCTAGCCCCACATCATTTAAAGGCTTGAGTTTTTGGAAAATATCTTTTTCTTCAGCAAAGAAGTCGAGGGCTTCTTCAACCGTCAGTTCCAGGATGTCGTAGATATTTTTATCCTTGTATTCCACATCCAAGACTTCCTGTTTGAATCGTTTGCCATTGCACACTTCACAAATTAATCGCACATCGGCCAAGAATTGCATTTCCACGACCTGCTCCCCTTCCCCTTTGCAGGTATCGCACCGGCCACCGTCTACATTAAAGGAAAAATGCTTGGGTTTAAAACCCCTGATTTTGCTGAGCTGCTGATTGGCCATTAGATTTCGAATGGCATCATATGCTTTCACATAGGTAACGGGGTTAGAGCGAGATGACTTTCCTATAGGACTCTGGTTGATCATCTCTACCTGGTTAATGTAGTCCAAATCTCCGGCAAGCGCTTTAAAATTACCAGGTGCTTTCGAATAGTTTTCGCCTAATTGCCTCATCAAGGCAGGGTACAGGATCTGTTTTACCAGGGTTGTTTTACCTGAGCCGGATACACCAGTCACTACCGTAAGGATATTGAGCGGAATTTTTACATCAATATTTTTGAGATTGTGTTGCCGGGCGCCTTGAATTTCGATGAATCGGGTTGCTTTCCGGCGGACTTCAGGAATAGGGATGGTACGCTTACCTGTTAAATACTGAGTAGTCAGGCTTTCGCTGGCTTGCTTAAAAATCTGATCAAAATCTCCCGCGAAAATGACCTCTCCACCGTGAATCCCTGCTTCGGGTCCAATGTCGACCAGATAATCCGCATTTCGAATTACGTCTTCCTCATGTTCAACCACAATGACTGTATTGCCCAGGTCCCGTAGGGAATTCAATACCTTAACCAGGCGATTGGTGTCTCTTGGATGGAGTCCAATACTGGGCTCATCCAGGATATACATGCTACTTGTCAAATTGCTGCCTAACGTCCGGGTCAGATTGATGCGTTGAGTTTCTCCACCACTGAGCGTATTGGTGATCCGGCCTAGCGTCAGGTAGCTCAACCCCAGATCCAGCATGAATTTCAGACGCGTATTGATCTCGAGTAACAAGCGTTTGGCTACTTTCTGATCGAAATCACTGAGCTTAAGCTGTTCAAAATGGGCATATAATTCATCAATCGGGAGGTCTACCAAATCCGTGATAGGGACATCATCGATCTTAACGTATCGGGCCTCTTTCCGGAGCCGGGTGCCTTCACATTCGGGGCAAGTCGTTCTTCCGCGATATCTGGCCAGCATGACCCGATTCTGGATTTTATACGTCTTTTCTTCAAGCTCAGCGAAGAAGTCGTCGATCCCCCAAAAATAGGCATTGCCCTTCCACAGTAAACGGCGTTGTTCTTTTGTCAGATCCTGATAAGGGGTGTGTACAGGAAAGTCAAATACATGAGCTGTTTCCAACAATCGATCTTTCCAAAGACCATATTTCTCCCCTTTCCAGCAGACGATTGCCCCTTCTTGAACAGACTTGGAAGGGTCTGGAATGACCTTCCGCTCGTCAATTCCCATAACCATGCTGAAACCTTCACATTTTGGACAGGCTCCATATGGATTATTGAAGTTGAACAGCTGGGGTGTTGGTTCCAAAAAGGTCATCCCATCCAATTCGAATCGGTTATTGAAAGATCGGGACTCCCCTTCTAGAATTTCCACTACACATTCACCCTCACTCTCGAAAAAGGCGGTCTGAACCGAATCTGCCATGCGGCGAATATTATCTTCCTCCTCTTTTTGAACGACAAAGCGGTCAATAAGAATCAAAATCTCTGCCTCTTTGAGTGCACCCAAGGTCTTAGCCAGGCGAGGGTCGCCTTTTTCCAATAAATCCTGAATGTCCGTTAATTGGTTGTCAAATCGTATACGGGTATATCCTTTTTGAAGCAACAGGTCTAACTCCTGCTCCAACTTTCGATCAGTATACTTGTAGGGAAGCGGAGAGAATAACTGAATCCGGGCTCCCTCTGGTTGGATCAGCATAAAGTCGACCACATCAGAAACTTCGTGTTTCTTTACCAGATCACCTGAAATGGGCGAGTATGTTTTTCCTACGCGAGCATATAGAAGGCGCAGGTAGTCATAGATCTCAGTAAGGGTGCCTATGGTGGAACGTGCATTTCCGGAAGTTACTTTTTGCTCAATCGCAATCGCAGGGCAGATACCTTTGATGTAATCTACTTCCGGCTTTTTCATCCTGCCCAAAAATTGCCGGGCATAAGACGAAAGGCTTTCCACATAGCGTCGCTGCCCTTCTGCATAGAGCGTATCTATGGTTAGAGAGGATTTCCCAGAACCTGAAAGTCCTGTGACGACTATTAGCTTGTTTTTTGGAAGGGCCAGATCAACATTTTTCAGGTTGTTGGCTTTTGCCCCTTTTATGGTAATGGCTTCTAATTTCCCATCCGTTTCAGGAGGGGAAATCAAGCCGTTTTGGCGTTCACTCATTGGTTGTTTCAGTCGACTCACTTACAGGAAACAAAGTGCAAAGGATAGGGTTTTTGCCGTTTACCTCAAAATAGAGACCGTTCCATACATCATGATTTAAAAAATGTAAATTCAGATACAATTTTTTGAAAATCTGTTAAATAATTGATTTTCAGGTAGTTAATAAATATAAATGGCAGGATGCAAGGGGGGAATTTAGATGAAAACGGGTGATAATGACAGCTATTGGCCATCTTGGACGTACTAAAAATCGAAAATGCCTTTATATTTGAATCACTTCTAACGCTGTTGGTTAGATCTTTATTTACAAAAAACCAGATCTCTATCGATTGTAACTTCTACGCTGCTAAATAGTCTTCTGACAAAGATCCCATAACATAAATCACTATTTAGGTATGCAAGTTACAACGCTTAACGACCAGCAGCTTATTTCCCAATATTTAGATGGAAACGAGCGCGCATTTGAAGAACTGCTGAATCGGCATCAGCAGAAAATTTACACTTCCATTTATCTTTTTGTTAAAGATCAAAGCTTGGCGGAGGATATATTCCAGGAAGTTTTCATTAAAATTATCGATACCCTGCGTAAAGGGAAATACAACCATGAGGGAAAGTTCCTGCAGTGGGCTATGCGTATTTCCTACAACATGTGCGTCGATTATTTCCGCCGGTCAAAACGCCGGCCTACCGTTTCACCAACAGAAACTTTCGACATCTTCGATGTTTTACAAGTTACTGAGGATAATGCAGAGCAGCATATCATACGCAACCAGACGCATGAAAAGGTTCGCAGGCTGGTAGATATGTTACCTCCTGAGCAGCGTGAGGTCGTAATTCTTCGGCATTATGCAGATATGAGTTTCAAGGAAATTGCACAGCTTACGCAAGTCAGCATCAATACGGCGCTAGGTCGTATGCGGTATGCTTTGATCAATATTCGCAAGATGGTGGAAGAGAAACACGTACAACTGCACTAATTATCTTATTAGCATCCTAAATATTTTTAGGAAGGAAATCTTGGTACACACATTGAAAGCCGATTGCCTGCGTTTTTGCAATCGGCTTTTTAATTGGATTCGGCTTGGAACCGAAGCCTGGTGGTATACCGAAATAAAAAAAGAATAGGGCAAGCTATTTGTTTAACTCGAGCATGTGCCCCGAAAATTCTCCTAATATCCTCGACTCACTGAAGCCCGCTTGGTGCGAGGCCAGGAGGTCATGAACCAACTCCCAAATTGGGCGTCGGGATAGGTATCTGCTTCAAGGTGGTATTAAGAGCCCGTTTCAAATTTGTACGCTGCGGCTAAATGGCCACTTTTTCGGTTATACTGCGTTGCAGAACCGGGCTTCGTAGCGCTACTACGATCCCGAACCTGTGCCTTGTCTAACCAAAAAATGGACAAATTTTGCCATCATTTACGAGTTTAAAACAAAATCTAATTTCTCTGACTTGTTAATTTGGCAAAGTCATGAGCGAAATAGGTAATAATTACATCGGCTCCAGCCCTTGCAATACTGAGCAGCGTTTCTGGCATAGCTTCTTCGTAGTTGAGCCATCCATTCCGAACCGCAGCCAGTAGCATGGCGCATTCTCCACTAACGTGGTAGGCTGCAATAGGCAGTGTGCTATTTTGTTGGAGCGATAGAATGACATCCAAATAATGCAATGCTGGTTTTACCATTAGGAAATCAGCTCCTTCACGTATATCTAATTCGGCCTCCAGAAGAGCTTCTTTGCGGTTGGCTGGATTCATTTGGTAGGTTTTCTTGTCAGCTGGAATATCTGACTGGTCTTTAGGGGCACTGTCCAATGCATCCCGAAAGGGACCGTAAAAGGCACTTGCATATTTTGCGGTATAGGATATAATTCCGGTATCCAAATAACCTGCTGTATCCAGTGCTTCGCGAATGGTTTGAACCCGCCCGTCCATCATATCAGAAGGGCCCAGCAAATCAAAGCCGGCTTCTGCCTGGGCAACTGCCATCTTAGCAAGAACGGGCAATGTCTCATCATTCAGGATCTTTCCTTGCTTAACTAATCCGTCATGGCCATCCACACTGTATGGATCCATAGCGACATCGCTGATCAGAGTAACTTCCGGAAAACGTTCCTTGAGCGCCAGGGCAGCTGTCAGATAAAAATTTTCCTGGGCGTAACCATAGGTAGCGGTTTTGTCTTTCAATTGTTCGTCGACTGCCGGAAAAAGGATAAAGGAATGGAGTCCCGATTCCAGACAACGTTCTATGTAGGGAAAGATTCTGTCCAGGGATCGCCGGTAGCTTCCTGGAAGAGAAGGAACTTCGATCTCAATATCCTGGCCATCTAAAATAAAAATGGGTTGGACCAACTGATCAATGTGCAATCTAGTTTCCTGGGCCAGGTTCCTAATACTGTTGGTTTGCCGGTTTCGTCTGGGTCGCTGTAACATAAAAAATTCGTACAAATATGGCCTGAATGTAATGGGTCAGGAAGGCCGGTTTTTTTCTTCTTTTTTAGGGATCGGATCATAGCCATGGCCGCCCCAAGGGTGGCAGGTACTGATTCGTTTAATACCCAGCCAAGTTCCTTTCAGGACACCCCACTCCTGAATAGCTTCCAGGGTGTACTGGGAACAAGTGGGCTGGTATCTACAGCTTTTAGGAAATAAAGGAGAAATAGCCATTTGGTAAAACCGTAAGGGAATAATGGCTATTTGCGTGATTAGTTTGTTCATATATGCAAGATCATTTTTGCAGGGTGCTTGGGAAGAAAGTTACAGGCTGACTTTTTTGTCGGAGGCCCCCTTTTGTAACATGAAATAGCCTATCGACTTACCGTCTTTCCGTATGCTTACCAGGTTTTTTTGATCCGGATACATATCGATTAGCACCTCATTCCGAATCGTAATTGTGTTTACCTCTGGGGAAAAAGTGGCTGATAGAAAAATCCATATGGAAGTTTCGTCCTCACCCAATTCTTTGGCTAAAAATGTATAATCCAAAGCTCCTTTGTCGGAGTGGATGGAGAAGTGTTTGCTCAAATAGTTTTCCAACACGATGTTGCTACTTTCACTTTCGTTTGGAGTGCAAATATTTAAATTTTCAAATCCGTTGGAAGCCAGGGCCTCTTCTAGGTCATCCAAAAAAATTTGCATCGTGATCCTTATCTCCTTTTGCTTGATGATTTCGATTTGGGATTTGCTAACATGAAAATCATGATCCAATACCGGTAAGCCGATGAAAGGCAAGAGGAAGAAAAGGCAATGCATATTATTTCTCTGCTTTAAAATGGGATTCGTTCCAAAGCCATGATCAAGGCAAGAGAAAAAACACCTCCTGAAATGAAAAGATTCCAATCTCTTTGCTTCACTTGAAACATCTGGAAGGCCAATAAAGATGCTAGTAAAACGAAACCGACAATACACAATTGACCAATCTCTACCCCTAGATTAAAAGCTAGTAACTGGAAAACAAGCAGTGGCTCTTCTCCCGGCATCAGAGTAGTTCTGAAAAAATTAGAGAACCCTAACCCATGAATTAATCCAAATAGCAGTGCAATCCAATAGTTGGCTTGCATATGAAATCCAAATAGCCCTTTTTGCTGAATTGAACCATACTCCTTCCTGGATACATTATAAATCGCGGTTGCCATGATGGTGATCGGGATCAAAAACTCGATCCAAGTTTGATTAATCGGGATAATATCTAAAGCTGCTAATGCTAGGGTCAAGGAATGTCCCAGAGTGAATGCAGTTACCAGAATTGCAATCTTTTTCCATTCTTCTATTCGGTAAACGGCACATAACGCAATAATAAATAAAATGTGATCATAGCCATTCAGGTCGGCGATATGCGTAAAACCTAATTCTAGATAAGTGGCGAACAAGGAGAAAGATTTTTGATCCTATCAAAAATATAAGGAGGATTAGGTATTTCCTAATGCAAAACGGATAAAAAGGCTACCAGCTTACCCCCGCTCCACCTCCTCCAGAAGAGCCTCCTCCCCAGCTACTGCCCCCTCCAGAAGAACCTCCTCCGGAGATGCCAATTCCACCTTTCGATTTTTTAGATATGGTGAATTCATCTCGTTTAGTGTAATGGCAATTTTTACACTCGTAGATATGGACGCCCCTTCCAGATCGGGAGGAAGTCGCTTTGCGTAAAGTTTCCGTACGTGCATGGTAATACGTTCTAAAGGAGCAAGACGGACAGGTTTTATACTTTGAAAATCGCTTTTTGTAGGATAATATCAAGGCATCGTCTTTTTCCTCGGTTACCCAAACATCATAATCTACTGAACCGATCTGTTCCTCCACAACTTGTCCGATCTCCAAAAAAGCATCGTCATCAGCTTCCGAAAGTTTGTTCATCGGCTTGCCATTAATCCTGCTAAATCTGGGCTGGTTACGAAGCTTTTTTAGAACGCTTCTTGTGATCAGGTAAATAGGGATAAATAGGATGGGGAAGATAAAGGTCCAACCTAACCAATGCAATCGCCGTATGCCCAAATACTTATCGTGTAACTCCTGTTTCGACTTTAGCTGTACGAAAGTCCAGGCACCCGTAAATAGGGCCCATAGAAGCATTAAGCCTCCATAAATTACCAACGGTAAAGGGATTGCCCTGAGCCCGGTTTTGGGTGTCAGTTTGCGCATTTCTGCCTGTACTTCAGCCCGGGCATCTGGATCGAGGAGTATTCGTTCAATACGCTCTAATGTAGCGCGAACCCCTTCCCCGTATTGGCCTTCCCGAAAATAAGGCACCAACTCTTGCATCCCAATCCGGTAACAAATGACATCAGGAAGTACCCCTTCCAGCCCGTATCCAGTTTCAAACTCAGTCCGACGTTGGTCCATGACGGTTAGTATTAGCAACCCATTATCATTGGAAGCATCGCCGATACCCCATAGGTTGAAAAGTGCTGTTGTAAACTCTTTTGGGTTTTGTGCGCCTATGGATTGAAGCAAAACCACCCCAATTTGAACGGTTGTAGAATCCTCAATTCGAGCGCATAGCTGATTAACCAGATTTTTGGCGTCTTGAGATAGAATATTATCTGGATCAGAGACATAACCACTCCCTTTTTCTTTAGGATTTGGTATGGAAGCTGGATCAAAGGTTTGGGCTACCAAACTGGCTGCCATACTAAGAAAGAATGTAAGGAGTATAAATTTCATGGCCCATAAAATCTTGAGAGATTAAAGGTGTTAGGTGAAAATTAGATAAAAAAGGCCCAAAATAAGAAAAGCGCCGAAGGACTTCCTCCGGCGCCATTTTGATGTTGAATCCTACGATAAGATCACTGTTTCAGAATACGAGTAGATGCAGTGGTTTTGTTACTGCGAACATTGATTATGTACAAGCCAGGTGCAAGGCTTGATAAGTCAAGGTCGATATTTTCACTTGCATTAAGCCTGCGTTGAAGCAATGTTCTTCCCTGAACATCTGTAACAAATGCTTCCAGGCGCTCATTACCTGAGGTGCGGGTCCATTGAATTCGAAGTATATCCGAAACCGGATTTGGAAATACAATCAACTCAGTCTCCTCAGAGAAATTGACTGTATTGGTAATCTGGCAGGCTTCTCCATCTGCTTCACGTACCACCGGGACAAAGTTGTCGGATAGGTCAAAGCAGTCGTCTGACAGTGCTACCTGGGAGGCATCATCTCCGATTTGAGCGGTCAGGTTGCCGGTATAGCTCAATCCCCATACACGGCATATTCCCTCTCCAGCAGGTTCAAAATCAACCATGTCACCTGGTGGTAAACCTAAAATCAGGTTTTGATCATCCGTTACCACATAGGCGAAGTTTGCGCTTGAGGTTCCGGTAGAGTCAAACCTGAAGACGTCCTCAATCCCATCATCCGCACAAGTAAAAATGGTATCCTGCCCATTCTCAGCTGAAACCATTCCGCCTTCTGCCGTATCGCGAACCACTACAACGAAGTTTTCGGAAAGCACAAAACAACTATCGGAAAGGGCAACTTGAGCAGCATCATCGCCCGGTTGGGCGGTAATATTTCCAAGATAGGAAAGTCCCCAAACCCGGCAGATGCCAACACCAGCTCCTTCAAAGTTTTGTATATCGCCGGGTGGAAGACCCAGGATTATATTTTGGTCATCGGTCACCACATAGGTGAAGTTGGCATCCGGTGAAGCTCCGATGGAATCAAATTGAATAAGGTCATCATTTCCATCGCCAGGGCAGGTATACACCACGGTGTCTCCAGCTTGGGTGGTTACTCGTCCAGCACTTACTTCCGTGCGGATAACCGTGACGAAGTTATCGGACAGATCAAAGCAATCATCAGATAGGGGAACCTGAGCCGCATCATCACCGGGTTGAGCTGTTATAGTTCCGGTATAACTCAATCCCCAAACCCGGCAAACACCTCCACCTGCACCTTCAAAATTTTGCATATCCCCCGGTGGAATACCTAGGATAATGTTGTTATCATTCGTAACTACATAAACAAACAAGGCTGAGGAAGTACCTATGGAATCAAAAGAAATAATGTCGTCTACACCGTCTCCAGCACATGTGTACACGGTATCCATACCACCTTCTGTCATGACCATTCCACCCTCAGCCGTATCGCGAACCACCACAACGAAGTTTTCAGAAAGCGCAAAACAACTATCGGAAAGGGCAACTTGAGCAGCATCATCGCCTGGTTGGGCGGTAATATTTCCAAGGTAGGAGAGTCCCCACACTCTGCATACACCCACACCGGCCCCCTCAAAGTTTTGTATATCGCCGGGTGGAAGACCCAGGATTATATTTTGATCGTCAGTCACTACATAGGTAAAGTTGGCATCCGGAGAAGCTCCAATAGAATCAAACTGGATAAGATCATCATTTCCATCACCAGGGCAAGTGTAAACGGTAGTATCTCCTGATTGAGTAGTAACTCGTCCGGCATTTACCTCAGTGCGAATGACGGTTACAAAGTTATCCGATAAATCAAAGCACCCATCTGATAGTGCTACTTGAGCGGCATCATCGCCCGGTTGAGCAATAATTTCACCTGAATAAGAAAGCCCCCATACTCTGCAAATACCTCCTCCGGCACCTTCAAAGTTTTGCATGTCGCCAGGTGGAATTCCCAAAATGATATTGTTATCATCTGTAACCACATAGGTAAACAAGGCGGCAGATGTCCCGGTAGAATCAAAGGAAATAATGTCATCTACGCCATCACTTGCACAAGTATACACGGTATCCATACCACCTTCAGTCATGACCATACCACCTTCTACTGTATCCCGGATAGTGGTGACAAAATTCGATGAGAGCGCAAAGCAGCTGTCAGATAGGGCAACCCGGTCTGCAGTATCACCCACCATAGCTGTCAGGTCTCCTAGGTATGAAAGTCCCCAAATGCGGCATACGCCTGTACCTGCTCCAGAAAGGTCGACCATATCGCCGGGTGGAAGGCCGAGGATTACATTTTGATCGTCTGTAACTACATATGCAAAATTAGCCGATGGATCAACATCAAACGAGTCCACTGATACTACCTCGTTGATACCGTCCGTCAGACAGGTGTAGACGATAGAGTCTCCAGACTCCGTAAATACCTGACCGCCACCTACGCTGGATCGGTCTACGGTGATGAAATTGTCAGATAATACCCAGACTCCATCTGACAACGGGTCTGCACTTGCATCGTCCCCCGGCATAGCTATCAGGGAACCCGAATAGGCTAACCCCCAAACTCGGCAAACACCACCTCCAGCACCTTCAAAGTCTTGATTGTCTGAGGGGGGGACACCCAGAATAATATTGGTATCGTCTGTAATTACGTAGGTGAAAGCACCAGTATCTGTGGTATTTACTCCAGTGCTGTCAAAAAAGATTACATCCGCAACTCCATCTCCGGCACAAGTGGAAACGGCTGTATCTCCACTTTCGGTTGTGACCATTCCCGCAGAGAGTTGGCCTTGCATGGCAAATGGAATTGCACATAGCATAAATAACTGCGTAAAGATTTTGGCATTCATAGATAGGAATTTGTGTGTTTAAACATTAGATTGTTCATGTGGAACAGGCATAAACAGTTAGCCTCCACTGAATTCAGGGAGTCCAGACTTTAAATGTTCCAACTTCTTTTCAATAAAAGGACTGGAGAGTAAAGATGACAGTAGCCAAATGTCGGATTTTAAGCAGATGCCTTTTCCTGCTGGATTTCATACCGTGTTTAATACCAAACTGTTGGGGCTCGGACAAATAGAAAGGGGTGACGTTTAGCGCCACCCCTGTATAATAATCTTGATATGTCCTTAGCTCGTTACCAGGTAAACCCAGCTTTTTGGCTGTAGATTAATATCGGTAGTATTCAGGCTTATATGGACCTTCTTTCTTCACCCCGATGTATTCTGCTTGATCTTCTGTCAGGGAATCTAATTCGACTCCAATTTTAGCCAGGTGCAGACGAGCTACTTCCTCATCCAGGTGTTTGGGCAGCATGTAAACCTTATTCTCGTACTTGCCATGGTTTTCCCACAGTTCAATTTGAGCCAGAGTTTGGTTGGTGAAAGAGTTGGACATAACAAAAGAAGGATGTCCAGTAGCCACACCTAGATTGACCAATCGACCTTCAGCCAAGAGGATGATATCCTTTCCGTCGATGTTATAAAGGTCAACTTGTGGCTTGATAACATCCTTGGTCTGCCCATAATTGTCATTCAGCCAGGATACGTCGATCTCATTATCAAAGTGCCCGATGTTGCAAACGATGGTTTTATCATTCATCAAGCGAAAATGCTCCTCTGTAACAATATCTTTATTACCGGTTGCGGTTACCACTATGTCGGCACGGGGAATGGCATTTTTCATGGTTTTAACCTCGAAACCGTCCATTGCAGCCTGTAGAGCACAGATGGGGTCAATTTCGGTTACAATTACACGGCATCCCGCTCCTTGTAGCGATGCGGCTGATCCTTTGCCTACATCTCCGTATCCGGCCACCACTGCTACTTTTCCTGCGATCATAATATCAGTTGCCCTTCTGATGGCGTCTACCAAGGATTCCTTACATCCGTATTTGTTGTCAAATTTGGACTTGGTCACGGAATCATTTACGTTGATTGCGGGTAGAGGGAGCGTACCGTTAGCCATCCGTTCGTACAGTCGGTGAACTCCGGTCGTGGTCTCTTCGCTCAGCCCACGGATACCTTCCACCAATTCCGGATGTTTATCCAAAACTACGTTTGTCAAGTCTCCACCATCATCCAAGATCATATTAAGTGGCTGTCCATCTTCAAAAGCAAAAAGAGTCTGCTCAATTGACCACCAAAATTCTTCTTCGGTCATTCCTTTCCAGGCGAATACCGGGATTCCGGCGGCAGCTATCGCGGCAGCAGCATGGTCTTGGGTTGAGAAAATATTACAAGAAGACCAGGTAACATCAGCTCCTAATTCGACGAGGGTTTCAATAAGTACGGCAGTTTGAATGGTCATATGCAAGCAACCTGCAATACGGGCACCCTTCAATGGCTTGGATTCACCATATTTTTCCCGAAGAGCCATTAGGCCCGGCATTTCAGCCTCAGCCAGTCGGATCTCTTTTCTACCCCAATCTGCTAACGCAATATCTTTAACCTTGTACTTAAGCTTTTGATCTACAGTAGACATGTAGTTGGATTTTGTTCAGAATCAAAAATTAGGTAGGCAAAATTAGCCTTTTCCCACTTTGTAAACAATGGAATGGAAAAGAGTTGAACGAAGGATGAGTTTTAGTAGGTTTGGAGTTCTCATTTTGGCAGTATAAGACACTCTTCAGGTATCCTGGCTCCGGATTGGAACCCCACCAGGAAAATGCTTAGACCCTATTGCTGCATTAGAATCTATTACCTTCGAAAATTATGGCAAAAAAGAAGAAATACTATGTTGTTTGGGCGGGGCAGGATTCAGGTGTAATTTATGATTCCTGGACCGAATGCCAACAGGCAGTCAAAGGGGTTTCAAATGCCAGATTTAAGTCATTTACTTCGAAAGCCGAGGCAGAAGCCGCACTTCAGGATATGGATGGCTATTGGGGTAAAAATAGACGAGGCACTGGGGTGAAAAAGCAGAAAACCCATGATATGAAAGGGGTAATCTGGGAAAGTATCAGTGTAGATGCGGCCTGCAGCGGAAATCCGGGACGAATGGAATATCAAGGGGTAGATACCAAAACGGGGTATCAGTTCTTTCATCAAAAGTTTGAACTTGGCACCAATAATATTGGCGAATTTTTAGCGCTAGTACATGGACTGGCCTGGTGCCAGCAGCAAGGTAATTTGGACATGCCTATTTACAGTGATTCCCGTATTGCCATGGGATGGGTTAAGGCTAAAAAATGTAAAACCACTTTGAAAAGAAATGCCAAAACAGCTCGACTATTTGATTTGATCCAAAGGGGCGAGTCATGGCTGAAACAGAATACCTATAAAAATCCCCTGCTCAAGTGGGAAACAGAAATATGGGGAGAAATCCCAGCCGATTTTGGAAGAAAATAGAGTTGGGCAGTTTCAAGTAGGATTCAAGTCAGGGAATCTGCTTAAACCGGATGGTTGGATAAGGCTATCTTCTAGAAAATTTCAATTTGTAATCCGAATCCACTTTCCCTTTCTTGATATTATCCAACTTTCTGTTGATTAACCTTTTCTTTAAAGGTTTCAAGTGATCAACAAATAAGATTCCATCAATATGATCGTACTCGTGCTGAACAACCCGGGCATGGATCCCTGTAAATACTTCTTCGTGTTCCTGGAAGTTTTCGTCGAAGTATTTTAGGCTAAGTTGGGGTTTTCGTTCTACATCGGCACGAATGTCAGGTATACTTAAACAGCCCTCTTCGTAAGTCCATGGAGTACCGGCCTCTTCAATTTTATGAGCATTGATGAAAACTCGCTTGAATCCTTCTTCCTCTCTTCCTTCTTCCATCATCTGCTTGGTATCAATGATAAAAAGACGGATAGGCAGACCAATCTGCGGTGCTGCTAAACCAACGCCCTGGGCATGATACATGGTCTCCCACATATTGGCGATTAACTCTGATAAATTGGGATAATCCGGTGCAATATCATCTGCCATTTGTTTGAGCACCGCTTGTCCGTAGGCGTAAATCGGTAAAATCATGCTTTTCTTTTGCGATTACCGGATCTGATCCAGATAACTTTGTAAGATCAATCCAGCGCTAACCTTATCCACTAATCCTTTATCCATTCTTTTTTTCTTACTTGCTCCGCTTTGCAAGATAATGGTCCTGGCATCCTGAGAGGTATAGCTTTCATCTTGGAGCAAAACCTTCTTCGATGGATATATATGGGTTAGCTTTCGTTGAAGACCAATAACATCGGCATGTAATTTTGTAGGTGTACCGTCTTTATGCAATGGTTCACCTATCAGAATGATGTCCACCTTTTCTTCTTCGAAATAAGATTTTAGGTAGACTAACAATTCTGATGTGGGTACAGTTTCCAGGCCGGAAGCAATAATCCTCAGAGGATCCGTTACCGCAATTCCAGTCCGTTTGCTGCCATAATCAATTGCCAATATTCTTCCCACTTCGCAAAAATAAAAGCCTTTTTGATCAAGATGCTAATTCAGGCAGAGATTTGGGTTTCGAATTTGGGGAGAATGTTCATTTTTGTCCCACAAAATAGCTAAAACACCATGGCCATTTTTAAGCTGGAAGGCGCCATTCAACACTACGATTGGGGAGGTACCGATTTTATTCCTAATCTGTTAAACCTGGAGACCTTACCTGGAAAAACCTATGCAGAGTATTGGCTTGGTGCTCATCCCAAAGGAGAGGCTTATTTGATTACAGAGAAGGGGAAGTCCGGCTTGGCAGATTATATTTCCAGACATCCGGAAGAAGGGATGGGAGGTCGGGTTGTCCAACGGTTTCAGGGACAATTTCCTTACCTATTAAAAATTCTGGACGTAGATAAAATGCTTTCCATTCAGGCTCACCCTGGTTTGGAACAGGCAAAAATTGGATTCGAGTTAGAAAACCAGAAGGGTATTCCATTAGATGCACCTAATCGAAATTATCGAGATGCAAACCATAAACCGGAGATGCTGGTTGCACTAACACCATTCTGGTTGTTGCACGGATTTAGAGATTTAGATTCGACAGTTGCACTTTTTAGAAAGCATTCTGAATTATCGCCATTCGTAGGTCCATTAATACATGATGGAATAAAAGCATTTTATCAGATGGTGATGAAATGCGATCAGGATGAAATTGATACCTGGTTAACACCATTAGCTGAAAAACTTTTACCTGATTTTCGATCCGGAAAATTGAGAGACAAGAAAAATCCTGACTATTGGGCCGCAAAAGCCATGGAAGAACGGACTCCGGCAAAAGGAAAATATGACCGAGGTGTTTTCTCTCTGTACCTGCTCAACTTGGTAGCACTAGAGCCCGGGCAGGGTATTTTTCAAGGGGCCGGGTTGCTCCATGCCTATTTATGTGGTACCAATGTGGAATTAATGGCGAGCTCAGACAATGTGTTTCGAGGAGGACTTACTTCAAAACATGTTGACATAGACGAATTGCTCAGCACACTGAAGTTTGGGTCTGTGCAACCAAAAATCCTGAATGGGATCGATACAGATGAATTTGAACGCGTATATCATTCTCCAGTAGAGGACTTTAGACTTTCGAGAATTGAACTAGCGGTAGGCGATGTCTTCGAAACAGGCGCCAGTGGTCCTGAAATACTCCTATCCCTTGCCGGGAACGCTACGCTCAATGAAAATGGTAGCATCCAAAAAGGGGAGTCTATTTTAATTACAGATGGATCTAAACTTAGGATTCGAGCTGAAGCACCAACTCTACTTTTTCGAGCAGGTACGAATTTATCCTAAAAAGGGCTGCCCTGCTACAGGACAACCCTCGAAAACCACTTGGAAAATAGAAGAGCAACAGTATCGTACAGGGATTTAATGATGTAGTTTCCTGTAATGCCTTTGCATTCCATAGCCATTTTCTATTCCTTATCCCAGTCGGACAATCGATAGGTATCAATAATCCGAATTAACTGCCGAGCATACCCTTTTCTTGGGTTGTACCCAGCGCGTTCCAAACCTTCTGCCCATGATTTGTAATTGGAACCATTTCGGAATAACTCAGGATAATCCTGCCGCAACAGTTCGCTATGGGCGCGCCAATTGGCCCAAGCACTGTTAAAGATTTGCCCTGCCATTGGAGATCCAAAATGATTGTTTGATTGGCGGCAATCTTGTGATCGACCTGCCTGGCTTTCCAAAATCCCCTGCGCCATCTTTATACTAGCTGGAATCCCAAATTTTTTCATTTCTGCCAGGGCGACCTTTTGAAACCGATCTATGTATGCCTCAATGTCCTCATCTTGTTCTTGGGTTGGAGGAGCAAAGGTGCCTGGGGAACTGGATTGGTTAACCGGGCTTGAGGAAGCCGGAGGAGCTCCTACAGCGCCAGGCGCTAGCGGTGCCTTCATATCCAATGAAAATTGGAGGTCTTTGAAGGTAAGGACGTAAACAGCTAGCCCCAACAGAATTAGTTTTGTCCACGGTATACGCCATTTCTTACCATTGACCTGAATACTTCCTCCAAAGCCTTTGGAAAAACGGTTCCTTAAATTTTCCCATTCCTGACGAAGCATATCTGCTTGAAAGTCCCATCGCTTCCCAGGAGGGCGCCAAGGGGTGACCTGCCGATCGTTGCTATTACCAAGTTCAAACAGGTCAGCTTCAACTTTTGAGTTTTTACCAAATTGATTTCCTGTTTCCATTGTCAATGTCTTTTCAACAAAACCTAAACACTAGGATTCAAATATAAAACAAAATGTTTAAAAAGTAAAAATAAAAAACAAAGCGAGTAGGGTGAAAAGGTTGAACTACTCTTTCGGGCTACCCGTTGTCTGGATAGGCTAGAAAAACACAGCATGAACCATCTTCAATTCGAAACCAGTCCCTATCTGCTACAGCATGCTACTAACCCTGTGGATTGGTATCCATGGAAGGGGGAAGCGTTTCGACGAGCCAAAGAAGAGGACAAGCCCATTTTGGTCAGTATTGGTTATTCTACCTGTCACTGGTGCCATGTGATGGAACGTGAATCCTTTGAAGATGAGGCGGTAGCGGAGTTTATGAATACACATTTCATCAACATTAAGGTAGATCGTGAGGAACGTCCTGATGTAGATCATATTTACATGGAAGCTTGCCAGGCGATCAATGGCTCCGGTGGTTGGCCGTTAAATGCTTTTTTGACGCCTGACCGGAAACCGTACTATGCAGGCACCTACTACCCGCCGGAATCTGCTTACAATCGCCCTTCCTGGCTGGAGGTATTGCGACGTATGATCCAAGCTTTTAAAAATAAGCGTGAAGTAGTAGAGGAACAGGCGGACAAATTGATTGACCTGATCCGGAATTCGAATCAGGTTTTTTTTCAGGCCGAGGTAACGGATCAGAACCCCAACAAAGTCAACTTTACCCCAGAAATAGCTAAACGATTGATTGGAAGCATAGACCGTGAGTATGGTGGTTTTGGCAGCGCACCAAAATTTCCCGGTATTATGGGTTTGCGATACTTGTACGAGTTTCACCTTAAAACTGGAGATGTGGATGCCCTGTATTGGGTCAACTTTTCCATACAAAAAATGGTTCGGGGGGGAATTTACGATCAACTGGGAGGTGGTTTAGCTCGGTATGCTACTGATAATGCCTGGTTGATTCCGCATTTTGAGAAAATGTTATACGATAATGCTTTATTGCTTGGCTTATTGGCGGATCTCCAACGCAATTATCCAGACGCTGAAAAAAGGGAAGTGATCAAACAAACACTTGATTTTCTGGACCGGGAGCTTCGGCGTGAGAGCGGTGGGTATTTCTCGGCGCTTGATGCAGATTCGGAAGGGGAAGAGGGAAAATTTTACGTTTGGGATCATTCTACTTTAGTTCAAGTCCTCGGAACAGAATATCCGCTGTTTGCCAGGTATTTTTCGGTACAAAATCAAGGCAATTGGGAGGGTAAAACAATTCTTTGGCGGGCACAATCGGATGCATCCTTTGCTGAAGCCAACCAGATCAGTATGGAAGAATTGGCTGCCCAAAAGAAAAAATGGCATTTTCTGCTCTGGCCTATTCGTGAGAAACGCATTCGACCTTCCCTGGACAACAAGGTACTACTCAGTTGGAATGCCTTATTGGCAACTGCTTTTGCTAAAGTGGCAAAGGCCTTCCCGGATGAAGCCTACCGAGATAGGGCAACTGCTCATCTGGACTTCCTCCTATCTACTTTCATGACTTCAGAAGGAAAGCTTTTTCATACGCTTGGCGGAGATCAGCTGCAATACGATGGATTTTTAGAAGATTACGCATTTTTGATTGAGGCATTGTTGGAAGTTTATGAGATTGATTTCAATTTGGACCGTATACGACAAGCGGAGCATTTAACCGGCTTTGTGATCGACCATTTTCTTGATGAGGACGGAAAATTCTTCTATTTTTCTTCATCGGAGCAGGCAGATGTGCCTTTGCGAAAAAAAGAGATTTACGATTCTGCACTTCCTTCAGGCAACTCCACCATGGCCTCCAATTTATTTAGGCTGGGATTGTTGACTGGGAATGCAGTGTTCAGGAAGCTGGGAAGCGCCATGGTAATGGATATGCAGCACGCTGCAATCAAGTATCCGACCTCCTTTGCCAGGTGGTCCAAATTGGCACTCCATCTGGAGAAAGGTTCAAAGGAAGTAGCTATTGTAGGTGAAAATGCGAAAACGACAGCACGAATATTACAAAGGCGTTTTTACCCAGGCGTACTCTGGATGGCAAATGCCACTGATCATGCCGAGTTTCCACTTCTGAAAGATCGGAAGCCAGCAGCTGACACTAAAATTTTTATTTGTAAAGACTATGCATGCAGGCTTCCCGTTAGCGAAATAGAAGAAGCAGAACAGCAGCTCAAAGAACAAGTATAAACAACTGAAAGTGACCTTCAAATATCCTGTAATGTCCCCTAATAAGATCGTCTTACCCTGGTTTGTAAGTGCGATATTCCTTGTTTTGGGGGGGCTCTATACCGCGTTAAATGCGCAACAGGCAGCCCAGTACAGCCTGTATCATTTCACCAAATTCAATTTCAACCCGGCTTATGCGGGTATGGAGGGCTCTTTGGTTTTCAATGGAGTGTATCGGGCGCAGTGGACTGGTATTGATGGAGCGCCTACCTCTCAATATTTAGATGTACACTTACCTCTACAATTTTTGCGGAGTGGGTTTGGCATTCAATTTGAGAATGATGCAGTTGGTGCTCAACAGGATATGCGGTTCAACCTGGCCTATAACTATCAAATAGATGTTGGGGCTGGAGTCTTGGCCCTAGGTGTCGGAGGGGGAATTATCCAACGACGCCTGGATGGAAGCAGGTTGATCACTCCGGATGGTAATTATGGCGAAAATCAAACGCCGGACCATCAAGACCCCATATTGCCCAACACTCGGGCAACGGCCTTAGCACCCTCTTTTCAAGCAGGTGTTTTCTTTAAGGGGAATTGGCTGGAAGCCGGGTTCGGGGTTCGCAATTTACTGGAGCAGGAGGTGGAGTTTGACAATTTCACCCTGCTCATGGACCGTACCTTTTTCTTTCAGGCAGAAGGACGGATCAATGTAGGCCGCAACTGGCTATTCTTGCCAATGATGCTGGTTCGGGCGAATTCGACTCAATTGCAATCTGATATTGGGGTTTTGATCGAATACAATGAAAATTTTTTCTTGGGAACTACGTTAAGAGGATATAATTCGAATAGCTTGGATGCCGTTGGGATTATGGGAGGGTTAAACATCTCTCCAAACTTTAGGCTCGCCTACAATTACGACATTACCATGTCTAGTTTGAATCGGGTGAGTAATGGGTCGCATGAGATCTTGTTGCAGTTTAATTTGAATAAACCTATTGGGGAAGGGCGGCCTCCTAAAATTATTTTTAACCCAAGAACGTTATAGCACGGTACATACAGGGAAGGGCATCAGGTTCATGCAGATTTTGCAGAATTGTCGTGTGTCCTCTCTGCCAAACGAAAAACTTGTTGTGAAACTCCCTTTCAGCCCCCGGTTGAAAGGTTATATTTGCTAATCGATTCAACCATTGAGGAAAACTAAGGTGTCAACCATGAACCGTCTACTCCTATTTTTACCCCTGCTTGTCATTGTAATGCTTTCTTCCTGTGGGAAGCGTGAAAGTGGCCAATTAACCGGTGTGATGAACCGCCCCACTTGGAAAGGGATTAATCCCTATGGTATGGTTTACGTTCCCTCCGGAACACTGGTTATTGGGCCGAGTGATCAAGATATCAGCGGAACATTCATTCAGCGTCCGAAAGCCATCTCTATCCAAGGGTTTTTCATGGACGATACAGAAATTACCAACAACGAGTATCGCCAATTCACCCATTGGGTTCGGGATTCCCTCGCTCATGCTTACCTGGATCATTTTCTGGAAAATGATTATGGCGATGAGTATATCGATTGGGAAACCGAAATCGATTGGAGTGATGAAACACTTGAAGATCTTTACTATCAAGGAGACAATCGCTTTGCAGGCCGTAAAGAAATTGACGTTACTAAGCTAATCTACCAGTATGAATGGTACGATTGGACTGCTGCAGCTTCCGATAAAGGAAAATCTCCTCGCAATACCTTTATTAGCCGTAAAACAGTAAATGTATTTCCCGATACACTGGTATGGATTCGGGATTACTCTTACTCCTACAATGAGCCAATGGCTCGAAACTATTTCTGGCACCCTGCTTTCGATGATTATCCGGTTGTCGGGGTCGATTGGCACATGGCAAATGCCTTCTGCTATTGGAGGACTCAGCTATGGAACCGCTATGAGGCAGGACGCCAAGGAGTAAATACAGAAGACTTCCGTCTACCTACTGAATTCGAATGGGAATATGCAGCCAGGGGAGGGCATGACAATGCACCTTATCCATGGGGGGGGCCTTACGTTCGTAACGCTAAAGGATGTATTCTGGCCAACTTTAAGCCAGGTAGAGGAAACTACCCTGAGGATGGAGGTATGTACACCGTCCGCGGTGATGCCTACTTTCCCAACGATTATGGCCTTTTCAACATGGCAGGTAATGTGGCTGAATGGACTGTTTCCGCTTTTTACGAGAATGCCTACAGCTTTGTACACGATCTTAACCCCCACATTCGCTATGATGCCAAAGACAATGATCCCGAGGCGTTGAAGCGGAAAGTGGTTCGTGGAGGGTCCTGGAAAGATATTAAGTTTTTCATGCAGAACGGAACGCGTGATTGGGAATACCAAGACACCACCAAATCTTACATAGGTTTCCGTTGTGCTTTGACTTTCATGGGCCGGTCCATAAACGATTTCTAACATACGTAACAGTAGAAAATCCATTTCGTAAATCAAATCTGGTACAGGAGAATTCAGCTTGATCAATGCGTTAGCTTGCCGCTTTTTATTTTCCTCGAATACAACTATCAGACCCACCAAAATTCTTTAAAATGAGTTTCCTTCATTCTAAAACCTTCGCCTACATTAAGAACTTTATCATTGGTATTGGAGCCGCAGTTGTTCTTATGGGTGCACTTTTCAAATTGGAAAGTTGGGAGTATGCCAGTGAGATGCTTATCATAGGTTTGTCCACGGAGGCTTTTATATTTCTATTCCTTGGAATTCTTGGTCCAGAGCCAACATACTACTGGGATAAGCTATATCCAGGCCTGGATGATTATAATGCTGAATTGCAGCCGTTGGCAAATACAGCTATGGCCACCAACGGAGCGTCACCTTTGAATGGCGAAGTTGTTGAAGCACAGTTGGGCGGCATGCTATCGGAGTTGCAGATTATGTCTAAAAGTCTTTCTTCCCTCAAGTCTCTACAGGAAGCCGATTTTTCCGGTATGAGCGAGCAAGTAAGGACTATGACCAATTTTTACTCCAAGATTAACGAAGCAATGGCCGATATGATCGATGCAGCAGAAGATACGCGCCATTTCAAGAATAACATGGAAGAATTGAACCGTAGCCTGACCAGCTTGAATACCTCGTACTCTACATTGAATCAGGTGTATGGTAATATGATTACCGCCATGTCGAATGTAGGCCACCGTTAATCCGGATCATCCTCCTTTTTCCTTAATCCTTACAACGTCCAAGACACATGTCTATTCCAAAGGAACCACGGCAGTTGATGATCAACCTGATGTACCTGGTGCTCACGGCCATGTTGGCTTTGAATGTATCTGCCGAAATTTTTAACGCCTTTTTCATCATTGACGACGGACTCCAGGCTAGCAATCAATCCTTTGATGAGGCCAATGACTTTGCGATCAATGCACTGGATGCAAATGCCCAGCAGGATCCAGAGAAATATGGTCAGTTTCTGGAAGTTGGAAATGAAATCCAGCGCATATCCAGTGACTTCTTCCGATATATTGAGGGGGTAAAAGATTCGCTAGTTGAAATTTCAGGTGGATACTATCCGGAAGACTATGAGCGTGAAAATCTGGCCGGTAAGCCGGTTGGATACAAGAATAAAGATATTACCACCTATATGCTGGTCAACCAAGGCACTGGTGAAAAGATAAGAGAACGAGTAGAGGTAACCAGAGCAGAATTGATCTCCCAAGTTCGGTCGCTGGTGGGTGACGAACCGGGTCAATTGTCGGAAGAACAATTCAGTGAACTGCTTTCCAATGTCTCCTTGAGCATTGACTCTTCCTGGTTAGCTGCCAGAAACCCAGTAGACTGGGCAACTTACACGTTCCGGCACATGCCGGTGGGATCTGTGCTGCCTATTTTATCCAAGTTTCAGAACGATATGCAAAGTTCAGAAGCTGGAGTTCTAAACTTTTTGGTTCGGAACCTGGGGGTTGAAACCTTTAAGGTAGATGCTTTCATCCCCATCGCATCAGCAGAAAAAAGCTATGTGATCGCAGGCGAACCTTATACTGCTGATATTACCATTGGAGCATCCTCCAAGTCCGTTTTTCAAAATATGGATGTAAAAGTCGGAGGCCAATCCTTAGAAGTAGATAATCAAGGAATTGCGCAGTACTCTGCTCGTCCTACTTCTACAGGGGTTAAAACCTATGATGTCGATATTACCCTGACCAACCCAACCACTGGTAAACGAGAAACCTACTCAAAGACTTTCTCCTATGAGGTGGGGCGTCGCTCCGTAACAGTTTCCGCCGATAAGATGAATGTTTTATACATGGGGGTTGACAACCCAATCTCTGTTTCTGCTGCTGGGGTTTCATCTAACCAACTCCGGGTAAGTGGGAGCGGAGGAGGCATCCAGTTGAAAGGACGAAATGGAAAGTATGTTGCGACCGTTCGTACGCCTGGCACAGCTAATATTACGGTTTCAGGTGGAGGTTTGCGGGCTTCCAGCTTTGAATATCGGGTGAAAAGAATTCCAGACCCCATTGCCCGCTTAGGTAATCTGGATGGAGGAACAGTTGGAAACGGAACCTTCCGTGCTCAGCTGGGTGTCATCGCGGCGCTTGACAATTTCGACTTTGATGCCCGATGCAATATTGCCGGATTTAGAGTCGTTTATTTAGCAGCTCGTAAAGATCCAGTTGAACGCGATAACCAAGGGGGAACATTCAGTGGAGACGTTAAACGCCTAATTACTCAGGCAAAGCCTGGTGACCGTTATTTTTTCGAAAATATTCGGGCTAAGTGCCCAGGCGACCCTGGAACGCGTAAGATCAACGAACTGGTATTCCGTATTCGATAAAATAAACAAGTCCGGCCTAATCGATTCTCAACAACCGGACTGCAAGGAAAACTTGAACTATCATGGTGCAAAGAAAATGGCAAATCCTGTGTGCTCTCCTTTGTCTGCAAGCCGGACTGTTAATGGCACAACCTAAGAATGAATCTGGGGAAACCCTCATGATGCCCAACTCAGGGACTGTTAAGGAAAAGCCTCTGGATGATATAGCCGAACGGAATATCGTTTACCAAAGTCGAGTACTTCCCTATGATTACGTTCGTGAAGCAGATATTTTCTGGGAAAAAAGAATTTGGAGGATTATTGATACCCGGGAAAAAATGAATCTGCCTTTCCGGTTCCCGGATCGCCCTTTAATTTCGATCATTCTCGATGCTGCGCAGGCCGGTGAGATCACGGTCTACAGTGGAGAAGACGATAAGTTTGCCGATCCACTCTCTACGGAAGAGGTAAAAGGAGTTGGTTCTACAGTAGATACTACCTATGTAATGGATCCTCAAACTTACGAGACTACGATGCAAGTCGTGGCCAACGAGTTGGATCCTCAGGAGGTCGTTCGCTATCGGGTAAAGGAGGTTTGGTATTTCGATAAAACCCAGTCATCTATGCGAGTGCGAATTCTTGGAATCGCGCCACTTATTGACAAGAAAGACGAAAACGGCAACTTTAAATACGAACTTCCATTATTCTGGGTGTATTATCCGGAAGCCCGTCGGGTATTTGCGAATGAGCGAGTATTCAATGGCTTTAATGATGCTAGCCCCATGTCTTGGGAAGATTTGTTTGAGATGCGCTTTTTTTCAAGTTACATCTGGAAAGAGTCTAACGTTTTCGACCGAAAGCTCGAGGATTACGTAACCGGGGTAGATGTGATGATGGAAGCAGAGCGAATCAAGAATGAGATCTTTAGTTTTGAGCACGACCTTTGGTCTTACTAATGAAGACTTGAAAAATAGTTTAACAAAAAGCCTCGCTGTACAAGCGAGGCTTTTTGTTTTTAGGCAATTTATCCTTAATAACTGATGGAATCCGGTTATTTGCCTTGAAGGTATTCCCAAGCAGTTTGGTAAGAACCTTTTTGCTCCACGTAGTCTAGGAATTCAAGGTAAAAGGGATCACTCCCTAACGTACCGCTATCCCCAATTACAATTAGGAGTTTTCTTGCTCGGGTCAATGCCACATTCATTCTGCGGTAGTCTTTCAGGAACCCGAGTTCCCCTTTTGAATTGGATCGAACCAAGCTGATATACACGATATCCGCCTCCTGACCTTGAAAACCATCAATGGTTTGAGCTTTGAGGTTCCAATCCTCCCATTCGGATTCCAAGACGAACCGTTCTTCCAATTGTTCTACCTGGTCCCGATAAGGAGAGATCAGCGCAACCAGATCTACTTCTTCCGGTTGAAGATATTTGGCTAAGCGAATGAGGTGCTCCTGGATTAAATTGATTTCCCCTTCGTTAGATCGACTTTTGGACCTGGAAGCAGATTTTTCCTCAAACCCACAGCCTACCGTATCGATGAAAAGCACAGGTTGGTGTGGGATACCGGAATAGGTTCTGTGGCGAACCGAGTCATCTGCACGCAATTGATCTTGATAGAAATGATGATTAGAGAAACCCATGATGGTTTCATGCATCCGATATTGAATGTTTAATAAATGTGCCGGAAGCCCATTGTGTATGGCTCGTTCTAAAAGGGTGATGGACAAGCCTTTTTTTGCAGCCTCATTAGACTTTAGTGTGGGGGGAAGTTGTAATGGATCCCCCGCCAGGACAATCCGAGATGCTTTGCTAATGGGGATCCAGGTAGCAGGTTCGAGGGCTTGGGCCGCTTCGTCGATCAGCACGGTCCTGAATTTTCGCTGGTTTAAGACAGGATGGGCAGCGCCGACCAGGGTGCAAATGATGACTTGAGCACTATCCAGGATCACTTGAATCAGTCGGTCTTCCAATTGCCGGGCCCAACTCTGCAACTCGCCCGCTTCCTGAAATAATTCCCGCCTCCTATGACGTTCTTCTTGTCCAAACTTCCGTTTGTACCGAGTTGCTGCCTTTCTTTTTTCTGCAGCTTGTTTTTTCAGTTTTTTGATGTGCTTGTTTTCCGGATGCTGGCTGAATAAAACTTCCAGGGTATGATTTACTACGGTCTCGTCGATGCGAGAAATATTTCCAATTCGCACTACATTAAGACCGGCTTGGGCTAATCGTTCGGTAAGTACATCTGCTGCTGTATTGCTAGGGGTAGACATCAGGACAGTAGGCTCTTGTCGCACCAATTCCTGAACAGTTCGGACTAAAGTTGTCGTTTTGCCTGTTCCCGGGGGGCCGTGGATTAGGCTGATTAACCGAGCTCCTAATACACCGGCTACCGCGTTTTCTTGAGAGGGGTTAAGCATTTGCCCGAGCTCACCGGGTCGAGTAGTAGGCGCCAGTTCGATCATCCCCGAAATGGCATCCCTTAGTTCGGCAAGGCGATCTCCTCGGGCTTTTGTTACTTGTTGGAGGGCTTTTTCCATTTCCTGGTAGGTCGTTTCATCGAATAGCACATCTACACCCATAGCTCCATTGCCGACCCAATCGGGAATATCTTTTGCATTCAAGACAATGCGCATTCGATCTCCGTGGACCCAGTAAATAGTCCCGGAATATGCTGGTTTTTTTGCTTCCGGGTGGCGAATGAATAGATTGACAGGCTTTCCTCCCTTGAATTTATGGTCCTCTTCCAGGCCTTTGGTCCGCTCTACCTCAACATAGGCTCGATCCCCATAGGTGTAGCCGGTCCGAGTTGCTTTGACCGGAAACCAGGTGTAACCTCTGGCACGCCGTTCCTCCAATGGTCTGTTCGTCACTTCATTACGGAAATGGTCCAGATCTGCTTTTTTTTCGATCTGTAGCCATTCCGCCATGGCTTTCAAATACTTTACCCCCTGGTTTGTCTTCGCTGTACCCAATTTTTTAGTCGTTTGGTCTTGCCTTATCTTGTTTTAATCGGACTAGAATAAGGAAACCGATTTTCAGCAGGCATGTTCTCTTGTGGTTAGAATAGAATTATGGCACAACAAATAGAACAACAATCTTTTCTTCAACAGCTTGATGCACTCCGGAATATTCCTCGGTTTTTTCGGCTCATTTGGAAGACGAATAGATTAATGACTTTCTCAAACGCTTTGCTGCGCTTGTTAAAGTCGGCGATTCCATTATCCATGCTTTATGTGGGCAAGGAGATAATTGATGAGGTCATCCGACTTGCAGGAACTGGCGATACCAGCCGGGAGTATCTCTGGACGTTGGTGGCTATCGAACTTGCTTTAGCCGTATCCTCTGATCTTTTGAATCGGGCCATTACTTTATTGGACAGCTTGCTTGGTGATTTGGTCGCAAATAGTACTTCGGAGGCCTTGATCCGGCATGCAGCTAATTTGGACCTTTACCAGTTCGAAAATCCTGAATTCTACGATAAGCTGGAACGCGCCAGAAGGCAAACTACCGGACGGACAGTACTTATGTCGCAAGTGTTATCACAGGTACAGGATTTAATTACGCTCCTTTTTCTAGGAGCAGGTCTCATCGCGTTTAATCCCTGGTTAATCTTAATCTTGTTTTTGGCCGTTATACCCTCTTTTCTTGGGGAGACCCATTTTAATCAAAAGACGTATTCGCTCACCAGGGGCTGGACTCCAGAGCGCCGTGAACTGGATTATCTACGATACATAGGCGCAAGCGATCAAACTGCCAAAGAGGTAAAAGTATTCAACCTTACCTCGTTCATTTCAGAGCGATTCTCTCAGCTTGCGCACCGCTACTATCAGGCTAATCGAAGTCTTGCAGTTAAACGGGCCGGCTGGGGAAGTCTGTTTTCAAGTATTGGTACCATTTCCTATTATGGGGCCTATGTTTTTATCTTGATCCAAGCTATTTCCGGGCTTATTACTGTCGGTGATCTCACTTTTTTGGC
Source organism: uncultured Saprospiraceae bacterium (assembly GCA_964641965.1). Classification (GTDB taxonomy): domain Bacteria; phylum Bacteroidota; class Bacteroidia; order Chitinophagales; family Saprospiraceae; genus JAJDFU01. The sequence continues at coordinate 46,212 of CAZXLD010000012.1, read as the reverse complement.
CGGCTCCTTTCAACGGATGCAAGGCATGTTGCAGTCCATAATGAATCGCTTTTCCAGAATTACAGAGGGGGCACTATACCTGCAAGACCTATTCGATTTCTTTGAAATTCAGCCTGAAATCCGTTCCCCTGAAAAACCGATTCCATTTCCGGTTCCCATTCAAAATGGTATCGTATTTGAAGAAGTAAGTTTTAAGTATCCAAATGCTGAAAGGTGGGCTATACGCCATCTAAGCTTTGAACTTCGAGCTGGGGAAAAACTGGCATTGGTAGGTGAAAACGGAGCGGGAAAGACTACCCTAGTCAAGTTGCTCGCTCGACTGTATGAACCAACCGAAGGAAGAATTTTGCTGGATGGGATTGATATCCGAAAATATAACCTTGAAGTCTTACGCAATCATATCGGGATCATCTTTCAAGACTATATTCGATACCAAATGAAAGCCGGAGAAAATATTGCAGTCGGAAGGATCGACGAGGTATCGGATTTGGATCGGATTGAGGGAGCCGCCTCAAAAAGCCTGGCGGATCAGGTGGTCGATCAATTGCCTGCCGGACTGGAACAACGATTAGGCAGGCGCTTTTTGGACGGGGTAGAATTATCTGGCGGGCAATGGCAAAAAATTGCCCTGGCACGGGCCTACATGCGGGATGCTCAGCTGCTAATCCTGGATGAACCTACATCTGCTCTAGATGCTCGGGCGGAGCATGAAGTCTTTGTCCGGTTCGCAGATTTGATCGCAGGCCGGTCGGCTGTGTTGATTTCGCATCGCTTTTCGACCGTCCGAATGGCTGATCGAATCCTGGTATTAGAGAATGGGGGCCTATTGGAAGTCGGAACGCATGAAGAGCTTTTGGATCTAAATGGGAAATATGCCGAACTATTTCATTTACAAGCACAGGGATACTTATAACTCCCTGGGGCTAAATTGAGGCAATATCTTTCTGAATTCATAAACTGCAAATCCAAATACCAACAAATATTCAATTGCAACCACATAGAGGTTTTCAGAATAAGGGTTGTAGCTGTAATTGATATAGGTCCAATAGATCAGGCCTGTCCAAAGAACCGGATATCGGAACTGGGTGAACAAACAAAAAACCAATGGTAATGCAGTATACCAGGGGTGTACCGTGGTAGATAAAGCGAGGTAAATCGTAATTGCAAAAAGCATTTGCCTGGGCAAACTTTTCCAGGACTTATCCCGGTATGAAAAAGCCAAAAGCAAAATACCAATTAAGGTGGTGACCGCTAGAATCGGCCCAATCGTTTTTATCGGATTGTATCCGATCCACCATTGGCCAATAGTGCGAACTATATAATAGAGGCTACCATTAAATTCGAAGTTTTGAAAATACAGGTCGAGACTTTGACCCATATTTTGGTATAGTTTGCCAGGCAAAACACCACCAAAAACAAGAAATAGGCTCAGTCCAAGTAGGAGGCCGAATCCTATCAGCGTCCTGAAGTTTAGTCGAAACAGTAAAAAAGGTAGAAACATGGTCGGCAGTAGCTTAGATGCTATGGAAAGCGCCCAGGCCACCGCGGCTCCAACCCATTGACCTTTTACTAAAGCATAGATCGCCAGGAGCAGGAAAAAGATCATAACCCCTTCAAAATGTAGGTTCCCGATAGTTTCAAGAAAAATCAAGGGGTTTAATGCATAGATCAGTACATTACGGGCAGGCATTTTCAAAGCTTGCAAAAGCTTGGGAATAAGCCACAAATTGCCCAACTCAAAGAAAAAAAGGATTAGTTTCATCATAAAGATGCTGCCCCAAATATTATGAGGGCTAATCCAAACAGAGAAGGCAAAAATACCTTGAGCCACAGGGGGGTATACTGTGAAGTAGTTCGGAGAATTCAACCTTTCAAACAGATCTTCATTAAGTCCCGGAACTTCATTTCCAGCCTCTAAATAGTGAGAAGGTAATTCCAGAAAAGGGTTAATGCCGGCCACCCATAATCTGCCATCCCAGATAAATCGGTATACATCATCCGAGAGTAGAGGATAGGAAAACAGGAGTACAACTCTCAAGGCAATAGCAGTGGCCATCAAAAATGGCAACTCATTTTTCGAGGGTAGGGCTTGGAAGGAAACCCAGTACAGTAAAAACAAAATGGAATACTGCCCAATCAGGGGCCAGAAATCTGATTGTCGGACTGTGAATCCAATACTTGCAGTTAGCGCAAGCATAACAAGCGAGGCGAGGAACTGCCACAACCGGATCCGTTGTCCGAAGATAGAAAACACCGTTTCCATAAGGCAGCAGTAAGGGTTTAATTACCCTGTTATTTAAGGCTTAAATGCCGAAGGGTGAAATAAAAGATAGCTCCATATCCAACTGACAGCATCAAATGAAAAATGATGAATGTGGTATTTTGAATAAAGACCCCTCCTAGTACACCTCCCAAAAAATAGAGTGCAAGCGTCCCTTCTATAATAGTAGTCCAGGTTATTTGCCCCTTCAAATATTTGTTGCGTGAAAAGGAGTCGGTCAAGGATTGGATGTTAAATTTTGGCGTCCGAACAAAAGGGGACTTTTTACCCAGGTATCCCTGTACTACCGCAATGGTATTGTGCAATGATAGCCCCATGGACAAAGACAGAAATAGTGGAAATAAGAAAATGAACTTCAAGATCGTCCTCCAGAAAGGTTGATGGGGGTTCACTGCCTCGGACTGTACGTTGGCCACATAGTAAACTGCGACAATGGAAAGAAAGCCGGTTAGAAAAATGGCAAAAAAGTCTTTGGAGATACCGAGCTGAATTAAATCTCCCAATACAAATAGCAGCGGTACGCTAAACAGTCCGGTGATGAAAACGAAAACAAATACCGTACTCCCCAGAAGGTGAAAGGTGGTATGTACTTTTTGAGTTAAGTTCAAGGGCGATCGCCAGATGGTCGGCAACATTTTTTTTGCAGTCTCAGCCCCACCTTTCATCCATCTGAATTGCTGCGACTTGAAACTATTCATCTCCGCCGGTAATTCTGCCGGAGATCCTACCTCCACCAGATATTTGATTTTCCAACCTTTAATCTGAGCTCGGATACTCAGATCAAAATCCTCCGTCAAGGTATCCGCTTCCCATCCACCTGCATCCTCTATGGCATCGCGACGCCAAACCCCGGCAGTTCCATTAAATTGAAGGAAATAATTGCCTGCCATGCGCCCTACTTGCTCGACTGTGAAATGGACATTGAGTTGAAGGGCCTGCAGTTGAGTGATGATTGAATAATCTTCATTAATGTGCTCCCAACGGGTTTGTACGACACCTACCTCAGGATTTTCAAAACAGGGAATAGTTTGCCGCAGAAAATCTGGCTTAGGTAAAAAGTCTGCATCAAAAATGGCAATAAACTCTCCACGAGCTAAGGGTGTCGCATCGCGTAAAGCCCCTGCTTTAAAACCTTTTCGGTCGATTCGGCGGACTTGCTGAATTTGTAGGCCTTTTTGTTGAAGTTCATTGACTTTTGCCGCGATGATGTCCACGGTTTCATCCGTTGAATCATCCAGGACCTGTATTTCGTAGCGATCCTTTGGGTAGTCAAAAGCAGCGACTGCATCCAACAGGCGCTCAATAACGTATCGTTCATTAAAGATGGGCAGCTGGACCGTTATGAATGGTAAATCCTCGTGTTCCTCGTCGAGTTCGGATATTCCAGCCAAGCTCAATTGGGCTTTCCTGGAGACCTTATGGGTTGCTTTCTTTTGTTCACGGTCATTCAAGGAGTCCCCTTGCTTTCGGGTCATTTTGCGATAGTGATACAATAGGTTGAATTGCATCAGGCAGTAGACCGTGATAAACAAAAGGGCAACTGTATAAATTGCTAGAATGCTGTACGCTAGTACGGACATATCCAGGTTTAATTTTTAAGTCGGCAAAAATACAATTTATCTTTTACCGGCTGGTTCAAAAAAAAATAGGCTCCAAAGAAGGCTTAGCAGAAGGGGATTTGAAACAGGCGACCTGCGGTGATCGGTCCGGTTTCACAGGAGTTTAAATATGGTCCATAAAATCTTGTGACCTGCCAAAATAGTACCTCGAATCGTTCCTGATACCTTAGATATGCCTACGCGTCTCCGGTAACTAACAGGCACCTCTCTGCAAGTTAGTCGGTACTTAGCAGCCTTAACTTGCATTTCAACAGTCCATCCGAAGTCCGGATCCTCCATCTCAATCGATAGCAATTTTTCCCAGCGTATGGCTCTGAAAGGACCTAAATCCGTGAATACATAGCCGTAAAACAACCGAATTAAATTGGTGGCCAACCAATTGCCAAAAATTTGCTGCGGCATCATAGCCCCACTTTCCATATTCCCCAACGCTCTTGAACCGATAACCAGATCTACATCGCCCTCTAAAATGGGCTGCACCAATTTGGCAAGCTCTTCCGGGTGATCAGAATAGTCCGCATCCAGGAAAACAACGATATCCGGCTGTTCTGGCCCTGGTTTTTCCTTCAAATAGGCCATCGCTCTCAAACAAGCACTGCCATAGCCTTTTCGGGTTTCCTCCACAACGGTTGCTCCGGCTTCCCGAGCTACCCTCGCTGTGTCATCAGTGCTGGCGTTATTACAAACGACCGCCTCCCGAACGATTTCTTTTGGAATATCCCGTAAGACCAAGCCAATCGACAATTCCTCATTGTAGGCTGGGATGATGACATCAATTATAGCGTTCTTCAAGAATCAGCGCGATTTTCAAGAGTACAAAGCTAAAGGCTACCCCTAGACCAGGTTGTCGCGGGCTGCACAAAAGCAGAAAATTGGTTACCCTGGCTCTCTCAATTGGCCTCAACTGCAATCCGGGCGGCAAAAAGCATTTCCTTACCAATCAGCAAACAGGCTTCATCGTAGACTATTTCTTCATTACCGGTACCGTCGGATCTTTTTGGATCTTCAAAAGGCAAGGAGATGCGCCGTTCAGCCCCTGGAACAAAGGGGCAAGCCTCATCCGCATCTGAACACACCATAACGGCAGCGAACGAGGCGGTTGGGTTGGGTGATTCATTAAATACCTTAGACCAAAATTCCAGGGTATCTCCGTCCCAGGCTAACTGGTAATGTGGATTTTGGTCTTCAGACTCTTTTTTCAACTGAAATCCGGCTCGTTGAATAGCTGCTACTGCATTGGGATGAAAAGCCGTGGCTTCTGTACCGCCGGAAAAGGTTGAGACGCTCCCAAAATTGACATGTTTAGCAGCTGCTAAAAGCCAAAGCTGCGCCATTTGGCTACGTCTTGAATTATGGGTACATATGAAATTTATAGCCGGAAGGCTTCCAGCTTCTTTTTTTTGTCGAAGGTAATTTCCCAAATTTTTTAGGACTTCCTTTCTGGTATCAGGGATGGTATGCAATTGGGATTCCAGATTGGAGAGTTGCTGATCTAGACGATTCATCGAAAAGGTGTTTTACAAGTAGATGGCGCACACGGTGCAGTTAGGTAATAGGAATTGTAAAAGTAGGAAATCACAAGTTGTCTGCTACTTGGAGGAAGAAAGACTGTAAAAGCCACAACAAATCGTAATTTTGGACGCTCGTTTGGTGCTAGTTAAAATGTGTTGCTTGTACTATTCGTCGTTCTCTTGAAAGACCAAGTAATCCACATGAAGTCCTTCTACTTATTTCTTTTCCTGATTTGTCTGTTGCTGGGGTGGGCAAGTTGTTTGCGAGAACCGGATTTTATCACAGGGGATGCCGTCCAGTTGGAGTTTTCTTTAGATACCATTCGGTTTGATACCGTTTTTACAGAGCGAGGTACCATAACCCGATTTTTTCGGGTGCGAAACCGCTCTAACCAGCCGGTACGAATCTCCAATATCTTTTTAGAGAACGGGTCCAGTTCTTTTTTTCGCATTAATGTAGACGGCGTTCCAGGAGATAATCAAGCCGATATCGAAGTGTTTGGAGAAGATAGTATTTATGTTTTTGTGGAGGCAACCATCGATCCAGATCTTCCCATCTCAGCAAGTCCGTTTGTAATCGAAGAAAATCTGGTTTTCCAATCCGGAGAAACCCAACAAAAGGTGGTTATTGAGGCCTGGGGACAAAATGCAGTTTATCTAACCGGGCAAGAAGGTGGCAGGGCCTCCCTGCTTACTTGTGATCTGGGAACCTTCAGCTTCGATGATCCGAGGCCTTATGTGATCTTTGGCCAACTCTTGGTAGACAGTTGTACACTGAATATTCCGGCTGGGAAACAAGTATATTTTCATGGGGGACTTGCCAGGGCTGAAGTGGATAGCCAAAACGTAACCTTCAATGACGGTTGGTTATTTATCCAAAAAGACGGTCGGCTTCAAATCGAGGGTACGGTTGAAGAACCTGTGGTGCTGCAAACTGATCGGCTGGAATCCGTTTTTCAGGATGATCCCGGACAATGGACCGGAGTGATTTTTGCTCCCGAAAGCCGGGGGAATACGATTCGATATGCAGAGATAAGAAACTCCATTGTTGGGGTATATGTAGACTCAGCAGCGGAGCTATCCCTCGAAAACGTGGAGATTGCCTATACTGCGGGAAGTGGATTGGTAGGCATCCATAGTGAGGTAGAAGCCGTGAATTCGGTGTTTCACAGCAATGGTGGATCTTCTATCCAATTGGTTCATGGAGGATCTTACAACTTCCGCTATTGTACAGTGGCTACTTTTGGTGTAGATGCTGCTGCTATTTCCATGGCCAATTTTACCTGTTTCGACGATCCACTAGTCTGTGAAGAAGTTGGTTTCTTTCCTTTGAACGTATCCATTGAAAATTCTATCCTTACCGGATCCAGGCGGGACCAAATCCAATTACTGGATTTGTTTAACCGAGAGGACCCGAATGCCTTTCAGGTAGGTATAACCAATGCATTGGTTCGAGTCGATGACTTATTGGAAATCCAGGATAGTCTTTACAGCGATTTTTTCGAAACGATCTGCTCTCCTTGTACGCAATTGGAATTCTTTGATCCGTTGTTTGTGGATGTGAATGAAGATGATTATCGCCTTGATAGTATGTCATTGGCCATTGGGAGGGCTATTCCCATTCCTTCCATTCCAATTGATATAATTAACAACCCCAGAGACCCTTCGGAACCCGATGCAGGTGCTTATGAGTATGCAGACCAGTAACAATCAGCTTACAAATCACAACTTGCACCAAAAGGAATTCCATTCATTCGGACCAATTCGTCTAGTCGAATAGTTGCTCCGGTGCTTAGTTTGGCATATTCCACCTTTTCACGCACAAACAGGTCTTCAATTCGAGCTTCAATGGTCTTTCGAACTTCTGCCTGAGAGCCAATTTCAAGCTTACAAACGGAATTCCGCATGGCTGCGATTTCGAGCTGATCGTATAAATCACATGAAATAGGGGTATACTTTTTCATGAAGGTAAAACAACCAAGGGGCGTAGGCAGTTGACTTGTTTATGTCCGGAAATGATAAAAGGGTTTCCATAATTGGTTGCGGATGGATAGGGCTTCCCTTGGCAAAAGCGCTTCTTAATGAAGGTTATACAGTGCGAGGCACCTCTACCAGGTCTGAACGTTTGAAAGTACTTGAACAAACGGGAATTCATGCTTGCTTATACCCTTCCCTAAACCCAGATCCGGAGCTGGTCCGGCCAGATGTATTGGTGCTCACCTTCCCGCCAAACCGGCGCCTGGAAAACCCTGCTTCACCTTACTTGGAGCAAATGCATACTATTCTTAATCTACTTCGGATCGACCAACTGAATGGGATTGTTTTTCTGAGTAGCACAGGTGTATATGGCAGTTCAGAAAAGGTAGTTACAGAGGAGGATATTCCCAAACCAAATCGAAAGACTGCCGAAGCGCTCTTAAAGGCTGAGCAGTTCTGGACAGCGCATGCAGCTACTAAGCTTACTATCCTTCGGTTAGCGGGCTTAGTGGGCCCCGGGCGACAACCAGGACGTTTTTTGGCTAACCGGAAACATATTCTCGGAGGGGCTAATCCGGTAAATCTGGTACATCAACTGGATGTAATTCGGGCTATTCTACTGATCATTCGCCGGGCTGCTTGGGGAACCGTTTTTAATGTATGTGCAGATCAACATCCCACCAAAAAAGAAGTATACTCGGAATCAGCAATTCGCCTGGGATTGCCTCCGCCAATATTCAAAGATAACTTGAAAACATCCCATAAACTGGTTTCAAATCAAAAATTAAAGGATGAGCTTTCCTTTACCTTTCTTTATCCAGATCCACTTCAATTTCCAGCAGATACAAGCTGAACAATTAACAGAAGCAGGCAATTTCAACAATATGTCGATATATGATATCGACTAAATTGAGCATCTCAACAAATAGATCAATTATACATGGCCCATAGTCAGACGGATATTTCCCAAACAGAGTCCACCTTTTCAGAATCGGATTTCAATTCTTTTTCCCCTTTACAACGGTTTCTGGAAATGGATGCTGCGGGAGGTATACTATTGGTACTGAGTGCGTTTCTGGCACTTATCCTGGCTAACAGCCCGTTTGCTTCGTCCTATTTTGAATTTTTGGACACGTTGGTGGTCATCCGTATTGGACAGGAGGGGCTATCGGATACTTTAATCCATGTGGTCAATGACGGCCTGATGGCTATCTTCTTCCTCTTGATCGGTTTAGAGATTAAAAGGGAAGTATTGGAAGGTGAGCTATCTACCTTTCGCAAAGCTGCTATGCCTTTCATGGCTGCTATAGGTGGTATGGTTGTTCCAGTTGGACTATTCCTGTTTTTGCAGCGAGGTCAGGCAGGTGTGGAGGCCTGGGGTGTCCCCATGGCAACAGATATTGCCTTTTCCATTGGTATTTTAACCCTATTGGGTAGCCGGGTCCCATTAGGTATGAAAGTTTTCCTGTCTGCATTTGCCATTGTAGATGATATTGGGGCCGTACTCGTCATTGCTCTATTTTATACCAAAGAGATCGACTGGAGTTCGCTTACGGTTTTTCTAATTCTACTTGGCATACTGGGCATTTTTAACTGGGTACTCAGCATTAAGCGACTTTGGCCCTACCTAACGTTCGGAATCGTTGCCTGGGCCTTTTTATTGGAATCGGGTATACATCCCACTATTGCTGGTGTTTTGATCGCACTAACCATTCCGAGCAATAATCGGGTACGGCTTAAGTATTTTGCCGAACGAGCCAAGCGTCGGCGAGAAAAATTAATGCAGGAAGAGCAAGAGCGCGAGGGGCGATTTTTAAAGCATAAACAGGTAGAACTTTTATATGATTATCGCACGGAAGTAAAGCGAGTTGTCCCACCGGTTCAACGATTGGAATATTCTTTGGAAAATTTTGTAGCCTTTTTTGTGCTGCCCCTCTTTGCATTTGCCAATGCCGGCGTGGCCCTCAATGGCGGTTTTAATGCATTTACTGCACCCTTGACCCTTCACATCGCTCTAGCCTTGGTTCTTGGGAAAGTGATTGGGATTTTCTCCTTTTCCTGGCTGGCAGTTGGAACAGGAATGGCAGATTTACCTTCAGGAGCCCGTTGGATTCATATGATCGGGCTTGGCTTGTTGGGAGGAATTGGGTTCACTATGGCTATTTTTATCGCCACCTTGGCATTGGAGGAGGAGGTATTGTTGAGTCAGGCAAAGTTGGGAATTCTGCTGGCATCTTTGGTGGCCGGGCTGGCGGGTTACTTCTTACTGCATGCGACTCTACCAAAAACCGAAGGGGCTAATGAATAAGAATTGCTATTTGTCAAAGGGAGAAACTTGCCTTTCCGGACTAACCTGTAAACCCTTTTGATCAGGCAAATTTAGGCTGGTTAAATTACCAGACCGCGAAAGAAACATGGCAATTTTTCTGGTTTCCGGAAACTGAGCGAATATGATCAACAGGGCAACCGTAATCGGGACGCTGAGTACCATGCCCAATACCCCCCAAATAGCTCCCCAGAATACCAAGGAAAACAAAACGACTATCGGACTAATATTCAGGGAATATCCCATCATCCTCGGGTCGATATAGTTCCCTACAATCAATTGAATGGTGCCCACCACGATCAAAGTGGTCAAAATCATGCCGGTATTATCAAACTGTACCATAGCAAATAGGACGGGAAGTGCCGTCGCCACCCAGGAACCAATATTGGGAATGAAGTTGAACAGGAAGATGATAAAAGCCCAAAGGGCAGCATGTTTTAAACCGATAAACAGCAGCGCCGTATAACAAAGCAAGGCTGTCAATAAACTGGTAAACGCTTTTACACTTAAATAGGTCCGAACGGATTCGGCAATACGGCGAAGTGTGGCTGCAGCACGTAAGTAGTCATCGTTGTTCTCAAAAAAAGCATTGAATTTTTTTCTGAAAAATTCCTGTTCGAGCAACAGGAATATGACATACACAATGACCAGAATCAATTTACCTGCGAAAGCGGAAAGGCCTGAAGCTAGATTGGCAATTAGGGGTTTTATGTTGTAGTCACCAAATAGATTATCCGATTGCGTAAGGGGATCAAGTCCTACCCAGACCAATAGTTCTTCAGCAAGTGCTTCTAACTTGATCTGGTAATCCGAAGCTGAAGTGATCATATTATTGACTGTACCGATCATAATTTCGATCGATAGCGCTACAAAACCGAGAATCGTTATAAAAGCAGCAACAAAGGCCAACCAGCGGGGAAATCTAATCTGGCCATACCCCAACCGCCCAAAAAAATTGGCGAGGGTATTAATTAGAAAGGTCATTACAATGGCAACGGCCAAAGGCCGGAGCAAATATTTTCCAGCAATCAAAACAACCAGAATAAAGGCCATTATAATGCACCAAGCTGCGATAAGTTGAGGTTTCATGGATCTTCAAGTCTGTTTCAATGAGGGTTTGATAGGCACTTATCTGATTTCATGCCAGTTTAATACGGACGCAAGTTTAAAATGACCTATTTAAAAAATGAGAAAACAGCCAAACTTGGTCAGTACTGACGATCCTTCGGATGTCAGCATCCAAGACATTATACCATTTAAAGAATTGTTGTCTTTAGAGCACAGGCCACTTTTAATTAAAAATGGTATAACACGTGGATCAGGCTTCAGTCTACATCTATTTATTGGATTCAGCAACTGTTTATACGACAGTCGAAAGGAGGTTTCAGATAGGCCATATCTTGAAAATCAATACCTTTAATTGGATACTCCAAATTTCCTGTCCGTATGAGAAAAAAAACCGCTAAAATAATTACTCTGATATCCATCCTTTTAATTGGAGTCATTTTCGTTGGATTGGTCCTTTTCCAACAATTTGGGCCCAAACGATTATTAACTTTTTTAAAGAACCGGGTGGAAGTAGAGACCAACAGCCGTTACACACTCACCTTGGATAGCCTGGACTTTGACTTATGGTCTTTATCTGTACACCTTGGAAGCCTTCAACTCGAACGCGATACTTCTGTTCAATCCTATTCTGGCATTTCTCTTTTGGATAAGTTTGATGTCTATGTGGATTATAAATCTCTAGATGTCAATTACTTCAATCTGTTCAGGTTCGTTTTTTATAATACAATTAAGGTAAGTGAGTTTAAGCTCGTGAACCCTTATGTGGAATTAATAAAGAACAGATCCTATGATCCAGAAGCCTCTGAGGCTGCTGCTCAACCCGAAAGTCAATCCATCGAAACAGATCGCATACAAGCGGATAGCATTTTAGCAGATACTTTGGCTTATCAAGAGTTTCAGGAATCGGGTTCTGTATTTATGCCTACACTAATTGTAGAGGATCTATTGATTGCTGAAGCGGATTTCCTTCTTTTTGATGGGCGGAAGCCAAAACCAATTCAAGAAATCCGTGGGCTTTCGCTTCATCTGCAGGATGTGCATTCCGACCAGGATGCGCCGTTTTCGGCTGAAGATCTGTCTATTGCTGTAGACAGTGCCTCTACGCTGGTAGCTAAGAATACAGCTGAACTAGAACTCTTTAACCTGTTTGTTTCGCCGGACTCCTTCCACATGGATAGCATGCATTACGGGCATATTATTGACCCCTACCGAATTAATCGATTCAAGGGGTTCCGGGCCGCCTGGATGGATATTCAAATACAAGATCTAGATCTGAAAGGTGTCCATTACGATCGAATGATCGCTGATACCGCTTTGCTCATTGACCGAATCACAGTAGGCAACCTTTGGTTAAATATGTTTAAGGACAAAGCTGAAAAAAAGATAAACCCAGCCCACAAAGCGCTACCTGCTGAACTCATCCGATCAGTACCTCTCGACCTGGAAATTGATACCCTTGAAGTCGTTCACGCAAATCTACATGTAGAAATGCAAGCTGCCAAAGCCATTGCACCAGGGTATATCGACCTTATGGATTTATATTTGATCATCACCAATTTGACAAATATGGAGGAAGCCTTGGCGAAAAATCCCATTATGGAGGTGTATGCTGAAGGTAATATTATGCAGGCAGGGCCGGTTAGTGTAGATTTTAAATTTGACTTACCCTCTGCTGAGGATCATTATACGGCTCGGGCAAGCGCGGGTCCAATGGATATACGAGCTATCAATAACTTTTTGGGGAGCCAATTTTTCATCGAATTCAAAAGTGGCTATGTGGAAGAAATGACTTTTGAATACGAAGGGAACAACAAGGCCAACGTTGGGCAAATGGATCTTGAATACCGGAATTTGAAGGTTCAAAAGCTGCAGGACTTCGAACAATTCCTGGAAGGGCATCCCCATACTGGATTCTTTGCCGGAATTGGGAATATGTTAGTTCCCAAAAATCGGTCCAAAGACCAAAAAAAGTACAAAACCGCAGTCGTTTACTATGAAAAAGAGTACAATCGAGACGTTATTCACGGCTTGATACAGTCTATGCTTTCGGGTATCATGTCTTCAGTAGGATTAGCGTCCAAGAATTTAGAGAAAAAGATGCACCAGGCTGAAAATCTTACGAAGGAGGATACTCAAAAATCTGCTGCCAAAGCACAACATCAGGCTGAAAAAGTCGACCGTAAAGAGCAAAAACAAGCTGCCAGAAAAAAGCGAAAAGCTGAACGAGAAGCCAAACGGCAGAAAAAGAATGGAGGAATGTGATCAGAGAGTTTGCTTGGTCTTCCTATAGGCCCTTGATAACTTGTAATCGCCTATGTATTCATTTGTCTAGTTGGATTGCTATTGAATATCAGATATAGATTGTTTTGATCCGTAAGCTTCGTCAGGAATATCCTTTACTGCTTGGGTCATTGACTGTGGTCCTCTTCCTGGGACCGGGTAAGGATTGGCTATATGGCCTATCAAGTAAACCGGCCTGGGCAGTTGCCTATTTCCTGGTTTTATTCGTAATCATGTTATGGTCTTCTTTTAAGGTAGTAGATCATGCAGATCAACTGGCTATTAAACTTGGAGAGCCATTTGGGACCTTAGTGCTGACGCTGGCCGTGATCTTGATCGAAGTGATCTTAATTTCGTCAGTGATGTTAGCTGGGGAGGGAAACAACCCGACCTTAGGCAGGGACATGATGTTTTCTGTGGTCATGATTGTACTAAATGGTCTGATCGGAATAGTGCTGATCATAGGAGGTATCAAGCATTTTGAACAAAAATTCAATCAGCAAGGGGCTCAAACGTATCTCATGATCCTCATCCCTTTGGCAACATTCAGTTTGATCCTTCCCAATTACACCCAATCTACCGAACAGGGGACTTTCTCCACTACCCTGACTTGGTTCGAGATTGCCATTACCCTTTTGCTTTATCTAACTTTTCTATTCGCCCAGACCTATCGGCACAAGGATTACTTTGTGTACTCTTATTCGGAAGCTTTGCATGACGAACACCATGCCCCCAATTCCATGTCTTATCATTCGGTCTTGTTGATAACGTATATGGTCGTCATTGTACTGTTATCAAAAAAGCTAGGAAAGATCATCGACTTCGGGATCAATGAAGTAGGGGCTCCGGTAGCGTTAGGAGGTTTAATAGTCGCCATAGTTGTATTGGCACCTGAAGGGCTGGCGGCTGTAAAAGCTTCAGTTAAAAACAATCTGCAACGTTCAATAAATATATGTCTGGGTTCGGGCCTATCTACCATTAGCCTAACCGTTCCTGCGGTCTTGTTGATTGGACTATGGAGCGAAAGAAAAGTGATTTTAGGACTGGGTCCAGAAGAAAGCTTCCTACTTGTACTTACGTTCGCAATTAGTATAGTCAACTTCTCCAGCAACCGAAGCAATTTTGTCCAAGGCATGGTTCACATGGCCCTATTTCTGGTTTATATGGCTTTGATTTTTGATTAACCTTTCTCCCGGGGCTACCCAGCCATAGTGAGAAAGCCTTCTTTATACTCCATTCCGGCCAATAGTATTGAATCTAAATCTTCACCGGGAAGTGCAATAATCTGTTCATTTACCGAATCCCACTCCATCCGACGTCCGATTTTCCAGGATAAACCAGCCATATGGGCAGACATTGCTTCTTCAAATCCTTCCTCAATACCACAACTTAAGGGCGTACCATTCCGGATCGCACCCAGCCATTCTTTTAAGTGTAGCATAGCGGAGTCCACTCGCTTTCCATCCAAATAGGTCCACAATAAGCCCTTATCTGCGAAATATTTGGAGGTAGCCGAGGTAACACCGTCTACCTGATCTGCGGCAGGGTCAAATATGTAGATTGGATCGTCCGAATTCATCATTCCATCTTCGATGAGCTGCTTATATCGTGTAGAGTTCGCATCTGCGAATACTCGAAGGGTGTTGCCGAGTTCCATGGTGCCATCATGTCCCATTAGCAGGGTTCGCCGAGGGAACTGATTGCCCAGGGAGGCACTGTATACAAAGGTCATACCCTTTTCGATGCCGGGTTCACGACTGGAGCCTGTTGTAAAATCGGGATACTCCATAGCGACTTGTAATACATCTGGCACGTCTCGTCCGTCATGATGGGTATAAATCCCTCCCGAGGCATTTACATATCTGGGCATGCCCATTTCAAGTATACAATTCACACGATCATAGTCATGGGTCATAAGGTCCCCACTGAGGCCGGAACCATAGGCCCACCATTTTCGCCATCTGAAAAAATGTTCTTTGTTGAAAGATACCTTTGGGGCATTGCCCAAAAATTGATCCCAGTCAATTGTTTTGGGACCGGCTTTTGGGTGGATCTTGTATTGCCAAGCCCCATTATCACTGTTCCTATTGGTATTGGCTTGTACCAGGGATACATGTCCCAAGACCCTTTTTTTAACAATGTCCTTGGCAGTAATAAAACTTTGAGTTTGCCGATGCTGATGTCCTACTGCAAAAATGGCTTTGGATTGTCGTGCGGTTTCCCGGAGTTCATAAGTCTCAGCAATATTATGTGTCATCGGCTTTTCCACATACACATGCTTACCTGCTTTCAAGGCGGCAATTGACATGGGGGCATGCCAGTGATCCGGAGTCGCAATAATCACTGCATCGATATCCGAACTTGACAGCATGTCCTCGTAACTCCTGTATCGTTTGCATTCAGGAAAAGCTGTTGCTGCTTCTTCCGCATGGATATCAAATACATCGCAGACGCCTGTGAATTGGACATTCAGGTTTTCTTGTTCCTGAAAAGCTTGGATGGCTCCAGGCCGATCTTCCTCTTTCATGCGTTGAATCCATTCCGGTGTTGCGTAACCAAGTACCCGGGCCAAGTGCTGCCCACGCCCCCCATAGCCAATCACGCCAAAACGGATTGGGGCACCTGACATGTCAGCTGAGATAGAAGGCCGAACAGCATCGATCTTCAACTCATCCATGATTTGGTTCTTTTCCCACGTTTTTCTTTGTGCTTCATTCCAGGCCCCCCATAGTACGCCGCCTATGACGGGAAGTCCTATCAAACCTTTGACAAGCTGCCTTCTTCTTGGAGATTCGGGATGGTGTTCAGTTGACATGATAATCCAGATTTACGAGTGAACAGCTAAATCTATCCTGCGAGTTGACCTTTTCCAGGGTTCCGAAAAATACCCAGGCCAACCAGGTGACCAGTAGGGAAAAAAGCCAGCACCCCTAAAGCGGCAATTTCGATTAGGTTCTTATTGACCAGAAAATAATTGCCTTCTACAGGGCCTGTAGCCTCCAGGCCAGGCCAGGCGGGATGAGACAAATAAAAAAGTAGTAACAGACCTATGCCCGCAAAGGCGGCTGATTTTTCTAAAAAGCCAAGGATCAATACCAGGCCTACTCCAATTAAAACGAAAATGGTGAGGTAGTTGGCTATAGTAAGGAGACTGCTCTCAGCCAAAGAAGTAAACCAACTGGAAAATATTCCTTGTGAACTAAGCAGATAACCCTTGGATGTCCATCCCGGATTGAATAATTTGATCAGGCCTTCAAACAGAAAATGCCATCCAATAAAGAATCGAAGGGCTATCAGCCAGAAAAGTTGGGCATTGTTGTAACGCATAGGATTCCGTTGATTGTTGCCTGTGAATAACCACTGTGTGTAAGTGATATCCATTTTGGATTGGTGTAAAAGGTAGTAGACTTGATGATGCGAGGCGGAGACAATCGTCATGGAAGGGCAGTGATATTTTTTAGCCCGGATAGTTCTTTTTGCCTTTCTTTAATCATCTGCTACGGATAAAAACGATAGGTATTGAAGTAATAATTTGCTGATTTGGAGCTCTCATGCATTGGGCAAACAGCAACCAAAAGACCTACTACATGCGTGTGATTTCTTTTTTACTGTGCTTTTTTCTTTTAATCGGTTGTAATGATGGATCTACGGATGCAGCAGAAGCGGGTGAAGTGGTAAATCCTCCTACACTTGAAGTAGAAACCGTACGAACCTTGCCTGCAAATATTCTACCCATACATTTTGTCTATGTGCCGGTCTATTCCGAGATTTATTATTCTTCTGGCAATCGAAAGGTTCGCCTGACAGCTACTCTAAGTATCCGTAATACGAGCCCGACGGATAGCCTCTATGTGGAGACGGTAGATTATTATGATACTCACGGAAACTTACTTACCGAGTATGTACAAGGTCATGTGGTCCTTCGTCCTTTGGAAACCGTCGAATTCATTATAGAAGACCGGAATTCGCAAGGGGGTACCGGAGCCAATTTTCTGGTACGTTGGGCAGCTACCCAACCGGAAGTTCAACCCATTATCCAATGCGTCATGATCGGTGTAAGCGGGGCACAAGGGATTTCTTTCTTGACAGAAGGCCACGAAATCCCGTCTCTACCAAGTGATTAGGACTTTGAAGTCAGCCAGTTGATCAGCGGTTGAGCAGATAGGCCATGAGCAAAAATACTGAGTATAATGGTCAGACAAATTGCTGAGTTGATTGGTTCCAAATTAGGAAGCCTTAGCTCCATTATAATCAGTAGAAACACAATACTGGCGAGTCCCCTGGGACCGAACCAGCCCATAAATAAGCGCTCGCGAGTTGAATGATTGGTGTTGAGTAAGGCTATAAAAACGGGAACTATTCGAATCACCGTCAAACTGAGGATTGCGTAGAGCAATGCTGTCCAGGAAAATCCCGAAACCACCTGTCCAATCGAGACCATACCAAATAGAAACCAGGTTACCAATCCCAGGGAGTCTCCGGTCCCTTCGGCAGCCCTTAATAGTCCGCCTTTATCTTTTTGATTGATCTTTCCATACAAGATTCCACCCACAAAAGCAGCAATAAAACCACTGCCCTCCAGCAGTTGTGCAATGGCAAAAATAGAAAAGACAAGGGCTATGATTACCATTGGTTTCCAAGATGCGGAAATCCAGTTTTCTTTTTCTGCGTAATGGATCAGCTGATCAGCTAGATAGGTGATTGCAACCCCGGTTATAATACCTGTACCAATAGCTTTAGCAAATAACTCCACCCCAAAACTTAGATTTCCGACACCGGAATTCATTTCGAAGACGGCAATTAGCAAGAAAAGGACCGGTACGGCAATTCCATCGTTCAGCCCACTTTCCACCTTTAGGCCTTCCCTAATTTGGGGAGGTACTTTTTCATTCACGACCACCGGCTTACCCAAAGCCGCGTCTGTAGGCGCCAGAATGGTGGCCAGCAAGGCCAACTCAACCCACAAAAAATCTGGAAATACAGCAAAACCAATTAGGATACCCAAGAGGATGGTCAGTGGCAGGCCGATGCCCAACAGGCGCGAGGGTAATCCCAGGTTGTGTTGCAAAACAGTGAGATTGGTGTGTGCTGCATCAGTAAAGAGCACCAGCGCTAATGCCAATTCAGCTAACGTTTTCAAGGACTCATTCTCTATTTCAAAGTCCATGAGCCTAACCAACGAGCCGAATAGGATTCCCAACACAACGGCTAACATGGGGCCACTTATCCAAATCCGCTCTAGCCTGGACTCCAATAAGCTGAATAGAAAAATGAATGAGGCGACCATCGCAAAAATAACATACATGGAAATCCAGCGTAGTTTGGTCTAAATGTAGTCAATATATCCAGTGGACAAGGAATAAACCAGTTGCTCCTCGTGCATGGTCCTTAAGACTCGACCAGGATGAAAATCGATAGGTAGGAGAAATCATGTGTCTGGTATAAGGGTATGGAATAAAAGAAATTGGCCTCGCTCATCTATGAAGCGAGGCCAGCATCTTAATCAGATTTAAAAAGATAGTTACCAGGTTTTCTCAACAGAGAAAGGAATTGAAACCACAGTATTTTCCCAAACGATATTTAAAGTAGCAGACTCATCCTTCACATCATTCAAATCGATTGTGAAGGTCTCGACGGTCCGATTGGTTTTGGAGGCTTTCACTTTTACGGTAGCCGCAGGATCCTTTTCCCGGTAGCTACCCCATCCAGCCGCTTTATAAGTGAAGAACATAACCTCCCACTGATCTACGCCAGGCTTGGTTAAGATAGCGTAGTCTCCAGCTTCTAAAGTTGCGTCCCCCATCATTACTTTACCGCTGAAAGAAACCTTGGTAGCTTCATTGGCTCCTGTACGCCAAATCTTTCCGAAAGGCACCAGTCCATCTTCTGCATAGATGGTTCGGCCTTTCATGCCGGGTCGAGAATAGGTAAGGGAAATTTTAGTAAGTCCCACCATTTGGGAAAACTCGGCAGTTGGACTTGGAGCAGGAGCATCTTGGGCCTGAATCTGACCAACTAACCCTACAGTGGTCAAGATGAGCAGGGGCAACAATACATTTTTCATGGTACAAAGGTCTTTTTGAACAGGTTATTAGTTAAAATTCGAAATCAAAGTACCAACAAACTTTGAAAACTCCTGTTCCAACTGGGCAGGACACAAAAAGCAGCCGGTAAGAAACCTCTATTCGGCTCCACCGGCTGCGGAATAGTATGCGTCGATTCTTCTTTAAAGCCAGGTATTCTATTAGCCTTAATGGAGTAACCCTAGTGTGATTTCCTGTTCTGCACGCTTGAGCCTGATGATAGCTTTTCTAAAATTGGGCCTCACCAGCTTGTCCATGTTGGAAATAGCAGTTGGCTCCTGAGGAACTCCGATGAAATTGGTATCCATTTCACCGTTCTGGTTCTCATCCACGTAAGCAACTACAGCATAATTTCCATAGGGGAGGTCTTCAAATGTATGGCTTGCCTCCAGCATGTATTTTTTAACAACGGCCTTGTAGGTGGCTTTTTCTTCAGCTTTGGGGAAGCCATTCTTTTGTTCGTATAACAAGATAACCAGCGGTCCAAAGGCCCCATCTTCAATATCTTTGACATGTATGGTTAGGGCTCCAGTTGCTCTGGTTTGTCCCAAAATGGTGAACCCTACAAGCAAACAGGCGGTCAGCAAGAGTATCTTTTTCATTTGGTATGTTTTTTGCCCATCCAATTTGGATAGGAGTGTTCGTGAACTTGTTGCAATGGGGTTAGACAGGGTAATTTGTAAAATGCTCTGGCCCAATCCGACTCCTTTCGACTAAGAGAATAGGATATTCGGCAAATGAAACCACAGCATTTGTAGGATTTTACTGAGTTAGTTCGCCTGAAAGCAGGTACAAGGCTACCTCTGCCTGTTTGATGGTGTATTGAAAATTCTTTACCCGATTTTGCGCAGCATTAAAATTCAATTGTGCTGCCCGAACGTCTGTATTGGTGGCGGTTCCCAATTCGAACATATTCTGCATGTTTTCCAGGTTTTGGGCAAAGAGTTCGAGATTGCTTTCCTCAATCCTGAGTTGCTCAAGCGTATTACGATAAATGGCATAAGCATTGCTCAGATCGCGAACCAACTGATCTTCCAATTGGGTTCGCTCCAACTGCCGTTGCTGAACGGTTAGGTTAGCAGCCTCCCTTTTGATCCTTCTACCCCCCCAGTCTGTAATCTGATACGTAAACCGGAGTCCAACATTGGGCCCGACTGCGCGATTGATCTGGAGAAAGTTGGCCTGATCTTGCAGGTAAGCAAAGTTTACATTCGCATATCCCTGGAGCGTTGGCCGGAAAGCGGCTTTGCTTAATTCCAGGTCCAGGTCTGCAATAGTGATGTTCTGGTCTTGCAATTGTAGGAAGGAGTTCCTGGCTAACATAGCCGATTCCAATTCCCCATACTGAAGTGCAGTATTCAAGTTGATTTCGGTTTCGACCATATAGCTTTCTTCATTGTCGAACCCCATTAGGAAATTCAAATTGCGTCGGGCATTATCCAGTTCTAATTCCAAATTTCGAAGGGAAGAACTATCGGTTTTCAAGTCAACCTCAATCTGTAGACGGTCCAGGCTGGTTGCCACACCAAATTCAGCGTCTTCTGCTACCCTGTCCAGCCGATTTTGATTCAGGGAGATACTCCTCTGGGTAATATCCAACAGGGACTGTTGCCTAGCCATTTCTAGGTAGGCGACGGTCACATCATAGGCGGTTTGCTCTATGGTTTGCTGCAATTGAAGTCTGGAGAGCAGGCTGGCCGCTTGAAGTTGATCGAGCCTGTACCGGCCGGCTCGTCCATCCAGTAGGTTCATGCGAAATTCAAGGCCAAGGATTACATCATTTGATATGCCATCCAGATCTAATTCCAGGTTTTCGTTGGATTCTCCGCCAAGGGATAATACTTCGGCATAGGTGTCACTCCAACCGAGTTCATAGTTTCCGGTTAGGACTACCTCGGGCCGCCGTCCCACCAGAGCCGGGTCTACCTGCATAGCTGCAATTTCCGTATCGTAACGGCTGACCCGGATATCATAATTGGAGGTCAAAGCTGTCTGGATCGCTTCTGAAAGGGTCAGCACTTGCTGCGCATTCAATGGAATGAGGCTTAGCCAGCTCAGTGCAAACCCTAAGATTATGGTAATTCGATTCATGATTATGATTTAAGGGGGTACAGGTGATTAATCGATGATTTGATGTTGCATGGACCGGATGGCTGGTTCGACTTGCTCCGGGGTGCGTTTTTCCTTGTGAAACAGGTTAAAGGATTGTAGCCGGATTCCATTAAACAGGTGCAGTAAAGCTGGAAGCAGGATCAAGACATTGAATAAGCCGAAAGCCAATCCGTAAGCAATTGCAATAGCAGGACCTTTCAAAAATTGGGCACCAATACTATTGGATAGAATTAGTGGCCCCAGTCCTGCGACGGTTGTAACGGTGGTTAGCAGTATAGGGCGAAAGCGAGTTGCAGCCGTTTCTCGCAATGCGGTCTTCCAGTTATCCCCATCTACCAGCCTTTGATTTAGGGTGGAAATAAAGACTAAAGAATTGTTCACAAAGATTCCGATCAGGGCAATCGTACCCACAAAAGAGAAAATATTGAGGGCTTCCCCCTGGATCCAGTGCCCCATAATAACTCCTATTAAAGCAAAAGGAAACAGGGAAAAGACGATTATAGCCTGAGAGAAGGAGTTGAAATTCAAGACGATCAAGGCAAAGATGAACAACAAGATTATAGGCCCAACTGTGACGATAGCATTCGTCATCTTAAAAGAATCCCGATTTTGACCTTCAACCGAATAGGTTACAGAAGGATAGGTAGCCAGAATCTCAGGGAGATAGTCGGCCTCAATTTCTCCGATGACAACCGGAGCGGACACATCCTGAGTTGCTACATTGGCTTCAAGTCGAATTTCCCGGCGACCTTCCAGGTGATTTACTGTTAGTGCTCCAATCTGATTTTCTATGGTCACTAGATCGGATAATAAGTAGCTATTCCCACCGCTATCTCGAATACGCATATTCAGCAACTGATCCGTACTACTCCGCCCTTCTCTTGGAAAGCGTACCCAAATTTTCACTTCATCTTCGCCTCGTTGAAGGCTTTGCACTTCCTGCCCAAAGAAACCGGAACGGATCTGTCCCATTACCTGATCCAGGCTTAGTCCCAGCAATTCCGCCTCCGGCTTTAGCTGGATCACACTTTCCTGAACACCCAGCTGGTCGGAATCCGAAATGTCTTTAATGTCAGTGCGCTCGAGCAATCTGGCTTTGAGGTCGTTTTTGGCCTTTCGAAGCTCATCCAGGTTTCTGCTGATCAAAGCAAATGAAATGGGCTTTCCGAATACAGCGGCAGTAGCCCCAATTCCAAATACTAGGCTTTCGGCCTCCGGAATTGGAGGTGACAATGCTCGCATTCGGTTAGACAGTTCAAAGGAACTGATTCCGCGTTGCTCACCACCGAGGAAGGTTATTTTCAATTTGCCTTCATTCGGTTGAGGACCGGTTATCTGTTCTACGAACCGGATGACCTGCTCACCGTCTTCGCGGCCGGTACTGTATTCTTCGTTGACTTCCCAGACCGCCTCTTCCAATACATCTAACTTAGATTGGGTAATCTCTACCGGAGTGCCAGGCTTCATATTTAGCTCAACAAACACGGCATCGTCATCCAGGTTGGGGAAAAAAGTGAATCCTACCCGACCGGTCAGCGAAAGGGCTCCAACAAGTAAAGCAACAAACCCGATGATAGTCAGCGGGGCAATCCAACGGTTACCAGCAACCATGAGATTAAAGACAGGTAAGTAGACTTTGTCGCGAATAAACCGAAGAAAAGCTTCAAATTGACGCTCTATCCAACTTGGCTTATGACCCGGTTTAAGCCCTTTGCTATGTGCTAGGTGCGACGGGAGAAAAAAGAAACTCTCAATCATGGCCACGATCAACACGGCGACCACTACAAAACCCATTTCTCCAAAGAATTCTCCACCTTGGGTGGGCAGGAAAAAGAAAAGCGAAAAGGCCACAGCGGTAGTGGTGAGCGATATCAAAACCGGAACCACCATTTCCATTGTCCCTTCCAACGCTGCCTTCAACGGAGGTGCTCCTTTTTCCTTGGCCCATTGATAGATATTTTCTCCAATAACAACCCCATCATCAACCAGGATTCCCAGCACCAAAATGAATCCGAACAGGGAAACCACATTTATGGTCATATCCTGGATAGGGACAAAAATGAACATGCCCAAGATGGCGATGGGAATTTTCAGAGCTACCCAAAAGGCCAGATAGCGGTCCAGGAACAAGGCTAACACTAAAAGAACCAGTGCAATTCCAATAATCCCATTCTTCCCCATAGAAGCAATCCGATCCTTAACCTGTACGGTGCCGTCTTCAAGGATTTTTAACTGGATGTTATCGTGTTCTTCGTTGAACTTTTCCAGGTAAGCAAGCGCTACCTCTGCGTTGTTTAGAATATCCTCGCTGGAAAGGGTGTTGACGGTTATCGCTACTATGGGTTCGCCGTGTAGGTATCTTCCATCTGCATTATCCGCAAAGCGATCGATTACATCTGCCACCTGGTTCAGACGGACCGTGTTTCCCAGGGGGTCTGCTTTTATAATTAAATTTTGAATCTCTTTGGCATAGTAGCCTTTGTTGTCGGCCTTGACCGTTATGTTTTGGTTTGCGGTTTTAATTTCACCTCCGTAGTTGTCAATATTGGCAGACCGGACTGCATTTGCGACCTGGCTGAAGCTAAGTCCAAATTTTTGAAGATCGTTTTCCCGGATCTGAATCTCAATTTCCTCTTCGGGAAGACCACTGATGTCGATGTCCGATATGCCCGGCATGGCTAGCAGATCATCTTCGATCATATCCGCATAGTCTTTTTTCACTGCCATTGGGACATTGCCGACGAGTCCCATTGCCAACGCCAGGTCTTTGGGTTCAATTTTTTCAACGATCGGAGAATCGGCACGTTCCGGGAAATTGTTTATACGGTCCACTGCATTTTTGACCTCCGCCAGGACTACATTGGCATTGGTCTGTTCCGTAAGTTCAACTCGGAGAGATGCCAAGTTCTCGCTCGAGGTGGAGGTGACCCGGTCAATTCCTTGTATACCCTCTAGGTTTTCCTCAATTTTTACAGTAATGCCAGATTCTACTTCAGTTGGAGAAGCACCTGGATAAGGGACCAGAACCGATATAAACCGGATTTTTTGTTTTGGAAAATTGGTAACCTGCGTTCGCGAAAATTGTAACAGGCCGAGCCCTATCAATAAGAACAGGCAAAGGTTTACAATGGTAGGGTGGAGAATGAAGTACTTTATTACAGATCTCATGATAATAGGATGATTTGGAGAAAGGATCAGGATTTAGGAATAGCGCGTACCCCCACGATAGGTTCTTGTGCAGGTTCTACGATGATCTCTTCACCGCCTGACAAGCCTCTGATCCAAACCATATCCTGGGCAAAATGCACCGGCTGCACATCTTTCAATACGACAATGGAATCCTGTATAATGTGAATCTGATTGTTTCGATTCATAGCAGACAAGGGTAATACGATGACTTGCTTGTAGGAGTCTGCCTGAAGATTGCCCTCCAGGAACATACCTTCTCGCAAATTGCGGCCGCTCACCCGAATGAAAACCGGTACTGCTTGTGTGCCAGGGTCAATGGTGCCCCCAATTCGATGAACCATGCCGTTCCAGGATTCGCCGGTGTTGTTGTGGGTAACCTTAATCTTTTGTCCTTTCTTGAGTCGAGCGATATCTGCAGAAGAAACTGAGGCTTTGAGTTCGTATACATCAGACCGACTTAGCAGGGCAAGTTGTACGCCCGGGTTGATAACTGACCCTGGTGAAAGGCTACCTTGGGTAATAACCCCCGTAAATGGGGCTCGAATCCGATACTTGGGTAGTAATTCTTCGGCGCTTTTGATGTTGTAGTACGTGGAGTAAATGTCATTTGCGGATAGGAAGAACCGCAATTTTTCATTCTCGGTTTCCGGTAGTTCAGGAAGCAAGGCTTCTGGGTCAAAGGCCTTTAAATAAGCTAGCCAGGAATCGTACGCTTTCGGATAATCCAGCTTGATTTTCGACATATTCCGAACCAGTAGCGTTTGGAACTGGCTTTTTTGAGCCTGCAGGTTCAGCCGGTAATCTGTATCCTTGATCAAGATCATGGTTTCTCCCTTACGGTACGTAACCCCCTCGATCAGGAGTTTGGAGGTGGGAAGGGCGATCCCTTGTACCTCAGCTACAACTGGCAGTTTTTCAATGGGTTGGACACGACCAGTGATGTTAATGCTTCTGGATTGATCTGAAGGGGCGGCCACTACGGTTTTGAATGAGGCAGGTGTGGGACTGCTCGCTGTAGTGGATCCGTTAGTGTCAGAAGTCGTAGATTCAGGTGGGGCGCTACAACCCAGGATGCCGAGAAGTAGGGATAGAAAAAGGGGAAATGCGGGTGTTGTTTTCATAATTTGATCGGTTGATTCAATCATTTGATTGATTTGTGGGAAAATTTTTTTACCGTTTCATGTCCAGATAACAAGGTCTTATTCATCCAGTTCAATCAGTTGATTAAAACTTTAAGAAAATTTTTTATTCCGGGATTTTCAAGTAAAGGTAGTTGATGAGCATATCCGGGACCATTTCCTTTCGTTCTTCCAGCATTTGTTGAAAATCCTGCTCGGAGAGATCATTCTGCATGCAGAGCAAGGATTTAGAAAGAAAAGGGAAGATGACCAACGCGATCATATTACTGATGAAATGGGTCATGTTGATTGGACGAATCACGCCTTCAGCAATCAGGGATTCCAATTGTATTTCTATCTTCTTCATCGTCTCATCTTTGTTGAGCAAGCGATCAATTTTCTCGGGGTCCTTCTGAGATTCTGACAAGATGAACATGGGTATGAATGGATTTACTTTCAGAAAATCGATATACCCGACGACAAACTGACGAATCTTTTCATGTAAGGGCAAGTTGCTTGAGAAAATCTGATCCATGTGTTTAGAAGAATCATTCATGGCTCGACGCACCACCAGTTCAAAAAGCTTTTCCTTGCTTCTGTAATAATAATGCAAGCTTGCAATATTTATGTTTGCTTCCTGAGCTATATCACGCGTGCGCGTAGCTTCGTAGCCTTTTTCAGTGAATACTTTAGTGGCTGCTTCAAGGATACGCTCCTCCGTACCCATGTGTTTGTATTTTCCCTCTTGCGTGGTTTTCATCTAATGCAAAGATACTGATCTATTCGATTTAATCAAGTGATTAAACTATTTAATCTGAAATGAAATAAGGGCAATGATATCGAAACCACTTTGCTGGGTAATAGTTGGAGTAAATTAGCTCAAAGGAAGTTATTCATGCCTGGTTAATCAATTCAGAGAAAACCGTTTACCAAATCGAAATCCCAGGTAAAGGTCAAAACGATCAACTCCTCTTCCCCGCGCAATGGCACCTATGATATTTTGGGATCCAAAATAAACCGGCCCGAAACGAAACCCTAACCCTCCGGTGAACCCAGTCAACTTGTTGTATAGCACTGGGACCGTGATACTCCAGGTTGGTTTTTCAATTCGGGGGGTTAGTATGTAGGTGGAAAAAAAGGCGGTGTTGTTAATATCCCGAATATTGCTTCGAAGAGATAAGTAGGAAGAAAAGTTGAGGTAATATATGCTCTGGCCAAAATGATAATCTGCCTGAATCGCCAATTTGGTAGGCATATAAACAATAAATTCGTCGTTTTCCACAACCACTTCTTCAAGCAATCCCTCCAACTCTTCCCCAATAGCATCTAGGTCTTCAGCTTCCAAGAGCCCATCCAAATTGATGTCTTGGAAATTGACAATGTATTCCCCGCTAAAAACAGATCTATTGTATTTGATCTTGCCCAGGTCCAATACGGCTAACCCCAGTTTGAGTTGGTATCCTTCTGAATCAGGAGACCACAAATATTCCAACCCAAATGCAGCACCAAAACCCGGATCAGAAAATAACTGAAACTCACCTTCATCGACCAAGTCATCCAGGTTATTATTGTATACAAATTGCAGGTTACCAGTTACTTGAGAAAGGTTGTTGGCATCAGATAGTACAAAGGAAAGGTTGTCTGCATTTACGTAGCCTGAGGCCATGCCGCCCAGGTATTTCAAGCTAATGCCCCCATTCAAGCTATGGGTATTATTGGACCAAAGCTGATAGGCGAAAGTACCTGAAACTTCCCACCATACGTGAGCTCTCCCATTCAGAAATTCATTTGAAAAATCCAGTCCCAATAGTTCGGGAGTGTTGAAGTTATCTCTTAATAGGGTAAGCAAATCACTGTTGGAGGTCTCGCTGTAAACCATGGATCGAAGTTTGAGCTCCAAACCAATAGCCATTCTTTCATTTAACCTGAGCAGGAAGGAAGGGAGTTGTATATCCACATTGACCAGAAACTCATCCGTGTTCTCTATCAGCGGAAATGGATTGTCATTTGCAGCGGCCTGAATGGCATCAAACACATTGGCATTTACGGCTGTAAAATCAACTCCAAGTGGATGCAAATCCCATTTCCAGGGGGAAGACACAATAGAAGCCGGTTGCACATTCATTTGCTGAATACCATTGTGGTTGTCTGTTATCCCACCCAGAAAATCCTGTGCTGGCAAAGGCGAAACAAAGATTAGGCAACCAAGGCAAAAAAAGCTGAATGCGTACTTTTTCATAGGTAAAGGAGGTGTAATAGGCCCGCAAATTACATTGCAAATTCAAAACCTACAGTGATTTTTTACCCACAACAAAAAAGCAGCCCGGTAACTCCCGGACTGCTCTATACAATATTGGAAAAACGAATATTTTATTTTCTACCTTTTTACAGCAATGCGTCTGGCTGTTAGGGGTCTACCATCCACTAGGACCTGGAGAAAATAAATGCCAGTTGGCACCTTACTCAGGTCCAACGCCTGTCGATTTTGACCTTCGAAGAGGTTGAAATTTCGGGCAGACACCATTTGGCCATTTAGATCGTATACTTGCAGGATTCCATTTGCCGATTCAATGGCATTGATCGTAAGCGTTACCTGGTCAATTGCCGGATTAGGGAATACGGATAATTGAAATTCCCGGTCCAATATTTCCCGGGTATTGGTTACAGTACCCAAAGTTAGGTTTACACTATCCGCCACACCAAGGGTACGTACGCTTCCGTCCGTGGCAATGGCCCGATGATAGACCAGGATCGATTGTCCCGGCTGTACTCCTGCTCCGGATAAAATAGCAGCAACGGTACCAAAGTCTGTGGTAAAGGAAGCTGTATCAGCCCGGTTAACACTTACCAACAAGTTTTGAAACTCCGGATCGGCAGCCAATTGCCAGATGTATGCAATCGGATTTCCATTAGGATCTGTTGCTTCGCTCCATTCGGCTACAAAGGGTGTGCTTGGAAGCCCCTCAATAGTCACATCTGCTCCTGAACCAGGGGCGGTGATCAAAGCTGTATCCGGAAACTGGTTGATCATCGGCAGTACTTGGCCGCGAATTTCCCCGGGAACTACGGCTGTGGTATGCAGATTGAAATAGAGCTCCGCATCGAAGAGCGCCTCCAACTGGGCAGAATCCAAAGCTGTACTGTTTTGACCGATTTCATATTGACCACTAAGAGAGTCCTCTGCGGTGATGGTGGCATTCAGGTTGAATGCAATGCCGCCATTTGATCCTGCTCTGCCAAAGTGGATGTGGCTTCCACCTTGAATGGCAGGGTTAAACTTTCCAACCAGATTTTCGAAGGATCCGGAAATACCTAGTTGCCCCCCATTCAGCTCTGCGACCAGGCCACCAATACCAGTGGTCGTATCGATTGGTTGTACTTCGTTTTGTCCGGCAGCCTGAACGGAAAAGAAAGCTGTTGCTTCCTTTAACAATTGGCCTCTGATTTCTCCTGAACCTACTTCTGAAGTATGGATATTGACATATCCCAAGCGCTGGCGAAGCGTATCTACCTGGCCATCCCGCAAAGCGAATACATTATTTGCCAGTTCAAATTGCCCACCTTTTTGATCGCCGTCTTCGGTCACGATAAGTTCAACGGAAATTCCGCCATTGGCACCAGCGGGGGCAAGATGGATATGTGCTCCCGTATTGCCAATCGTTTCATCAAAATCTCCGATCAGATCACTGAATGCTCCAGTCACGGTTAATTGATTACCCAGGAACTCGGCAATAACCGTACCTGTACCCGTTGTGTTAACCGGAGCAGGACGTTCTTGTGCACCTCCGAGCAGTGCATTGAAGAAGAAATTGCTCTGGGGAACAACCTGGCCGCGGATTTCACCTGAAGGATTACCTTCAGAATGTAGATTCACATAATAGCCTCTGGACAAGAGTGTATCGATCTGTCCGGTTGTTAATGCCACTGTATTATTCCCGGGAAGAAAGACTCCTGCCAAATTTCCAGTATCCAATTGAGCATTCAAGAGGATATCTATTCCACCGTTTTGGCCAGCCAATCCGCGATGTAAGTGTGCGCCGGTTTGTCCGATCGAGGGATCAAAAGGGCTGCTGAAATCCGCAAATGAACCACTTACCGTTAAGGAATCGCCACATAGGGTTAGCAGGACTGCTCCATTTGCTCGTGAAAGTACAGGTGTCTTTTCATTGCTACCTGCCAGAAAAGCCCTGAACACGGCATTGGCCAGCGGATGAACTTGTCCGCGTAATTCGCCGGAGGGAACGTTTTCAGAGTGAATATTTACGTACAGCTGGTTTTGCAGAAGTGCTTCCTGCAATTCCGGAGAGAGTGCAAAACGATTACTATCAGCTGAAAAGAAACCGCTTGTGTCTGCTACAATCGTAGGGACTAATGGAATTTCCACAGGTCCGTTTTGGCCTGCAAATCCAAAGTGTAAATGGGCACCGATGGCATCGTTGAAAGGGCTTTCCAAACCAGCAAATGAACCGGATGCGATCAAGGAATCGCCCACGAGTTCAAACAATACCCCACCCGTACCCATGGACATAACGGATGGTACTTCATTACTACTGAATAAAACGGCCTGGAACTGGCCATTGGCTTCCGGGATGAGTTGTCCTCGAATCTCGCCGGAAGGGATGGCTACCGTATGTATGTTCACATATAACCTACGGGCCAATAAGGCTTCTTTCTGTTCCGGGCTTAACGTGATCGTATTGTTTGAAGCATCAAAGGTGCCACTCAAGGAGTCCAGGTTAGAAATAGTAGGAGTAAGGTTGAATTCAATTCCACCATTACTTCCTGCGTAAGCATTGTGCACGTGAGAGCCACCTGCAATATTGACATTAAATTTTCCAAGCAAGCCTGAAAATTCACCTGTTATGGTCAGGGTATCTTCCACCAATTCTGCTCGAATAGAGCCATTGGCCGGGCTGGGTGCGGCCGGTACTTCCTGACTACCAGAAAGCTTGGCAGTAAAAACCAGGACAGAATCCGAAGCGATTGCTTCGCTAGCCACGATCGTTCCTACCATGTCAAATCCGACATGGGGTTGGCAGACGTAATAATACGTCTTGGCTTCAGATAAAATTACAGTACCGCCACCAAATGGAGTTGAAAACCCTCCGTTGGATGTAGTACCTCTGGCCACGAAAGTAGCCGAATCTACCTCCACGGCATTGTGGGAGCCTCCAATGTCGAAGATAACGGTGTCACCCACCGCTACTTCTAGGTTGGCCGGGACGAAATCAAATCCGTTGTTCGTAATTACATGGATGGTAGCCATTGCTTGTGGTTGCCCCATAACGGTGAGCACCAAAAAGCAAATGAAAAAGCGTAAAATTTTGGATTGCATAAATGAATTATTGAGTTAAAAAAAAGGTGAGGAGCTTTCGACATGGAGTCGAAAGGCTAATTTTTTTGAAATGGAGCCGAAAAGAAGAGGTGAACCTATATCTGTGAATGGAAATTTGATACACTTGTTTTCAGGTTACGGCAAAAAATGCTTGTAAGGCCCTATTATTCACATTACATCTGGCTCAAAATTACGTTGGAATAATGCCCAAAGCATCCCCCTTAAGTGGGGATTCTTTTTTCTCCCCCTTTTTGGGGATACGGAAGTTGGCAAAGGAGAAACGTCAAGCAGTATTTTCACACCCCACTAGACCCGCTTACAATTCCTATCTTTCGATTGATCAAAATCGAAAAGCCAATGACGATTGCCATCATAGCGCATGACGGGAAAAAAGCCGATATGGTTGGCTTTATTAAAGATTATCAAGATTTTTTGAAGGACCGGAAGATCGCTGTTATAGCTACCGGAACCACTGGCACCCATGTAGAGCGAGCAGGTATTCAAGTAGAGAAGATGGAGAGTGGGCCATTAGGTGGTGATGCTCAAATTGCCAGTCGCATAACGGAAGGTTCGGTAGATATGGTTATTTTTTTTAGAGATCCATTAGGTAAGCACCCGCACGAACCGGATGTAAATATGCTAATGCGTATCTCGGATGTTAAAAATGTACCCTTGGCTACCAATCTGGCGGGAGCACGTCTTTTTTTCGAAGCCCTCAAATCAGAAAAGATCCAGTAGTTGGGTTGGGCAGGTTATTTTGGTTTGTACCCCATTTGAAAGGCAGCATATTTACCACCTTAGTAAACCCGATGCTTTCAGATTGATCCTTTCATTGGGCAGCTGTAATTGTGCCAAGTTAGTGGTTAGCTCTAGTTGAACCTTTTTTCAAGGACAAAATATGCAGAGTACGGTTTTTCTGAGAAACGCACAACGAATTCCCGCCATGTCAGTTCTTTATATGGAAATCACTTTTTCCAATCCGAAAGCTGTATTTGAAGTATGAACGTTTTTAAAGTAGTTGTCCTGTTGTCCGTAATCTTTTCGCAATCCATACCGGGGCTCACTCAGGAGGGCTGGGAATTAAAAAAAGAAAAAGACGGAATTCGTGTTTACACCAAGGATATAAAGGATTCTGATTTTAAGGCCTTCCGGGGGCAGACAGAGGTTAAGGGCCAATTGTCCGATGTAATAGCCGTTCTCCTGGATGTAGATCAATACAAGGAGTGGATGCCGGATACAAAATCGGTTAAAGTACTCAAGGAGGATTCTGAAACCGACATAACCTACTATGTAGCCACGGATGTGCCCTGGCCGGTTAGCGATCGGGATGGAGTTTACCAGATGCGGGTGAGTTATGATAAAGAAACCCCTTCAATATCCATTTTCGTTAAGGCGCTACCGGATTATGTAGAAGAGTATAAAGGCCATGTCCGCGTTCGAAAGTCCGATACGGTATATAAACTGGTTCAAGTAGGTGAGAATCGGGTAATGGTAGACTATGAGGTAGCGGCGGAGCCTGGAGGAGGTATTCCCGCCTGGATGGTAAAAATGAAAGTGGTTTCAATTCCTTTCGAGTCTTTGGAGGCCCTGAGGACTAGAATAAATAGGGATTTATATGCCGGGAAGACTTTCGGATTCATGCAAAAATGATCCTCAGTAGGGGTAACCCCAGGTAACTAAGTACGGTATCCCGATCCGGCAAAAAAAGGAATAACATGCAGGTAGACGCTATAATTACGATCTGTGGACTTCGGAAGCGTTTTGGAAAAAAAGAAGTCTTGCATGGTATCGACCTGGAGGTGCCCCCCGGCCAGGTTATTGGATATATAGGCCCCAATGGAGCAGGTAAATCCACTACCGTCCGAATTCTGGTAGGTATGGACCCAAATTTTGAAGGGACTGTAACGGTGGTGGGGTATGACCTTCGCCAGGAATCCATTGAGGTTAAACGCAAGGTAGGTTACGTACCGGAGCATGCTGAACTCTACGAGGTATTGACTCCGCGCGAGTATTTACTATTGCTGGGGCGCTTGCATCAAATGCCCGATGAGCTTATTGTGGATCGGTCACATCGGATGCTCAGTTACTTTGGACTGGGCAATAAACTGGACGACCGGATGGATACTTTCTCAAAAGGTATGCGGCAAAAGGTAATGATTACCTCTTCCTTATTGCACGACCCCGAAGTCCTGTTCCTGGATGAACCCTTGGGTGGGTTGGATGCCAATGCTGTTATTCAGGTGAAGGAGATCCTTTCTGAGCTGGCCAAGCAGGGAAAGACCATTTTCTATTGTTCCCACCTAATGGATGTAGTGGAAAAAGTTTCAGATCGCATTGTGCTCATCCACGAAGGGAAGATCTTGGCGGACGGTACGTTTGAGAGCATGAAAGCCGAGGAAGGAGATACCCTGGAACGTGTATTCGCTAGCCTGACCAATTCCGAAGGACCTTCAGATTCTAGTTCTTTCCTACATATCTTCCAAGATTCATGAACGCGTTGATCCTTCGTTTCATTCGCTTTATGAGCCCTTTCTGGGAACGTTTTGGTGCTGAACCGAAAACGCTAGTGGCTATTCTGGAAGCCAAATTGACAATAGATAGTCGGAGGCCCTTCTTTCTCAATCAACAACAAAACAACTCCTTTGGCGGAAAAACCGGTGCCGTCACTTTGGTCAGCTTGATCCTGATGTTTATGGGGTTGGTCATGTGTTCCATGTTTTTTTTGTTTGATACCCTCAGCATGGGCCTGTTTATCTACTTCACTATTTGGATGGTGCTATTGGCCATGGCCATAGTAACTGATTTCACGGAGGTTTTAGTGGACGATCGAGACAACTACGTATTATTAACCAGGCCTTTGGAGGGGAGTACTTTGGCCCTGGCTCGACTTCTGCATATTTCTATTTATCTGCTCAAGTTGACTATTGCCTATGCACTGCCGGCACTTATTCTATTTCCAATCAAGGCGGGAATTTTGGGGTTACCCCTTTTCATTATTCAGCTCCTGCTTAGTATGGTATTGGTAGTACTATTCGTGAATGCGACCTATCTCCTCCTTTTTCGCATAGTGTCGCCGGCCCGCTTTCGGGATGTATTGGGTTATTTCCAGATCGGGGTAACTATACTCTTTATTCTGGCCTACTACGTGGTGCCCAGGATATTAGAGTTTGACAATGCTGTGAGCCTTACCATTTACGATCAGAAGGTATTCGGATTGCTTCCCTCCACCTGGATTTCCGCCTTGTGGGATACGGTAATGGAAGGAGAGTTACGCGTTGAGGCTTTGTATTATTCCGCTCTGGCTATTTTAATGCCACCCTTGGCACTGATTTTGGTCCTAAAGGTTTTCGCCCCCAATTTCGATCGCCAGCTTTTGCAGCTTTCTTTTTCCGGATCTTCTCCCACCTTGAAAAGAAAGGGTATCTCCACAGGCTCCTTCCGTGGCACATTTTATTTCAAATGGTGGCTGGACCGGATTAAACAACCGGAAGAACGGGCTGCCTTTGCCATGAGCTGGAAGATTTCGGGAAGAGATCAGGATTTTAAAATGAGAACGTACCCCATGTTTGGCTTATTGGTGGCTTACTTTTTAATGTTTGCATTACTCGGAGATGGTACGCTAGCAGAAAAGTGGGAGCGGTTTCTGCACTCAAAAACCTACCTGATGCTGCTATACCTGGCTTTTATACCAGGACTAGGACTCATACAGCACTGTTTTTATACCAAAAAAACCGGTCGGTCCTGGGTTTATTACGCTACGCCAATTCAACATCCAGGGGGCTTGATTCGGGGGACAATACTTGCCGTACTGGCCAAATATCTGCTTCCTGTTTTTTTAATGCTGTCTGCGTTGATACTTGGCTTATTTGGATTGTCGGCTGTTCCCGACCTTGTTTTCAGTTGGGGAGCCATTTTACTGGCACTTTTAGTGGCCAGTCATTTGCAACTGAGGTATTTGCCGTTTTCCAGACCAATCTCAGACGTGCAGCAAGGGCAGACCATTGGTTTAAGTTTTCTGGGAGCAATAATTGTAGGTATGCTGGGACTCGTCCATTATGGCATAACCAGTATCCCGGTCTTATTTTTGGCTGCCATTCCGTTTGTCTATTTCTGTTGTTGGTATTCCCTGAAAAGCTTTAGCGATCTGAAGTGGGAAAACATCCAGTATAACTGATTCCCATTCCTGAACAAAGCAGGCAACTGTTTAGGCCAGGCAGAGGAATAAACAGGATGGTTCTAAAAAGTAGTCTACTTTTGGGATATGGAATGGATTGATACACACACCCATCTCTACGTTGATCAATTTGATGAAGACCGAAAAGAAGTGGTTGAAAAAGCCTTGGGGCTTGGAGTTAACCAACTTTATTTGCCAAACATCGATAGCCGTTCGATCCAGGGTATGATGGCTATGGAAGAAGAATGGCCGGATCACTGTTTTCCCATGATGGGCTTACATCCTTGTTCTGTGGGGGCCTCTTTTCACGAAGAGCTGGAAATTGTTCGTTCCTGGCTTGAACAAAGACCATTTTGTGCAGTGGGTGAAATCGGGCTGGATTTTTATTGGGATAAAACGTTTGTGCAGGAGCAGGAAGAGGCTTTTTTAACCCAGGTAGCCTGGGCCAAAGAGTTCGAACTGCCAATTGTGATTCATTCCAGGGACTCGATTGATCGCAATATTGAATTGCTTCAGGAAGTGGGTACGGATGGGCTGTCGGGGATTTTTCATTGTTTCACTGGAACGGTTGCTCAAGGCGAAGCTATTTTGGAGCTCGGATTTTTATTGGGAATTGGTGGAGTGGTTACCTTCAAAAATGCGGGTTTAGATCGCGTGCTTGGCACCATTGGTCCTGAGCATATTGTTTTGGAAACGGATTCACCGTACCTGGCACCTACACCTTTTAGGGGGAAGCGCAACGAAAGTGCTTATCTGATACGGATTGCAGAGAAATTGGCGACCTTATTTGACCTTCCACTAGAGGAGATTTCTTCGATCACTACTGAAAATGCTCGCTCGGTTTTTTCCTCCTCGTACACCAAGAAATAACTCCAATGCATCTTGGAATGTAGATAGAAGGATTGAATAATAAGGGCCAGTCGAGCAATATTAATTTTGTATTGTGGGTTCAAATTGCAAATTTTAGGCGCCCAAACGTTGGCAGAATAGCTGTAATACTTATTTTTGGCTTGTTCTTGCCACTGGGAGATCCAGAGGAGAGGTGCTCGAGTGGCTGAAGAGGCACGCCTGGAAAGCGTGTATACCCCAAAAGGGTATCGCGGGTTCGAATCCCGCTCTCTCCGCAAAACTTTAAACAATTTTTTCACATTCAACCCTTCGACAAAATTCAACCGGTCATGCGTAATTTTCTAACCTTGTTGCTGGTTTTCGGATTGGCAATTTCTGTTTACAACATCGGTTACGCTCAAAACGATAACCAATCTGAAAGTATGGAACAAGCTGAAGATTCTGCTGCTGCTGCCGCCGCTGTAGAAGAACCAGCTCCTGCCCCCACCGAGATCGCACCTTTATCCACTCCTACCGAAAGCGTAGGCGGGTATCAGCTGCTGAAAAAATATTTCATTGACGGGGACTGGCGCTTTATGAGTTTCGTACTGATCTGCTTGATCCTAGGTCTGGCATTCTGTATCGAACGGATCATCACCCTGAACATTGCTTCTGTCAATACGGACAAACTACTTAGCCGTATCGATGAGCATTTGAAAACAGGTGATGTTGCCGGTGCCATGGAAGTTTGCAAATCAACGCCTGGACCAACAGCAAGTATTCTATATGAAGGTCTTCGCAATACTGAAAACGGTATTGAATCTGTAGAAAAATCAATCGTTTCTTACGGTTCTGTGCAAATGGGACTTTTGGAAAAAGGGTTGGTTTGGATCTCGCTTTTCATCGCCATTGCTCCAATGCTTGGATTTATGGGTACAGTAATTGGTATGATTGGCGCTTTCGACCGTATCGAAGCTGTTGGTGATCTGTCGCCTTCTGTTGTAGCGGGTGGTATTAAAGTTGCCCTGTTGACTACGGTATTTGGTTTGATCACAGCTATTATCCTTCAGGTATTCTACAACTATATTGTTTCCAAGATCGATGGCATCGTAAACCGCATGGAAGATGCTTCTATCGCTTTGGTAGACATGCTTGCTGAATACAATCTTTTGAAGAAGTAGTTGAACTAGAACCCTCATCGTCATGTATAAATTTTTCGTCAATAATGGACAGTTGGTGGCTTTCGGCCTGGGTGCCTTGATCACTGTCCTATTCGTGCTCATCGCCAGTTCAGGTATTGACTCTTTCAATGCACTACCTGAAGATGAGCAATCCACAACCTCGATCTTTGACTTTGGTCTGATGGGAGCCATTTTCTTGTTTGTCATAGCTGCTGTGGCTATGTTGGCTTTCGGGATTATCCAGGTGGCAACCAACTTCAAAGGTAGCCTCAAAGGCCTTATCGGTCTTGCTGTATTGGTTATTGTATTCATCATTGCTTATGCCACTTCTCCTGCTGTGGGAACAGGTGTAATCGGAGAAGCTGCCGATAAGTTTGGTGGCATTGGACCTGGAGCTTTTCAGTTTATAGGCGCAGCATTGTCTACCATGTTGATTGTCTTGGTCCTGGCATCGCTGACGCTAATTGTTTCCGAGATCATCAACTTTTTTAAATAATAAAACCCAGAGGAGCTATGCCAGCAAAGAAAAGCGCTAGAGACAGGGGGCAAAATGAGATCAATGCCGGCTCCATGGCGGACATTGCATTTCTCCTGCTGATCTTTTTCTTGGTGACCACCACTATTGTTGAGGATAAGGGGATCACTGTAAAGCTTCCACCTTGGTCTGAGGAGCCCCCTGAGAACCTGAAACTCCGTTCCAGAAACGTGTTTGCTGTTCTGGTTAATGCAGAGAATCAGTTATTAGTTCGTGGAGAACCAGCCTTGGTTGATGAACTTAGAGAGCGTGCAAAGGAATTCATCATGAATCCGAAAGGCAGAGAAGACCTGGCCGTATCTCCTAGCAACGCCATTATCTCCCTGAGAAATGATCGTGGTACTAAATACAATACGTACTTAACTGTCTACAACGAATTAAAAGGGGCTTACAATGAGCTCTGGGATGAGTTATCTCTAAAGAAGTATGGCGTGAATTACAGTGATGATCTGCCCTTGGCTATGCGAAAGGCAATCAAAGATGAAATACCGATGGTATTGTCAGAGGCGGAACCGACTTCTTTTGGTGAAGAAAATTAATTCGGCCCGGTAGAGCTGGGGAAGTAAACTCCCCAGCGATGCTGGTCGCCTGAAAAACTGTATAAACCGCTTTTTGGTATGTCAAAGTTTTCAAAGAAACAGGGGAAAGCCAAGCCTGCGATTTCGACGGCTTCTCTTCCTGATATCATCTTTATGCTACTCTTCTTCTTCATGGTGGTAACCAAGTTGCGCGATGCAGAATTGAAGGTAGCTGTAAGTACCCCAAGTGCTGATCAGCTGACTAAATTGGAGGAGAAATCCCTGGTCAATACGATCTACATTGGGCGTCCTATTCAGAAATTCCAGGCCCTATACGGCACGAAGCCTCGGATACAGCTGGGGGATAAATTTGCTTCTGCTTCTGATATTCTTCTATTTATCGAAGGTCACCGTACTAAAGTTCCGGAAGCTCGTCATGGTGCCATTACTTCTTCCATGCGGGTAGATCAGGGAGTGACTATGGGGATTGTTCAGGATGTAAAAACTGAACTTCGAAAAGCAGGCCAACTAAAGGTTAACTATTCTGCTAAAAAGAAAGTGGATTAAGCTTTAACTGAGGTTTTAATAAGCAAAAGACCTGCCGAGTTCGCTTTGGCAGGTCTTTTGTGTTTATCCCGGAGAAAGTTAGCGGAGCCGGTCCATCGATTTTACCAACTTGTCATCTTTTCGGATATAAATCCTGGCTAGAACAATGAAGATGATCCCTGCCAACCCAAGAAATAGTCCGGCTCCAGGAAGAAGGCCTTCTATTGAATCCAACGGCATTAACAGGTAAACTCCGAAGCCGACCGCTCCCAAAACCACAAGGATGTACAAGACACTCGCAAACAGCTGAGTCTTTCGGTTCCGAAACAAAAAAATGGCGATCAAGGCTAGTAAGGCAGCCACTAACCAAAGCCCTAACAATAATGGGTCATCTTGCCCATCTAAGCGATTATCTGATAAGACACCGGTAGTATAGGTATTGGTAGTCAGCACTTGTGGCAAAAATGCAGCACCTGTTGCTCCTATTGCTGCTAACAACAAGAAAAGACTTTGAATCCGTTGAATCATCTTTGCTTGAAATAAAATGAGGAATAAGAATGTATTTCGATCTGTAATGGATATTTCAAATCCAATAAATTCACTCAAAGATAGGGATTGCCTCATGCACTGAACCAATAGAGATTTAAAAGAACACAAGATTTTGGAGCTTTCAATGGTAAGTTACTGGGAACGTCAAACCTACTTTTCTTCTTTCGATCTGCTTATCGTTGGTGGAGGCCTGGTTGGCCTGTCTACAGCCCTATCAGCGAGCAAAATCAATCCCAGTATACGTATTGGTATCCTGGACAAAGGCGCTATTCCTACAGGGGCTAGCACCAAAAATGCCGGATTTGGTTGTTTTGGTAGTCCTACCGAATTGCTGGACGATCTGCAACACATGGACGAGGAGCAAGTCTGGCGGTTAGTCCGTAAGCGATGGCAGGGACTTCATTTACTCAGGGAGGAAGTGGGTGATCAGGCGCTTTGTCTGGAATCACACGGAGGCTATGAAGTTTTTCTGGAGGCGGATCGAGAAGCATACGAGCAGGTAATGCAAAAGATAGATGTGTTGAATGCCCGCTTCCAAGATATAACAGGGGTTCGGCGAGCCATCCTACCTGTGACACCCTCTTGGCAAGGAAGTGAAATGCAGGTAGAGCATGTAATCTCCTTACCGCTCGAATCCCAGCTGAATCCAGCTAAAATGATCCGGGCACTACAAAAAAAGTGTGTGGATCGCGGGATTGAGCTTTTCCAAGGTGTTGAGGTGATGGGCTTTCAACCCAAAGGAGCAGACTGGGATCTAAAAACCCAACCTGATTTCCCATTTAAAACCAAGCGACTTTTAATGGCCACGAATGGATTTACACGGCAATTACTGCCGGAGCTAGAGGTCCAGCCAGCTCGAAACCAGGTGTTAATCACAGCTCCGCTTATCGGTTTTTTTACTTGGAAAGGCTGTTTTCACTACAAGCAGGGATACGCTTATTTTCGGAATGTGGGGGATCGCATCCTTCTTGGGGGATTTCGCCATGTGGATTCGGCAGGTGAACAGACCGCAGTTTTGGGCCTGACAGATCGGATTCAGAATTTTCAGGAACAATGGCTTCAGCAGGTTTTATTGCCGGGAGCACCCGTTGAAATCGACTGTAGGTGGAGCGGAATTTTGGGGGTAGGTGCCGAGAAAGAACCCATTCTAAAAGAGTTGGCGCCTGGTCTATGGGCAAGTGTCCGGTTGGGCGGTATGGGAGTTGCGCTGGGTAGCCTTCTGGGAAAGGAAGCAGCTGAAAGCATATTGGCTTAGACCGGTTAAACCTATGTTAACTACCTTTACTCTCCCCCTATTTATGGGCACCTTTGATTCAGCCAAAACTCTTTTCTGTTTAGTACATTTTGCACCTGTTTATTCAGGATCAGGATATTGAAATAGTACCTTGCCTAATCGTTGCAGGAAAGCGTAATCGTCTTTACATGTACCGTTTATTGCTACTAGTTTGTTTGGTCGCTATTCCGTTGATCCACTATGGACAACAGGCCGAACCTGTAGATACTTCCGATACGGTACCCATTGAAGTTGATTATGCCGACAGTTGGACTTTTTCCATTGAGGACACCTCCCAGATCCAGCGTCTTGTTGGGGATGTTCAACTCCGGAAGGATACCGTTTTTATCTGGTGTGATTCTGCTTATCTACGGAATGAAAACTACCTCAGGGCCATGGGACGCATAGCGCTTCAGCAAGGGGATTCGGTAAAGATTTTCGCAGATTCGATGGTCTATTTCAATGGATTAGCCCAACTATTTGGGGATGTAATTCTGGAAGACCGCGCCAAGCAGCTATTTACCGAACGTCTGGATTATCGAACGGACACAAAGGTGGGTTCTTATTTTACGGGGGGCCTGTTGGTCAATGGGGATTCCAAGCTCAGTAGTAAAAAAGGGTATTACTATGTGAATGCTCAAGAAATGTTTTTCAAGGATAGCGTATTGGTCGAAGATCCTAGAATTCGGCTCCGATCCGACACCCTTGGTTATGGTATGGAAACGGAAATTGTTCGATTCTTTGGTCCAACACGTATTCAAAGCGGGGACAGCTTACAGCTTTACACGGAACGGGGCTTTTATGATATCGCCTCCGAAGAAGCCTCTTTCTGGCAAAATGCCCAGTTTGCCAATCCGGATCAACAGGCCAGTGCAGATACCATCAACTATCTGGGGCTTATCGAGAAGTATGATTTGATCGGGAATGCCTGGTTTAGAGATCAAGGCCGTTATGCAAAAGCGGATAAAATAATTTATCAGGCTCAATCCGGCATGACGACTTTGGAAGGCAATGCTTTTGTGCAAGACTCTGTGCAGCAAGTGGAGGCTCCGCTTATTCAGTTTAATCGGGAATCCGGCAACTACCAAACTAAGGGCCGAACCTATTTTAGCGACCCTCCAAATCTCCTTTTCGCAGATCAATTGGATTATGATGAGGATTCGGAATTCGGATATGCAACCGGAAATGTAATTTGGACAGATACTTCAGCTGATCTTAGTGTTTTTTGTGAGCGTGCCGATTACAAACGTTCTACCGGTTACCTGAAGGCTAGCGGCGGTCAATTTGGAAGGCCTTTTCTAAAGACCATAGTAGACGAAGATTCCTTATTTCTGGCGGCTGATACCTTGTACTCCGTTGTCTCTGATACTATAGGGGGGCAACCGAATCGGTTGTTGGTTGCATATCCGGATGTGCGCCTTTTCAAGAGCGATATGCAAGGATTATGTGATTCATTGATCTACAGCTCCAGGGATTCGCTTTTTCATTTATACAAAGAACCAATTATCTGGTCAGACACCAGCCAGTTTACTGCTGATACCATGACCATTTTAATGCGCAATCAACAGATAGACCAAATCTTTCTAAAAAATCGTGCGCTTATTTTGAATTCGCCGGATCTCCGATTTTTCAATCAGATTCAAGGAAGGGAAATTGATGCTTTTTTTGTGGAGAATGAACTGCGTAAGATGGAGGTTTCCGGTAATGCGATAAGTGTATATTACGCGCTCGATGATAGTGATGCCTATGTCGGTGTCAATAAAGTATTATGTAGTGAAATGAATGTTTTTTTTGGTTCTAACCGAGTAGAGCGGATTCATTTTTTAGCAGAGCCCAAAGGAGAGTTCCTGCCCATGGGAACAACAGATCACGAGAATCTAAAATTGGAAGGGTACAATTGGGGAGTTCGAACCAGACCCGCTACTTTTCAAGATTTATTTACCATTCCGCTA
Source organism: uncultured Saprospiraceae bacterium (assembly GCA_964641965.1). GTDB lineage: Bacteria > Bacteroidota > Bacteroidia > Chitinophagales > Saprospiraceae > JAJDFU01. The sequence continues at coordinate 3,757 of CAZXLD010000012.1, read as the reverse complement.
CAGCTACCTAAACCTGAATCAACGGATGAAATACCGGATGCTGATTCTACGCTTACTACTGATTCTGGGAACTAGCCTTTTGGGCTCGCAGTTGCTGGGTCAAGAAGCAGCACTTTTTCCCCGGAAAATGACACAGGCTAACAATGCCTACCGGAATGGGGATTACCTTAAAGCAATTACCACCTATGAAGAGATCCTCCAGGACGGATACCAATCGGTAGCGCTTTATAATAATCTTGGGAATGCTTACCTCCAAAGCCAACAGTTTGGAATGGCCCGCTTACAGTATGAAAGGGCTCTTTTACTAGACCCGGAAGATCAAATGGTGCTGGAGAATCGAAACCACCTGTTGAAGGAATTAGAGGATCAGATTCAGACAGGGGATACTTTTTTTCTTTTCCAATGGCATGAAGAGCTAATGCTTCATTTTGGCGTGCGTACCTGGTCCCTGTTTGCTTTTTTATTTGCTTTGCTTACAGCCCTTTTACTGGCTGCACTGTGGCAGTTCGAACAGTGGAGAAAGAAATGGAGAAGCTGGACGTTATTAGGGTTAACTTTTATTGGCCTTCTGCTAAGTATACATTTTGCATTGGCTCGCTCGGCCAGGGAGCATAATCCAATGAGGGGTATTATAATGGCTGATGAGGTTATGCTACAGGTAGCTCCGGATAGTCAGTCGGAAGAGATGTTCCCTTTGCATGAGGGGACGGCCGTTTTTATGCTGGATAGCATTGGGGCATGGTGGAAAGTCAGGCTGGATAATCATCGAGAAGGTTGGTTGCCTCGAGATGCCTTTGTTAAATTATCGGTACTGGAAAAAAATAACCTTCATCCCCCTGAACCGGTAGAATGAAGGTTATGTAGGTGATCGTTGAATCAGAAGACTAAACTTTCCGTCCCCCTTTCAGCTCATCTTGTAAGGTTTCTAATTCTTCCCATTTGCCCTCGCTAGCCAATTGTGCTTGCTGTGGCCAGGTAGATGGGTTGTGCATTTGATAGCGCGAGCCGGCTTCATCCAAGATGCCTTTGAGCGTATCAATTGAAGCTGCCGCTAGATCAGCCCAGGTCTTGATAGCCGCAGCCTCAAGCAAACCCGCGATCTTCGGTCCAACACCTTCTACAAGCTTGAGATCATTTTCTTTGACCTTTTTACCAGAAGGCAGGGTGATCGTTTTAGGCTTGACCGGTGGTTTGGGCTCTACTTCCGAATCTTTTTTATCCTTTGGCTCAGTGGTCGTTGGTTCTGTTGGCTCTACTTCCGGCTCTTTTTTATCCTCCGGTTCCGTTACCACTGGATCTTCTTTGACCTCTGGCTCGGTAGGTTGTGGGTCTATCTTGATTTCGGGCTCTTTTTCTTCTACCAGAATCTGATCTTCGAAGGGTAATACTTCGACGAAAGTCCGATTCAGACGCCTTTTTACAAATGACACTTTTCCGTCGATTTGTGCATGCAGGGTAAAATCCTTACCCATGTAGACATTTCTGCCCGGATGGAATTTGGTGCCACGCTGTCTGACTAATACATTACCAGCCAGAGCGGTTTCTCCTCCAAAAAGTTTGACACCTAGTCGTTTACTCTTACTATCGCGGCCGTTATCCGTACTACCGACCCCTTTCTTATGTGCCATGATGAATTGCTTTTAAAGGCAGATAGCTAGGCTAGCCTTTGATACTGTCGATTTTAATTTTTGTAAAGCGTTGACGGTGTCCATTTTTGACTTTATAGCCCTTGCGGCGCTTTTTCTTGAACACGATCACCTTATCTCCTTTTTGGTGATCCAGGACCGTCGCATTTACTTTTGCCTTTAATACCGGTTTACCAACCTCTACTTTGCCTCCATTATCAAGGAGGAGGACTTGATCAAACGATAGAGTTGCACCGGCTTCCGCGTCCAGCTGGTGGACGAAGAGCTCCTGCCCTTCCTCAACTTTAAACTGCTGACCAGCTATGGTAACGATAGCGTACATGAATGAATAATTAAACTTTGATCGAAAATTGGCTGCAAAGATAAGTCGAAACAGACGCAATACCAAGTGTTGGTGAAAAAACAGGTAAGGGAGCAAGGCTAACAGGTTTGCAGAAATTCCTTTCCTCAACTATAATGTCCCAACTTCCAATCAAATCAGATCTCTAAGCTCAAAACTGGTTTCAATTACCACTTCGTCGCGTAGCAGTTGGAGGGAGATCCGTTTACCCGGTTTGGCTCTGAACTTGCGGCTCAATCGGTCCAGGGAGTAATTTCTGGCAGAAGTTCCATTTATCCGCGTGATTTCATCGCCCGGACGGACGCCGGCTTCGTCGGCAGGGCTTTCGGGGATTACGTAAAATACAGTCAAACGCTCCTTGAATTCGCCCGTAGCTACTGCAATGATTCCGCTGCGATCATACTGAAATTTTTTTCGAATTCGCTTGCGCAACGGTTTGAGATAGAGGCAGCTTCGGGGATAGTCAATGATGACAGAGAAGCGATCGAGTATGACATTGCCCAGGATTCCATTTCGGTTATTGAGTTGTACTGTATCCGAAATGGGGTACATTTCCTGGTAATTGGTGATTACATTATAAAAATCGAAATCCTCCAATTGGAATTCATTGACCCGGCCAATGAAGCCTTCCAGGTTGCCGCCCAAGCCCATGCCAATGGTACTTCGAATCACGTTTTCCGGCATATCCAATCGTTTGTCAGAACTGGTATACAGCAAGAGGGCGAGACCTGCCCCTGTATCCAATAATAACTTACTTTGAATTTCAATGTCGTTTAGCAATTTGACATTGCTAAAAACATACGGCTTCCCGTTCTTGATCTCAAGAGGCACTTTTATGAATTTCTTGGGCGGGGTAAATCGCTGTGGATCGTATAAAGTTATGTACTGACGCAAGTAGTCAATTTTTACCACATAGCGCCTGAAGACGTCAGCTCCCAGGATACCTTGTACATTCAAGCCTGAAAATTCTTCAAACCCCAACAGGTCTTCTTCCAAAACCAGTATGGGTCGATTTAATGCCTTGAAATTGTCCAGTTGGAGGGAGATGCCGGTAGCCAGATAGGCATACATTATAGTACTCATATCCGCACCTCGAATGGGAAACTTTCGGCGATAGGGCACTTGCATCAAATCCGTGATTTCCCGCTTGGTCAGGATGGTATGTTCAGCTCCGGTATCAAAAATGAATTTAAGAGGCAGAAAATTATTGAACATTACTTGCACAACAATAAAATTATTGTCGTATTCGAATGGGATTCTGACTTTTCCGATCTTACTATCCGGATGATGGAAAAACTGTTGACCTACAGCCTTTTGTGTGCAAAAGAAAGCGAGCAGGATCAATGGGATCAGATACGTAAATTTATTGTTTTTAGATTGAGGCATTAATCGGGCAATTGGCTATTAGCGGACATCTACCTTTTTGGAATCCTTAATCAAATTTCCCAATTTAATTTGGAATATCGGATTTGGTGAAAAAAATGTATGGTTGTCGTTAGCATTTCCAACTATTTTTATACATTCACCTCGTTAGTGTACTTGTTACACATAAAGTTTTCCATCTTTGTTCATCCCACCCGACCAATGAAAACACGATTGTCTATGTAACAGGCAAAAAACAACGCTCACTAATTAAACTAACATATTGTATGGATCAAAAAGTTTACCTCGCCCACAGGTGTAGATGGTTGTTCGTATTGCTCGGACTAGCCCTCGTACAATTCACTTGGGCTCAGCGAACGATCACCGGTACGGTTACGGATGCCCAGAC
>CAZXLD010000011.1:0-103140 GCA_964641965.1 uncultured Saprospiraceae bacterium | reverse complement strand
CTCTTCGTACTGCTTCTTTTGATTTTCGCTGGGGGATTAGTATATCTTTCATTCGACAAGTTAAAAGAACAATTCAATTTTGGTCCCTCTGGATCCGAACTCTACAGTTCTAATTGTGCGGGATGCCATGGTCAAAATTTAGAGAAATTTGTGAATGGGGATTGGAAACATGGAAATTCCTGGAATCAAGTTAATCGTTCTATTCGATATGGCTACTCCAATAGTGGTATGCCGGCTTTTGATTCTGCGTTCACGGTCCAAGAGTTGGAAGCCATTACGGATTATGTCCTGGAACGCGTAGAGGAGGTGTCTGCTGAAGCCTTGGAAAAGGGGCCTCCCTTGGATGGTGTTATTCAGTCCAGGGATCAAGCATTTCGAATAGAGACTGTGGTAGCGGAAGGCCTGGATGTACCCTGGGGATTGGCATTCCTGCCCAACGGAGAATTCTTGATCACCGATCGAGTTGGCCATTTATACCGTTACCGGGAGGGAGGGGCGTTGCAAGAAATAATCGGTATCCCTGAAGTCAAAGCTGAAGAACAGGGTGGTCTGCTAGATGTAGCTATTCATCCTAACTTTCGGGAAAATCAATTGGTTTATTTGTCGTTTTCAAAGCCAGATCCAAACCATTCAAGACGAGCAACGACTGCGGTTGTCCGTGGCCGCTTGGAACAAAATGAGTTAAAGGAAATAGAGGAGATTTTCCTTGCCTTGCCTTATCTGCCAACTCAACATCATTATGGATCTCGATTACAATTTGATTCGGCCGGCTATCTCTTTATTTCAATAGGAGATCGGGGCCGGCGAAAGCAAAATCCGCAAAGTCTTTCCAATCATTGTGGAAAAATTCATCGCGTTTTCGATGATGGTTCCATCCCTCCCGATAATCCTTTTGTGAATGTGCCCGAAGCTGTACCCTCCATTTATTCTTACGGCCATCGCAACCCACAAGGGTTGGCCCTAAATCCCTACACTGGGGAACTATGGGAACACGAACACGGTCCGAGAGGTGGGGACGAACTCAATCGGATCGAGAAAGGTGTTAATTATGGTTGGCCAACGGTATCTTATGGCATCAACTATGATGGTTCCAAGTTTACCGATCAAACAGAGCAAAAGGTATGGAACAACCCTTGCTCTACTGGGTACCTTCTATTGCACCTTCCGGCCTAGATATCATGACCGGTAACCGCTACCCGGCTTGGAAGGGGGACTTGTTTGCCGGCTCGCTCTCCTTCGGATATTTAAATCGTATTCAGATAAATGAACAAGGCCTGATTGAAGGCCAAGAAGAATTACTAAAGGGCATTGGGCGCGTACGCAATGTGAGAATGGGATTAGACAGCCTACTCTATGTCGCCATTGAGGAACTCGGTAGGATCATTCGCTTACTTCCTGTGAAGGAAGAGCCTGGTGAATTGAATTAATAGCGGTTTATAGAAAAGTACTTAGAAGCCATCTCAATAATACCCTTTGGCCTGCAAATGTGCCTTTTGGCACCATATTTCGTTGCAAAAAGCGTCACTTAGCTACGGCTAGGCTCCGTTTTTGCGCCTCATCTGGTACCAAAGTCCTTCATTTTCGGCATCAAAAGCATTTTTGAGATGGCTTCTACTGACGCAAGTTTAAAATGACCTATTTTAAAAATGGGAAAACAGCCAAACTTGGTCAACCCGGACGACAAGTGTCGGGATCAAAGACATTATACCATTTAAAGAATTGTTGTCTTTAGAGCACAGGCCACTTTCAACGTAAAATGATATTACATTTTTAAGAGCTTATCAATTTTATTTGCCAGACGTTCTAAGGCAGCTTGGTAGCGTTTTTCCAATTCGGGCAAATTTTCGGTGGATTGGATCGAAGCTTCATAGAGAAATCCGGGCAACATCCAGGAGGCATAGCCGCTGTATGGGTCCGAAGAAGCGTAGAGCGATCGATACCATTTGCCCCAGGGCATACCTTGATCGTCGATGAAGCTGCGTTCGAGGGAAAGTAGTTCCCGGTTCCAGGCAGAAAAATCCTTATCCGTTTTGTCGGCTAATTCCGTGCATTTCTTTTCCCATGCAGCTCCTTTTTTGGCGAGCTCGCGCGCCATTGCTTTAAGCGATTCCAGGGAATAATTTGCTTGGTAAGCCTGGATCTGCTTTTCGGCATATGTCAGGTGTTGCTCGAGGTCCAGGCCATAGCGCTGGACATCCAATGGAAGAAGTTGGGCATTGGCCATTCGCAGGGCCATAACGCCGAAGACTTTGGCAACGGTCGGGCCACTCACGAAATCCGGGTCGGCGTGTTTGCTGTACCAATAAAAATTATCGTATGCTGAGTGATACAACGTGGGGCCGCCCATGCCTGCCCCCAAACAGGGAATGCCTACGTGAGCATAAAAAGGCAGATGATCCGAGCCACCACCCAGATTGCCAATTTGAGGTTCTGTGGCATCTTTGGATGCGCGTTCCATCCAATGTTCGTAGACGGATTGGTCTTTATTGGGGTAGGGAACGGCTTGGGATGCTTGCACCAATAATTCCTTGAGCGATGGGGTAGAGGACCCGCTGAAGGTTAGGCCGGAACAGGCCCCGTCGGCATTGAAATAGGCAATGCATTTGGCATCCAGTTCATCGCGGAACTCTTCCACCCATTCCGTAGATCCGAGAATGCCGAATTCTTCTGCATCCCAATGGGCAATCTTGATGGTGCGCTTGGGACGAAATCCATCGGCTGCCAGTTTACCCAAAGCATCGGCCAAAGTGAGCAGCATGGCGGTACCGCTATTGGGGTCGGATGCGCCAAAGCTCCACGCATCGAAATGCGCTCCCAGGATAATCCATTCATCAGGATATGCACTGCCCATGAGGGTGCCGACCACATTTTGCGTGCGGGTTATGGCTTTTTCCTGCTGGACCTTAAGCCGAACAGTAAGTACTTCTCCTCCTTCTATGCGATAAGTAAACGGGAGTCCACCTTGCCAGCCACCGGGTACGGCCAGGCCGGTCATGCGGGATAAAATTTCTTTGGCTGAGCCATAGGGGATGGGCGTGACTGGGATGGTATGAAAGGCCACCTCTGAAGGGTCGAGCCGGTCTACTTGTTGATCGCCATCAACCGGCAGGGCAGGCTCGAAAGGCGTGAGTGGATCGCCGGTATAGGGTAGGGTGAGTACAGAGCCCCGTTGGATGGTACTTTCATTGTAGAATTTTCCCTCTGGGTACGGAAGCCCTCGCATGTAACCGGCATCGGCAGGGTCGGAATAAATGATGAGTCCGGCGGCTCCGGCCGCTTCGGCAAATTTGGCCTTGAAACCCCGAAAGTTGCCCCCATAACGGGCGATTACAAGCTTGCCTTTGACCGAAATCCCCATATCGGCCAATTTTTCAAAATCTTCCTTGCGGCCGTAGTTGGCATATACAACTGGCGCGGTCACATCCCCCGACCCGGAATAGCTATTCCAGCCGGGATCCAGGTTGGGGTCTTTGGAAAATGGATCTTCCGCGAGGATGTATTCCTTATTGTTGAGCGGCAGGCGGACGGGCGTGACCAGCTCAATGGCGATTTCACCAGGACCGGTCGGCAGGTAGATGTCGTACGGATGGCTTTCTACACTCCAGCCAGCTTTTTCCATAGCTTCGGCCATATAGGCAGCGACCCGATTATTGGCATCGGAACCGGCTACGTGGGGTTCCTGGGTCAGGGTTTGCAGGTGCTCCTTAAATTGCGTCGGTTTGGGGTAGGCCATGAAGCGCTCTTCGATGGTACGTTGCTCTGTGGTAGCTGTGCTGGAAAAGCCGGGGAAGGTTTGAGCCAGGAGGGGGGCTGCCAGCCCTAACAAAGTGCTGACGAGCAAGAGGGTGTGTAGAACAGTAGTGCGGTGCATGTAAGGGTGTGTGCGTTGGTTTTGAATGAGGAAGATAACGAATTGAGGGGAATGGGCTGAGAATTGGCGGGATTGAAAGGGCTTATGGAAATACCCTGATCAAACGAGATCGTTATTTGATCGAGATCATTAATCAGCTTGGTTACGGTATTTCGTTTATCTTAAAACCAAATAAAGTAGTAATCATGAGCTCCCAAAAAATAGCTTTAGTTACGGGTGGTAGTCGTGGACTTGGTAAGGACATGGCGCTCCAGATTGCCCGGAAAGGGTTAGATGTGATCCTGACGTATCGGACCAACGAAGCCAAGGCGAAGGAAGTCGTCTCGGAGATCGAAGGCATGGGACGAGTAGCCGTTGCCTTGCCATTAGATGTAACTGATCAGGACAGCTTCGAGTCCTTTTTTAGTGGGCAGGTGGAACCGGAACTGCGAGATCGATTTAAATCTGAACACATCGACTTCCTGGTCAACAATGCGGGAACAGGGATCTATGCCTCGTTTGCTGAAACCTCCTTCGATCAGTTTAAGACTATGCTCGACCAGCACCTTATGGCTCCTTTTTTCCTTTCCCAACTGGCTTTGAAGTACCTGAAAGATGGCGGGGGAATCATCAATATTTCTTCGGGCTTGTCCCGGTTTTCCCTGCCCGGGTATTCGGCCTATGCTACTATGAAAGGAGCAGTAGAGACCTTGACTCGATACCAGGCCAAAGAGTTGGGGGAACGGAAGATTCGCGCGAATGTAGTGGCTCCAGGGGCTATAGAGACGGATTTTGGTGGCGGAGCCGTACGCGATAATAAAGAACTTAACGCCTTTGTGACCTCCATGACTGCCATGGGAAGGGCTGGCTTGCCCACGGATATTGGGGGTGTGGTGGCCTTCCTGTGCATGGAAGAAGCCTATTGGATTACCGGGCAACGAATAGAAGTATCGGGCGGGATGAATTTGTAGCCTGTCTAACTTGGATTCCAAAATAGCATCAAATCGAGAGTGGGTCCATTTGCATGAATGAACCTTGGCTGGAAGATTAAATTAAGTATTTGGATAGTACTCAGCTATTTAATTCCTATTTATTTTTAAAATCTATTAACCATTGCTCAATGGAAGGGGCTAAATAATATGGAGAGCTTAAAGGGAATATGGGATGAATTGATATTACGGTATACGAGTAACACAAAACTTATTGAGGAGGCGTGGACCGAGATCAAAACCAACTATTCAGGTAAGAAGCGGTATTACCACAATTTGACCCATATAAAATACATCCTAGGCCATGCCATTCAATACCAAAAACAAATAAACGACTTCGATACGCTCTTGTTTTCTATTTTCTATCATGACCTCATCTACCGGGTTAGCCGAAAAGACAATGAATACAAAAGCGCCCAAGTAGCCCGAAATCGACTCATTCAATTTGGAGCAACCAATGTTAAAGCCATCCAGTGCCAGGATCAAATCAGGGCTACCAAGGACCACAAGAAAAGTCTTGATGATGATACCAATTATTTGCTAGATTTTGACTTGGCTATTTTGGGTGACCATCCTGAGCAATACCAAGCTTACACGCAGAATATCAGGAAAGAATATTCCCTGTACCCACGCTTCCTTTACAATAAAGGACGAAAGAAGGTACTGCAACACTTTTTGGCTATGGATCGAATATTCAAGACGGAAGCCTTTCATGAAAAATATGGGGAACAGGCTCGTGAGAATATGACATGGGAACTTGAAAAGCTAACGGACACATAATATGACGGTGTATTAAACTTCAACTGATACATTGCTTGTATTCGTGCTTTTTGACAAGCAGTTTGTGAATAGGCAGGGTGTACTTATCCCTTCTCTAAAAAAGCCTGCACCAGTGCTTCCCATTCTTCCTTGAGTGAGAAATCCGGCATTTCCCTGCCAGCCCTGGAATACCAATAGTTTGCGTTCCAATGATCGCCTTCCACCCGGTGAAGATAGGCGTGTATCCAAGCCGCATTCGAGGAGTTCATGGTTTCGACAATGTCGTGTGCGCTTCTCCAATCGCCTTTCCCATCGTACCAAAGTGCTGTAAGCAATGGGGTAGGGAGAGCCGGTGGTTGATCTTGTTGCAGAGATAGCTGAAATGCTTCGAATGTCATCTCGTATAAAAAATTTGGATTAGGAGAAACGAATGCTGATTTTAATCTTGAAGTCAGTGCAAGCTAATAATCCTCTTTCATGAGAAATCAAAAATAAGGGATGTGGAGATGGACCAAGCCTTTTCACAAAGGAAAAAAGATCGTTAAATGGTTGGATTAAACTCCATTTTCTATTGGGAAATATTTTTCTGTGTTAGCTGCTTTTATTTGTATTAGATAGCAAATCCTTCTCATGATAAGAATTATAGTTTCAGATAGACAGACCCAGAGATCCTACTCCATAGGTATCTTTGATAATCGTGACCAAATCGTTGTATTCCAAGATTTTGGATTAAGCCTGTATGTGCTAAGTCAAAAGACAAGAATTAGTTGAACTTAAAGTTAACCATAATGGCTCAAGTCAATAAATACGGTGTCGGGCTAATCTTACTGGTCCTTTTTGAAGCACTATCTTGCAACAAGCCATCACCTTTGACCGATGCAGGATGGCTGATCGGCACCTGGGAAAATCGTACGGCCAGCGGCGCTGTTTACGAAACCTGGACCCAACAACACCCTCATCAATATTTAGGGAAAAGCTATAGGTTGGATGGTCCAGATACCGTTGTGTTTGAAACGATCCAATTGGTGGGTCGAAACGATAGCTTGTTCTTCATTCCGACGGTCAATCGTCAAAATGAAGGCTTAGCTGTTGTTTTTTCGTCTGTTGCTCCGGCAAGCACCCATATGACTTTTGAAAATCTTGAACACGACTTCCCTCAACGGATTACCTATACTTTAGTACATCCGGATTCACTCCTGGGCGAGGTTTCCGGTCTGCAGGATGGCAAAGAGGTCCGGCGATTTTTCCCAATGCAAAGAGTGAAGGAGTAGCTGTATGATGAAAAATGCGGAGCAGTGATTTGTAAGCCCCAATTGTAAATTGTGTCCACATTGCGTAGCGAGATTTAATAGCATCAGCGCCTCCGGGGCAAGAAGCAAGCATTAACAGCACTGAGAAAAAAGAATCGAGTAACGCGCCGAAGGCGCAAGCATCGGGTATTATTTTCATCCTAACTTAACTTTTCTAACGTATTCATGATGAATGCATCTTTAGTACCTCGCATTGAAGTCCTTCCTCAAACCCAACTCGTTGGTCTTCGCATGCAGATGACCTTTGCACAAAACCGGACCCGGGAATTGTGGCAGTCGTTCATGCCCAGGAGGAAGGAACTCACTACTGTGGTTGGTTCAGATCTGTATTCGGTCGAAGTCTATCCGAATACCGCTTTTTTTGAGTCCTTCGATCCCACCCGGACCTTTGAAAAATGGGCAGCAGTGCAGGTATCTGTCTTGGATGGTATTCCGGAGGACATGGAGCACCTGGAACTCTCTGAAGGCCCGTATGCTGTCTTTTTGTACAAAGGGAAACCCAGCGAGGCTCCGGCTACCTATCAGTATATTTATAACTCATGGTTGCCCAATTCTCCCTACATCCTGGATGATCGGCCGCATTTCGCGATAATGGGAGAGCAATACAAGGGCGAACATCCGGATTCGGAAGAAGAATTGTGGGTGCCGGTGGTAGAAAGTGAATCTTTGACTGCATAACCTATGTTGACCAACAGTTTTATTCTTGTCTTGGCTTCTGTAGGGCTGATCCAGGGTGTATTCCTTTCGGTTTACCTGTTACATCTTACCAAAGGAAATCGTCAGGCAAATCTCTTTTTAGGATTGGTGATCCTGGGGGTGACTATCCGAATAGGCAAATCCGTAATGGATTACTATTTACCGCTGGAGGCTTGGCAGCGAAACTTAGGCATCTCTGGTATTCTATTGGCGGGTCCTTTTCTCTGGTTTTATGGAATGACCCTAATCCACAAGGACCAATCATTTTCAAAGGGTAAGTTGGCACATCTAATCCCTTTCGGCCTTTTTATTTTACTATTTATGATCATTCCCAGTCGCGGTACCTGGGAGTTGTATTGGAATTATGGGATAGTAGTGATTCACCTTGCTATTTATTTGACGCTTTCCTGGAGGCTATTGTATAACAATAGATTAACCGTTTCGAAAAGCATTTTTTATTGGTATAGGAATATATTGTGGGGAATTACAGCAGTATGGTGTTTCTATTTAGGAAACTTTCTCAGTTTAGATAGTTACTATATTACGGGCCCTATTTTTTATTCATTTTTAATTTATACCTTTTCATTTTTATTATTAAACAGACATAAATTTCTTGTAGAGAAATACAACCGATCGACCTTAGATCGAAAAAAGTCTCAGTATCTATTTCAGCGGATTCAAACGCTTTTTACCAACGAACAGATCTACCTCACACCGGAAGTCTCCCTTCAGATGGTTGCTGAAAAACTAGGAGTACATACCCGAATGGTTTCGCAAGCGATTAACGAAAATGGGCAACGAAATTTCAGTGATTTTCTCAATGCTTACCGAATCGAAGAAGCTAAATCCTTGTTGGCGAATCCATCGTGTCAAGAAAAAAAGATCGCTACAATAGCCTACGATTCCGGTTTCGGGAATGTCACCTCTTTTAATATAGCCTTCAAGAAAATGACCGGTAAAACTCCTTCTGCTTATCGGAAGGCCCATCTTTCATCTTGATTTTCGTTTTAAGGGACATGTTTCTTAAAGGATTTCCAATGGGTAATGTCTTATTTCGGGATAAAATTATGCCTTATGGACCGGAAAGCATTTCTTAAAACATCATCCCTTGGCTTGGCATTGACAAGCTTGGCCCCGGCAGTCTCTCTTGCCAGATCTTTTAAATCGCAAGAAACACCTCCGCTCGATGTCAAACTGGTAAAAGCGTTTGTAGTAGCAGGTCATAAAAACTTGGGACAAGTAAAAGAAATGCTACAAGAACATCCCAACCTTATTTTCAGCAGCTATGACTGGGGAAACGGGGATTTTGAACAAGCTATTGAAGGTGCCGGACATCTGGGAAATAAAGAAATTGCCCGATACCTGATTGCCCAGGGAGCGAGAGTAAGCCTGTTTGTGCTGACCATGCTGGGGCAAACAGATTTAGTTATTCCAACGCTTGAGGCTTTTCCCGACTTGGTCTTTGCAAAAGGCCCTCATGGCTTTACGCTTCTGCATCATGCCAAGGTGGGTCAAGCAAGTGAACTGGAAGCTTATCTCCTGGATCATGGTTTAAAGGAGACACACATCAAAATTAAGTGAGGAAAGTGTCTGGATTGTCTGTCATAATTGGGGATTGGTATATTTTTTTCTTTTAATTACCCATTTGTTCGGTTTTTGAATGCTCATAAACCGAGCATCTGATGGAAAAAAGCACTCAATCCCCCGGTAGCCTGATCGATTCTCCCGTTCCCATCAAGATCAAGTTGGCCGGCCTTTGGGCGAGCGTCATGTTTTGCTATGTGTATGGTGATATTTTCGGCCTGTTCAAGCCGGGCAACCTGCAAAGTATGTTGGATGGTCAAATGGGACCGCTAGGGCCTACTACCCAAGGTATTTTGGTAGGCACATCTCTTATGATGGCCATTCCCAGCCTGATGGTCTTTTTAGCATTGGCATTGAGACCCAATTTAAATCGATGGCTCAATATTGGATTTGGCTTGCTTTTTACAATCATCATATTGATAACGCTACCTGGAGCCTGGGCTTTTTATATCGTATTAGGGATAATCGAAATGGGACTAACCCTGTTCATTGTGTGGTATGCGTGGAAGTGGCCTAGAAATGAAACTGCCTAGGATTGGAAGCTGTCAGTCTGGCTGAGAGAGAGAAGTACAGGATACAAAGAGAATAATGTTTTAACTTTTTGAAATTGATTGCACTACCTTAAAAAAAGAATAAGGCCATTTCAAATTATGGAATTGATGCGCACATTTACCTTTATTGGCAAATCCAGCTTTTTAGCTCTACTTTTTTTCACCTGCCAATTGTCTAAGCAAGCCACCTACGTCTGTCCACCTTGCGACCTGTCGTGCGATACCCTCACCTTCGATGGTCCGGGCTATTGTCCGCATTGCAACATGCAACTTGTATTGGCAAGTAATTTGTTCGTAGAAGCGGATCTTCCTATTGACGAAATCCAAATCCTACCGGGCTCTGGTGCTTTTCGAGTATCCGGAAGGGGAAGGAAAGCCCCTATTACCGTTTTTTACCACCGGCCAAAATCGTATACGGCTGATTCAGACATCCTAATGGTGATTCCCGGTGCCGGTCGCAACGGAGACAGCTATCGAGATGCCTGGATCGAAATTTCAGAGAAGCACGGTGTGCTAGTCCTTTCCCCTAAATATGCGGAGGAGGCTTATGGCTTCGAAGATTACCACCTGGGCGGACTCATCCGGAATTCAAATTTACTTGAATGCGCATCGTATGAGGACCATTCTAACCGTGTGCATTTGGATGAATCTTGTCTGGTTTTTGGGACTACCCAGTCTCCGGATAGTTTATTGTTCCCGGACTTGGATCGGATTTTCGATTTGGTAGTCCAGCAGCTCCAATCCAATCAAACTCACTACGATCTGTTCGGACATTCGGCTGGTGGGCAAATACTACATCGGATGGTGTTGTTTTATCCTGACACCAAAGCCGATCGTATTTTGGCTGGAAATGCAGGCTTTTACACCTTAGCAGACACTAGCTTGGTACTCCCATTTGGGGTGAAATCTACTTGGGTGGACCGATCCACCCTGGCTGCTTCCTTCGGAAAAAAACTAATCCTGATTTTAGGCGAACTGGATAATGAGACGGAGACTGGCGGAACGATGCTGCGTTCCCCCACTGTAGATCAGCAAGGGACCCATCGATTGGAACGGGGAAAGTATTTCTTCCGGCAAGCCCAGGCGATGGCTTCGGATTTAAACCTGGGTTATAACTGGGAGCTCGTCCTGGTTCCAAACGTAGGGCACAATCAACGAAAAATGGCCGAAGCGGCAGGGAAGTATCTGTATGAGGATTTTGACTAAGGGCCGAATGCACATCGTCTTGAACTTGAAACGGTATAAGCGAAATCGAATTCCAAATCTGATCTATTCCTCGAAAAAAGAGGATAACTCCTATTAAAAAGCTATAATATATGACTGAAATTACACCCCAATTCAGCGATTCGAAATAGACTTTAGACAATTAGGGATTAGATAGTTTGTCTAGATGATTACCTATTTTTTTCTTGTCTAAGAATCTACAGTCTAATGTCTTTTTCATTTGAAATTGTAGTTTTGACTTTTGACATCCCATCAATATGGAATTTGCGTAAGGTCGATATATATGTTCGTTGGCGGGTTTAAAAATGAGGGATATCCCCGAAAAGGATTTGCCGAAAGAACGGCCTTGCTGAAAAAGGAACAGCTGATGGGCAATACGAAAACAGATAGTTGATCCGGATACGTCCAAAAATAAGGAGGTTCAAAAGTATTCCTTAATGGAAGAAATTACTTTTATTTAGGTAAGTACATCAAATAGGATAATCCCCTAATTATAAATTAAAAATTCAAAACCAAAAATTAGTAAAACCATGCCTTCAGGATATTCCGGTACACCACTTGCCAAAAAGTTGGGTTTGAAAGCGGGTTTTGAGCTTTTACTCTTCCAACAACCAGCTCATTATTTTGATCTGATGAGCGACCTGCCGGAGGATCTAACTATCTTGAAGGATATACAAAGCGAGTCGGCCGATTTCATACACCTCTTTCTTACCCAGCAGGAGGAGCTGGTGGCGCAGGCCCAATCCTACAAAAAAGCCCTGAGGAAAAATGGATTGCTTTGGATTAGCTGGCCCAAAGGCAAGTCGGGTATTCAAACCGACCTAAAACGCGACTGGATCCGGGAATATATGCTGGAAGCAGGTCTAGTAGATGTAAAGGTCGCTGCTGTAGATGAGGATTGGAGTGGGCTGAAATTTGTGTATCGAAAAGAAGATCGGTAGGTCTTCCTTAAAGTTTTCCTGACGTACATTCAACATTATACCGTTTTAAAATGAAAATGACGTATGTAAACGGCTTCTTTTTCCCCTACTCAGCGTTAAAAAGCCTCGCCGTAGCTCAGGCTATGCCTACGTTTTTTGCCTTGATTAGCAGAAAAATAAGCTCGTTTCTATTTGCGACCTTCTCAATTTAAAACGGTATTATTCCCCATATCGTATAGCTTCCAAATTGTTGGCTTCCTCCTCATTGAATAGTCTCGACTGAATAACAAAGCGAATACCTTTCGGAATCTCCAGTGAAAAGCTGGATCCTCGACCCGGCACCACATCCACGGTCAGCTGAGTATGTTTCCAATATTCAAATTGGTCACTCGACATGTAAAAGTTGCAACCGTGGATGGTTCCCAACCAAACATCCGTTTCGTTGATCATCAATTCGCCTTTAGGGAAACACATAGGGGAGGAGCCGTCACAGCAACCTCCGCTCTGATGGAACATCAACGGACCGTGTTCTGCCCTGAGTTCGTCAATCATCGCCTTGGCTTTGTCGGAAACTAAAATTCGGGCCGTCATAGCATTTATTCAATGGGTTTGGAAAAAAGGGGGCTGTTTACAAGAAGAACAGCCACCCATTTTTACAGAAAGCATATTGAGATTTAATGCTTTGGGTTGCACGTGCTAAATTTTGTCCTGTACTGCGTGTCTTTTCGATTACGTAGCTATGGCTATGTGCCCTCAAAGTACCTTGCCTAGAACTGAATTTAGTGTCATTCACTTCAAAAGCTAAAACTTAACATACTCCTAGCGAATTCTCCTTAAAAGAAGCCGAGTGCATTCTTATCGTAAGAGATCAACATATTCTTGGTCTGCCGATAATGGTTCAACATCATCTTGTGCGTTTCTCTTCCGATACCGGATTTTTTATACCCGCCGAATGGGGCATGAGCAGGATAGGCATGATAGCAGTTAACCCATACTCGGCCGGCTTGCACTGCCCTTGAGATCTGGTAAGCCTGGTGCATATCTCTTGTCCAAACACCGGCACCTAGGCCGTACAAGGTATCATTTGCAATTTCGATGGCTTCCGCCTCATCTTTAAAGGTGGTAATACACACGACCGGCCCAAAAATCTCTTCCTGGAAGACCCGCATCTTATTATGGCCTTTTAATATGGTAGGCTGGATGTAGTAACCACCTTCCAGACCTTCATTATAGGCAGCAGCGCCGCCAGCCAACACCTCGCAACCTTCCTCTTTTCCAATTTGAATGTAGTTCAGGATCTTTTCGTATTGATCGTTGGAAGCTTGAGCTCCCATCATGGTATCCGGATCAAGCGGATGCCCCAGGCGGATTGCCTTCGTTCTTTCCACTACTCGATCGATAAAAGCATCATAAATACTTTCCTGTACCAGAATTCGGGAAGGACAGGTACAAACTTCTCCCTGGTTCAGGGCAAACATCACAGCACCTTCCAGGCATTTGTCGAAAAAAGCATCGTCGGCATCCATCACCGACTCAAAGAATATGTTTGGTGATTTGCCACCAAGCTCAAGGGTGACGGGGATTATATTCTTGGATGCATACTGCATGATCAATTGACCGGTTGTGGTTTCGCCAGTGAAAGCTACCTTATTGATCCTTGGACTAGAAGCCAATGGCTTCCCGGCTTCCAAGCCAAACCCATTTACGATATTCAGGACACCAGCTGGAATTAAGTCCTGGATCATTTCAGCGAGGATCATTATTCCGACGGGGGTCTGTTCGGCCGGTTTAAGCACGACACAGTTGCCGGCAGCTAAAGCGGGAGCTATTTTCCAGGCAGCCATTAGGATAGGAAAGTTCCAAGGGATGATCTGCCCCACTACACCAAGCGGTTCTAGTACATTCATCGAAACAGTAGAGGCGTCCAACTCGCTAACGGTGCCTTCTTCGGCCCGGATCACACCTGCAAAGTAGCGAAAGTGGTCAATGGCAAGGGGCAAGTCGGCAGCCCGGGTTTCCCGGAGAGCTTTTCCATTATCCCAGGTTTCCGCCCTGGCCAAGGCTTCCAGATTGGCTTCCATCACATCTGCTATTTTCAGCAACATATTGCTGCGCTCGGTCGCAGATGAGTGGTTCCATTTGGGGGCAGCCTGCCAAGCTGCATCAAGTGCCAACTCAATATCCTCAGCAGTTGATCGGGCTACTTTGGTAAAGGCACTACCATCTACCGGAGAAACATTGTCAAAATATTGGCCCTTTACTGGAGCGACCCATTTGCCACCAATGAAGTTATCATAGTGACTTTTGAACATTGGCTTTTCAAGCTGATTATTGACTGTGGTTGCCACATTGCTCATATTTCCTTGTTTTAAAGATTTGCAATTGTGTTGAAACCTTATGCTTTAACATAATTTAATTTCAACGAGTCATTATTTTCGAAATTAAAATCGTTCAAGCTCTATAAGTTGCCCGATTCTATCAAGTAGGTGAACAATTCTTGCAATTATGTAAACGGATTGTTAGGTTTACCATATATAATTCTAGGACAATTCATTATTGAATAATTTTTTCGGGAAATCGTCCCTATCTAAAAATGGTTTTTGCATGTCTTTAGCTGATTCGTTGGTAAGAAATCGTCGATTGGAGTCTTTGGTGGAGAATCAAACTACCTACACCTCAGCGCATGCAGAACTTCACCTTTTTGAGACCCACCAAGAAGCCGAGCAAATAGTCTTGAAGTTTCGCCAGCCCGTCTTAGCCAGTATGTTGGAAGGGAAAAAAGTGATGCATCTGTCAGGCATAACCGCCTTTGATTTTATCCCGGGGGAGTCCCTTATTCTCCCGTCTGATGAACTAATGTGTATTGATTTTCCAGAAGCTCGGATGGATAATCCAACGCGCTGTTTGGCTATGGCGATTTGCGAAAACAAGATCAAGGAAACGGTAGCCTTCCTGAATGAGACTAGGGCCAGAGTAGATGAGGAGTGGCGGTTTACAGACTATAACTTTCACTTTACCAATGATGTAGCCATCCAACAAATCCTTCATCGCCTGGTATTTTTGTTTGCTGAGGACCACCCTTCGAAAGAAGTATTTACAGACTTTATGCTCCGGGAGTTGATCATCCGTATTCTTCAGACAGAAGCAAGGAAAATATATTCAGAACAAACTATGCAACTCAGCAGTGGTCACCGGCTGGCGTACATAATTGAATATATTCGACAAAATCTGGACAAAAACCTGACGATTAAAGAATTGAGTAATAAAGTGCACATGAGTGAGTCCAATTTTCATCGGGTATTTAAGAATGAATTGTGTATATCACCTATTGATTTTATTAATAACGAACGGATTAAATTGGCTACTAGCCTGTTGCAAAACCCCAATAAGAAAATAAAGGAGGTCTATATGGAATGTGGCTTCAACAGTTTATCCTATTTCGTTCGTTTGTTTAAGCGCAAAGAGCACCTGACGCCCAAAGAATATCAGAATAGAGTTGGTCCAAGACATTGACCCTCTTGCAGTTTAAGCTTCAGGCATTCATCCAGGTTTCCTTTTCCTGCCCTCTTTTTGTTTACTCCTTGCCTGGTGTTAGAAAAAAATGACTGCTCCATGGAGGATAGCTTCAACGTAAATCCGGATTTGGAGATAAGGCCATTTAAGTCAAGTGATTTTTCAGCCTACCAGCAATGGTTTTTGGATGTTGACACCAAAAGGGCTCTGGGCGATATAGACGAGGAATGGTTAGACTATATTCTCCAGGAGGAAAATGGAATTGAGTTAGCTGTTTTGAAATACAAGAAACTGGTTGCGGTAGTTGGGCTGGTCTACCCCGATGCATCCCATCCGTACTACACCGTTGCCAACATGGCCGTGCATCCAAAATACAGGAATCAAGGTTTGGGCTCCCGTATTTTAGAGCAGCTGTTTGACAACCTTAAATTGAAGCCGGAGGAGTACTGGGTTGGTTATGTGGCTCCTGAAAATGCTCCGGCGCAGCATTTTCTAGAGAAGAATGGATGGTACTCTATCTTAACGGATGCACCGCAGGAGATGATCCGTTTTGAATTCCGAAGTACCTAATTATTTGATGCTTCACTTCTTGTCTCATACGCCCCCAGATCCACCCTTGCTCCAGCCACGCGTGGCTTGTGGTCCATATCCAGATCCATGCCAGGAGCCAGGACACTGCTGTCACCTGCATCAATTCCCGGCGAATCAGGTGAAAGGCGCCGGTCAGCATCGGTAAATTTAGGCTCTTCGCCAATGTTTCCAGTGCCCGGGTAGCCTCCGGCGACAAGACTAAAACGTATAGTGGGATTACTGGCATCATTGAAGACTTCCGGATCCATGAGAGCCCTATTCCCCCATAGGATGCAGTTGGTAACCATTGGGTTACTGTCTTTATTTGAGATCGCCCCGCCAGCCTCAGCTGCTTCGTTGCCAAAGAAGGTGCAGTTGATCACCTGAGAACTGCTTTCATTTACATTGTACATGCCCGCCCCGGTGAGCCCCGCCTTGTTTTCCCTGAACACACAACTGAACACCCTGGAGTCGGTGTGCATATTGCTGTACATACCGCCACCGTCTTCCCCTGCACTATTCCCCTGAAACAGGCAGTACTGGATGGTTGGCTCGCTATCGATTCCGCTCATGACGCCGCCACCTTCCTGTTCAGCTTTGTTACTGATAAAATTGCAATTGGAGATTAGAGGCTTGCTTTCTGCCCAGTTGCGGATGCCACCGCCATCGGCAAATGCCGCATTGCCTCGGAAGGTGCAATTACGGATGGTCGGGCTGCCTCCATAGTTGGTCATCCCCCCTCCACCGTCGTCGGGCCATTCCTTTAAATTGGCATTGCCTCCGGTGACAACGAAGCCGTCCAATAGGGCGGTTCTGTCGGTACCACTGCCCGTGAGCACGTGGAAGCTGTTTTCTGCATTGTTGTCGAAACCATCGTCATTCCCTTTCAAATCACCACTCAAAATGGTTTCATGGGCTTCCCAATTTCGGTCTTCGCGCTTGGATTCATTACCTATAAATCCACCATACAAAGCCACCCCGGTTTTGAGCTGAAAGGTCTTGTGCCGCTCTTCCTCTCCATTTACCTTGCTGGAGGGGTAATAGGTGCCTACGGCAACCCAGATTTCCATACCTGACTCGGCTTCATCCAAGGCATTCTGGAGACGGTTATACGCATCGGACCAGCTGCTGCCATCACCCTGACCGGAAGCATCTTTTTTGACATAGAGTACTTGTAGCGAAGATTCATTTTTTGTTGCGCCTTGCTTTTCTCCTGTTGTACATCCCAGGAGAAAAAAGAGGAGAAGGAAACAAATCGTTCTTTCCATAATTAAAAATTTATAATAAATCGTTTTTGTCCCTACCAGCTTTTATTCTCTACCTGGATCTTGAAACTCCAGGCATAATCGCAGGGCAGGGGATCGGGCAGCTCTTCGATTACCAGGGTTGCCGCTTCACCATCCTCTTCATCCCACTCCATGTGCCAATTGAGGGGCTTATCACTACCCAGCATATTGATCTCGGAGTCTTCCAGCACAAACACATTTGGGATGCTGACTGGGGCTACCGGTCTTTCCAGCGTGACGGCATACAGGTGCTCTTTTTTACGGAGGAAACGGAAGGGGCCGTTCCCCCACTGGTCAGTACCTCCCATCCGGAATGGGGCGGGCACCGTACCATAAAGAGCGGGCTTATTGATTGCCATCCAATCGCCCAACTTCCGGAGCCCTTCTACCTGGGCTTCTGGTAAAGAGCCGTCCGGTTTGGGTGCCACGCTGAAAAAAGTCAGTCCATTCTTACTAACGTTATTGACGATCAGGTGAACCAGCTCTTCCGCATCTTTACAGCCCACATTTGGGGTATAAGCCCAGGTGCGTCCCAGGGGGATATCCGTTTGCCATTTCCAGGGGCGGGGTTGTTTTAGTACACCAATCTCCCGATTGATGGGAGAGATCTGCGGGGGCAGATCCTGGCGGCGCGTTTCCCACAACTTTTTGGAGGTGACTACCACTTCCCTGTCCCATTCTTCTGCTGCATTGAAATAGTAAGCCAGCATCTCTTTTTTAAGCTGCTGTGGTGGCTCCCCGGAGTCCATGTGTTCACACCAGATCAGGTCGATCTGGTAGTTATCTACCAGTTCTTTCCATTTGTTGAGTCGTTCATCCCAGTGTTCCTTGGGCCAGTTTGCTCCAGGATATTCATTATCTATAGGCCGCTCGTGGGTAGGTTGGTGAATGGGACCGTACAGCCCGATATTTGCCGGGTCATTCACATCAACTCCTTCCGGGCAGAGCCTCCGTCCGGTATCATAAGTGATGAAGGTTCTCCAGTTATGCAGGGCTACTGAGGTTCTCAACCCCTGTTTGCGAACCGCTTCTACCAGAGTACCCACAATGTCAATACCCGGACCCATATCTACGGAATTCCATTCATCGAACTCCGTGTCCCAAAGAGCAAAGCCGTCGTGGTGTTCTGCACCCGGTCCGGCAAAATCCGCCCCTGCATATTTGAATAATTCAGCCCATTCATCCGGCTTATAGTTAGGTGCTTTCCACAGGGGCACGAAATCTTTATATCCGAATTCGACCCCTGGCTCTCCATAGTTGGCCCGAACCAGTTCGTAGGTCTCAGAACCTGGAATGTACATGGTCCAATAACCGGAACAGCTAAAGGCAGGCACGGAATAGGGGCCCCAGTGGAAGTAGAACCCCAGTACCGCATCCTGGTACCATTGTGGATAGCCATCTTTTTGCATTAGAGATTCCCAAGTGGGCTCGTATTTTTCAACGCTTACCACTTTTTCGGCTTGGGTTTGGCAGGAGCCCAGTAGTCCAACACAGAAAATCATCAACAATGCATGGCTCAGAATAGATGGGATCTTCATAACACAAAATTACTGCTCACTTTAAGGAAAGGGTTTCTCGAAAGGTAATCGCTGAGGAGGAGGTACCCAGCTGGATCTCAAAGTCACCAGGTTCGATCGTCCATTGCTCTGTTTCTTCATCCCAATGGGAAAAATCTTCACCGGAAAGGGTAAAGGTGATGGTTTGGGTTTCGCCCGACTCCAGCGATACGCGTTGGAACTTGCGCAAACGCTTTTCAGGTTGCACTACGGAAGATTCCAGGTCTTTGATATACAATTGTACGACCTCGTCTCCGGCTTTTTCTCCAAGGTTTGTCAAGTTGACCTGTACGGAAATATTGCCCGGGGCGGAGGCGGCCAATTCCGTAGGGTTCAGTTCTATCTGACTTAGCTCAAACCGGGTATAACTCAGCCCAAAACCGAAGGGAAAAAGGACCTCTCCCTCATAGAACCAATATGTTCTTCCTTTGGTGATATCGTAATCGCCAATCGGTGGAAGACCAGTTTCAGACTGATACCAGGTGATGGGGAGCTTTCCGCCTGGATTATAGTCTCCGAACAATACATCTGCAATGGCAGTTCCCTGAGCTTGACCGGCATACCAGCTTTCTACAATGGCGGGTACATGCTCCTTTTCCCAATTCATGGTGATGGGAAAACCATTTACCAAAACCAGCACTACATTGGAATTGGCCGCTGTCACCCTTTGAATCAGTTCTTGCTGTCTGCCAGGCCAGGAAAGGGACTCTGCATCCGATTCTTCATTGGAAACAAACCGGCCGGTACCCATTACCAAAACCACTTGATCTACTTTTTTAGCCAATTCTACCGCTCTATTGATACGGATATCGTCATCTTCTCCAAATTCTTCTTCTACTTCCGCCAGGATCATCTCGTATTCTTCCCGTTCGGAATCCATGACATATTTACCCCATTCCTCGAGGCCTTCCAGGAAAGAGGCGTTAGGAAAAGTTATGGCGCATCCTTTTTCATAGACTATTTCTACCTCGTCGCCGACCTTTTGTTGGATCCCTTCCAAAACAGAAGTGGTATGCGTGGGCTTACCGCTGTAAGCGCCCAAAACCGCTTTATTGGCATTTGGACCAATTACAGCGATCGATTGGAGATGCTTAGCCAGCGGAAGGGCTCGGCCTTCATTTTTAAGCAGGATAATAGATTCCCGGGCTGCTTTCAATGCCAGGGCTTGATGCTCTTTACTTTCTACCACCTCTTTTGAGATAGATGTATAAGGGACCGCCTCTTTTGGGTCCAGGTCACCTAAGAGCATTCGACTTTTTAACACATTTACCACCCGATCATCGAGGGTGGCTTGATCCACCAACCCTTCGTCTACCGCCTGCTTCAAATACTTTTCGTAAAGCAATTGCTCATCTCCACCTCCTTCGCATTCCAGGTCCATACCTGCGTTCATGGCAGCTGCTACAGCTTGTACCTCATTCTCTGTGTATTTATGCTGATGAATGATGTCACTGATGGCACCGCAGTCGGAAACGACATAGCCTTCAAAACCCCATTCCTGACGAAGTACCTGAGTAAGCAACCAAGGGTCTCCGCAGGCGGGCACTTCATTGACACGATTATAAGCACACATGGTAGAATAAGCTCCCCCCTCTGTAAAGGCGGCTTTAAAGGCTGGGAAATAGTATTCTCTCAGCCAACGCTCGGATACATTCGAGCTGCCATCATGTCGATTGTATTCTGAATTATTGGCCACGAAATGTTTGGGAGTGATAATGGTCTTCAAGTACTTGGGATGGTCACCTTGCATACCTTGCGTAAAAGCCACTGCCATTCGGGACATGAGGTATGGATCTTCGCTGTAAGCCTCATCATTGCGCCCCCACCTGGGATCCCTAAGCATATTGATATTGGGACTCCAAAAGGTAAGATCCAACTCACCAGCATTGTAATATCCTCTGGCTTCATCCGAAATCGCTGTTGCTACCTGCTTCAGAAGCACCGGATTCCAGGTACTTCCCATAGCAATTGACTGTGGAAAAGAGGTGCCTCTCATCAATCTGCCTCCGTAGGCTTCTGCCAACCCATGCAAGGCTTCTCCCTGATAATGGTAGGCCCTTAATCCAAGCCTTGGAATAGCAGGAGCATCACTCCCCAGTTGCAATATCTTTTCCTCCAGGCTCATTCGTCTTACCAGATCCCGTGCTCTTTCTTCTGGAGAAAGGTCGATAGGTGAATGTGCAGGCTGCTCCATTTGACAGCATGAGAACAGGATCAGTATTAGACCGCAGAAGATGTCTCTCATGATCTCTGACGTTGCATTCGATTATTCCATTTCCCAATTTAAGGTTTGCCCCGCCACTAAATCAAGATCCCAGCTTTGTTCGCCAAAGGTCAACTGGACCTGACCATCTTTTACAGAGGTAAATGTAGCGGATACAGGTTTGCCCTTTTCCCAAACCAAATCTACCGTAGTTCCACAACGGGTACCGGCTCCTTTAAGGGTTCCGTCAGGCCACTCTTCAGGTAGCGCAGGAAGGAACTGAATCTCATTTGGCGAAGACTGTACGATCATTTCGGTAACTACTGCAGGCAAGCCGCCACAGATATCCACATTGAAGATCTCACCAACATCGTGGTAAGAGGTATAGGCGGGCGACCAATAGGAGTTGCACAACCAGTCAACACATTCATAGGCATGGCGCGTATCACCGATATGGGCAGCGGCCAATCCTTTTTGAACCAATCCAAACGCCATCTCGGCTCCGTTACCGGCCCGTCGATATTCCAATCGTTTTTCAATGGCGGTTATGGCAGCTTCTTCCAAGCTCGGGTCTGTTTCGAAAGCCGGATCGACCTCATAAAATAAGGGATACAAATGGGAGGCATGGCGGTGGGCATTGTCATTTTCAAAACCGGGCCAGATCCATTCTTTCAGATCACCTTCCTCATCGATGGCGTAAGTGGGTAGGCGGTCCAGTATGGTCTTCCAGGTATTGACCCTGGTTTCGGTGATGTAACCTTGTTCAGACAGGCTAATCAGGTTGCGCAACAGTTGTTTTAGCGCAGCAATATCCATGGTGGCGTTGATGGAAAGTGGATGCTCATCCATTGGGCCCACTTCGGGCGAATAGGAGGGGAGGAAGTTCAGCTTGCCCGCTTCATCTTCGTACAGGATATGCACATAAAAATCAGCTGCATCCGTCATTAACGGGATCGCCTTTTCTTTCAAAAACTGTTCATTCCCTTTGTAGAGCCAGTAGTCGTAGAAAATTTGAGCAGTCCAGGCACCGCCCGCGTACCACAACAGGTGCGGATACGCTTCACCATAATGATAGGTTTTGCCGGATGAACTAGTTCGGGAAGGAACAAAAATACCGGGTGCGCCATACAGGTCTTGCGCATTGTCCCGGAAGTCATCGTACATGGACCACATGTAATCCATGTAAGCTTCAATTACCTCCTGAAGGTTCGTATTCAAGCCACTCGCAAGGACGGATGGTACATTTCCATTTAAGGTGAAATCGCTTGACCATGCCGGCCGCCAGGTTCCGCCCCAAATTCCCTGTAGGGTCGGCGGGATTTCCCCTGTACTGCTGATGACGGCATATCGGGAAGCTTCACACAATTGATTTACTAATGCGGGATCCAGATTCCCAAAGGAAGAGGATTCCAAAAGAGCTTCGGTAGGAGCTGTGTTGCGTTCTTGATTACCGAGGTTCAGTTGAAAACGATTAAACATTTCGCTTTGAACCGGGGCATGCCTATCCAGCAAATTTGAATAAGAAGGATTCGGGATTTGGTCTACCCGGGTATTCGTGGGTACTTGTGCATCATAGCTCAGCTGAATGTCGGATAGGAGCAGCACTTCCTGAGCATCCCGAATATAGAGCCATTCATCATCTGAAGTCAACTCTCCTCCGGAGGTAATTACCTTGGTCTCGGCAAGGTAGCTTTTAAGCGAACCTTCCCATTGCCTTTTGAAGCGGTTTAAATAACGAACCTTATCTCCTTCAATGGTAACCGAGACGGACTCAATAAGGTCGTCGGGCATATAGCTTTCTTCGTCTTCATCTTCCTCTTCCTCCGATTCCGGCAGCGGTAGTTGGGTTAAGCGCAGTTTAAGACTTATGGGAGCCCCATCACTGCTGGATATTCGGGTAGCAATAACACCATCCGGCCGGGAAGCAAATATGGAGCGGGTGTAAGCCCCTTGGGCAGTCTTCCAATTGGTTGTGGCTTCTCCGGTCTCATAGTTGACCGAGCGCAAATATTGTATCGGACTGTTGTCGGAGAGCGGCACCAATTCCATTTGGCAGGCCGGTATAAGCGCATCGGTCCAGATCATACCCGAAATACCTACCTCCATGCCCAGGTCACTGACCAACTCAACTGCCTCCTCTGACCGACCATTCAGGACCAGTTCGCGGATCTTTGGTAAACTGTTACCCAAGTCCGGTGCTTCGGTAGGAGCATATTCTGGCATAAATAGCTTTTCATGGCAGAGAATGATGGTTTCTTCGCCAGGGTTTCCCGGGACGAGGGCCCCTATGGTTCCATTCCCGGTGAGCATGGACTCCTCCCACTTGCTGGCTTGCTTTTCGGTGAAGTAGCCGTGTTCGGGTTTGACAAACGAAGATGTTTCGGAAGGCGTACAGCTGAAGCACATCCCCATGAGGAGGAAGGCCGAGAGTAGGGTACGAAAGTTGGATTTCATGGCATGTCAAGTTTTGGTAAGGGGCCAAAATTCGCTTGAAAAAAGGTGGAGCACCTGCTGGCACCCCACCGTTCCGTTTGCAGGCTGGCCTGCATTTCAGCCTTTATAGGACTAATCGATAAATGGATTTAGTACCCTGGATTCTGAACCAGATTTTCGTTTAGATCCAATTCTGATTGTGGAATCGGGAATAGTTCGTCTTGTCCAACGGTGAACGTGGCGAAGTTGGGATCGTTTACGGCATTTTGAGGTCCGAACATGCCCCAGCGCTTGAGGTCAAAAAACCGAACCAGCTCACCAGCCAATTCTACCAGACGTTCATGCTTGATCTGCTCAAAGAATTCAGCTTGTCCCAAACCGGGTTTGGCTGTAGATAAGGGCAGCATATTTGCGCGCTCCCGGACCTGATCCACATACTGATAAGCTTCGGCTGTTTTACCGTTTTGGTTTAAGGTTTCGGCCAGCAGTAAAAGCACATCCGAATAACGGAAAATGATGAAGTCTGTACCCCCGTCCCGCTCAATTACACCTGCTCCTCCTGCGGCAGCGTTAATCTCTGCTTGCGCTTGCTCCGAATACTTGAAGAAGGCATTGGGGATATCCGGATTGATGATGAACTGCGACCACCAAGACCAAGGCTGTCCGTAGTAAGGCCGCGGAGATTCTGGATGAAATGTAGTTACATCAAGGCGTTGGTCTACATTGCCATCTGCATCCGGCTCTTCCAGGAAGGCGTCTAGCATGAGGTTGGTAGCCTGAATATCCCCGAATCCACCTAACTGTTCGGCCGGACTGAAAATATTGACCCGCCGGTGCCAATTCGTTTCTCCGGGAGGGCCTTGGTGAATGAAATTCACGACGAATACAGCTTCCGAATTGACAATATTCAGCTCGGTGAAATTATCCTCATAATTTTCCAGTAACTGGTATTGATCAGAATCTACAATTTCCTGGAGAAGCGGTTCTGCTTCCGTATACTTTCCTTGCTGCAAATAGATTTTAGCCAGCAGGGTTTGGGCAGCTCCCCTGGATGCTCTTCCGTATTCCGAATTTGGAATTTGACTGGCAAGTGGTAAGTCGGGAATTGCTTCCAGAAGAAAGTTTTCAGCCAGTGCCCACAATTCTCCTTCTCCGGCTCGGCGTGGCCTATCGGCGGCACTTTGAATGCCATCCACATAGGCGATTCGCTCGCCATAGGAGGTGATGAGGTTGTAATAAGCCAAACCTACCAGAAACTTGTTTTCGGCTGCTAGTCGGGGGGTGTTGGGCCCTCCAATTTCATCTACGCGTTCGATCACCTGGAAAGCGCGTCCGATCATGGCGTATCCGCCTGCCCATGCACCCTCAAATGGGAACTCAGTTGGATCATCCAATGTAAAACGGACCAAAGCGTTGAATTCAAATGGATACTCGTTCGTCCCCTCATCTGATAAACCGATATAATTGATATGATAATCCTGACCGTAAGTTCCCAGGTTTTGAAGCGCATCATAGGTCGCGATCGTACCTTGGAATAAGGCATTTTCGTCTACCCAGAACGTATCCTCATTTTGTTGGTTTGGGTTCACTTTCTCCAGATCAAAACAGCCACTGAGTGAAACCAGAAGAACAACCTGAAATAGTAGTAAGAGTTTCTTTTTCATGATCTATGTGGTATTCAGTCGTTTTTATTGAA
Source organism: uncultured Saprospiraceae bacterium (assembly GCA_964641965.1). Lineage (GTDB taxonomy): Bacteria > Bacteroidota > Bacteroidia > Chitinophagales > Saprospiraceae > JAJDFU01. Next base: position 78,000 of record CAZXLD010000011.1, on the reverse strand, counting down.
AGGTTACATTAAATCCGGCACTGAAAGTGCGAATGTTAGGATAGCCTCCTGGATCTACGCCGGGATCAAAAACGCCACCTTCGAATTCGGGATCCAGTCCTCTATAGTCGGCAATCGTGAAGATATTCTGACCTGCAACATAGAGCCGCATATTCCGTACCACCTTTTTGAAGGGGACGGTATAGCCCAACTGCAGGTTCTTCAAGCGGAAGAAGGAGCCACTCTCCACGAAGCGGGTACTTGGGAAACTATTCCCTGAATCTGCATTGGCAATCGGCCGAGGTTCGGTTCCGGATCCATTGATATAGGGATCGTAATCGGCCGTGTAGTTACTGGTTTGATCCTGGTTCAGGCCTTCGTAGAAGGATCCGTATACATCCCGCCCGGCAAGGCCCTGGAAGAAAATACTCAGATCAAATCCTAGGTATTCGGCAGTAAAAGTAAAACCATACTGCAGCCTGGGAGTCGGGTCTCCAGCCAGGATTCGGTCATCATCAAAGTTGACATTCCCATCGGGTTGACCGGTCAGCTGTCCATTTTCATCCCGTCCGTTTACGTCCCGGTATCGGGCGTCGCCCACAACAGGGGTTCTTCCGTTGATAGTTACACCATCGGCATCGATCTGTTCCTGGCTGGTATATATACCCAGATATTCGACCAGAAATAACTGACCCAGTGGGATACCCAAGCGGGAAACGGATAGTCCACCGAAGAACTCATTTACACCGAAGGGAAGTTGGGTGATCTCATTTTTGGTCTGAAAGAGGTTTCCAGAAATGCTGTATTTAAACTTCTTATCATAGTCTCTCCATCCAAAGGTCACCTCCCATCCTCGGCGTTCCATGGAGACTGCATTGATAGTAGGCGCCTCTGTATCGAAAGAACCGATAGTACGTGGCACATTCACCTCCGTTAGCAGGTCTTCCAGGTTACCAAAGTAGTAATCCGCCGTAGCGAAGAGCTTACCTTCGAACATTTCGAGGTCGATTCCCAGGTTGGTTTCCTTCAGGGTTTCCCAGGTTATATCCCGGTTAACGATCGCTCCCCTGGTGGCACCAATGGTAGGAGTACTGGAAGGCCCCAGGTCGTAATTCACACCACCTGTAGCCTGGGAAAGGATTCCAGATTGAAATTGGTAATCACCTATACTCGCATTACCCACTTCACCGTAACCTGCTCTGAACTTCAGGTCAGAGATGATCGGTACATTGAAGAAAGGTTCGTTGGCCAGATTCCAACCCGCCGAAACGGAGGGGAAAAGTCCCCAACGGTTTTCCTCGGCAAACTTGGAGGAACCATCATAGCGAAGAATACCGGTGAAAAAGTAGCGATCGTCGAAACTGTAGGTAGCTCTACCCAATATAGAACGAATAGCCGAACTGAACTCACCGCCCGTGGCGATCGGAGGAACCGTCGCCTGACTGATCTGGAAGAAAGGATCATCGCCATCAAAGCCGCCCTCAAAGGAAGTGTTTTGATCAGCCCCATTGATCTCTTGTTCCTGGTAAACACCGGTTATAGAGAAAGTGTGCTTGCCAAAGGTACGCCCATAGGTCAAGCGGTTTTCGATAAATAAAGAGGTGGACTCTGATCGGCCTTCCGAAAGACTGGACAGTGGAATATCCGACATCCGAATGGTAACGGCTCGATTAAAGGATTTATTAAAGCCAAAATCGGAATCAATACCCAGGCTGAAGTAGTAATTCAGACCTTCGATGATTTCCAGATCCAGGTATACATTACCTAGAATACGTGTGTTCTCGGAAATATTTTTGAACTCATCCCGTACACCGATCGGGTTGGCAATGAAGGACTCGGCTACACCGATCACACCTATACCGTATCCACTGGGTTGGAGGGGATCAAAAACCGGAATTACTGGTAAGGATTGATAGGCGCCACTGATGGGGCTCACCCCGATGTACTCGTTCAAGCCACTGTTACGCACCCGGCTTATGGTTAGATTTTCACCTACTTTCAAACGGCCCCAAAGCTCAAATTCCGAATTCAAGCGAATCCCGATCCGATCAAACAAAGGGCCTTCTACGACACCTTCCTGATAGGTATTGTTCAGGTTGAAATAGATTCTACTATTCTCACCTCCAGCCGATACACCCACGTTGAAATCCTGTAACAGGGCATTTTCATTGAAGACAGCCCCTTTCCAGTCGGTATTGACTGCAGGGTCAAAATCCGTATCCGCCTTGGTCGGGCGGGGGAGACCGGCATTATCCCGAGCGGCGTTAATGATTTCTGCCCATCGAAAATTATCTGCCATTTCCACGTCCTTAGGCAAATTCTGGATACCGAAGTTAGCACTTACCGTGACTTGTGGTTTCCCACGGGTACCTTTTTTGGTAGTGATGACCACCACACCGTTGGCCGCCCGTGAACCATAAATGGCTGCGGAAGAAGCATCCTTCAGAACCTGTATAGATTCCACATCAGCGGGGTTCAGGTTGGGACTGTCATCAGTCAGTACTCCATCGATTACGTAAAGTGGATTGTTATCGCCAAAGAAAGATGTACCCCGTATCTTGATATCTCCACGGGCGCCAGGTTCCCCGGTAGTAGTTACCGTAACCCCGGCTACCCGACCTTGTAGTCGATCTGTGAGGTTGGTGTACTGGCTGTTATTCAAGTCTTCCACATCGACTACCGAGACAGCCCCGGTAATGGATTTTTCGCGTTGTGTACCGTAACCAGTTACCACAATTTCACCTAATCGGGCGATATCGCTTCTTAAAGTAAGGTTGAATACGGTTTGACTACCTACCGGGATTTCCTGAGTGGCATAACCCGTATAACTGAATATCAGAATAGCGTCTGCATTAGGGACAGTCAGGTTGAAATTACCTTCCAAGTCGGCAACAGTACCTGATGTAGAGCCTTTCACTATGACGTTGGCTCCTGGTAAAGGATCCTGGTTTTCGTCGGTAATGGTCCCGCTTATTTCGATCTGAGCAAGTACAAGCGGGAGGCCTGCCAAGAATAAAAAGGCAAAGGCCAGGAGTATTTTTGCGTGTTTTTGTCGGATATATAAAATTGACATGTTATTAGGTTTTACGTGTGATCGAACTTATTCTCGTTTGCCAAAGCCAAGGTTGTCGAGTTTCCAGACAGTAGACCCATCCGGATTACCTGCAGCTTTCTCAAAATAAATGGAGGTAATTGCGGTCATGTCCACCACAGTACCTTCATTATCCGCAAAGTCGGACATTTGAAAGCCCTGATCGAACGTGGTAAAATTGACGTTGTCAAATGTGAAATCCAGAGCCAGGTTTAGGAACTCCACCTCCTGGCTGACATTGCCGGAGGCGTCTTCAAAAAAGAAATAGAATTCTCCATCCCAGAGGTCTGCATAATCAAAGACCATCTCAGAATTGGCCGATAAGTCGACTGGCGCATTGAAATCAATAACAATAGCAGCGAATTCATCAGTAGCTTGCTCTAATACGCCATTAGTGATAGTATTTGTAGTCCCATCGGAACCCTGAAAACTGACCGTGAAGTCATCATAGGCGATCACATCTTCAGCATTGCCATCGGGAAATTCGAAATCAAGGAAAACTTCAAACGGCGCAGATGCTTCCATGGGTCCAATTCCCCAATTGTCGAGTTTCCAGGTTTGTAATGTTCCATCCCCGCCGTCAATAAAGGCTTCAAAAAAGATGCTGGTAAGTTGAGTGAGATCGACAGTAGTGCCTTCATCTTCATTTTCAGCATAATCTTCCAGCAGAAGAGAGAAAGTGTTGAAGTTTGGGTTGTTTTGCTCCAAGGTTAGCCCAGCATCTGGAAAAAAGACTTCAGAAAAGTTGCCAACTGCATCTTCAAAAATTAAAACCACGTTTTCCGTAAATAAATCGGCGTAGTCAAAGACAAATTCTGAGTTTGCTGACACGTCTAATGGTTCGTCAAAGGTGAGAGTGAAAGCTCCAAATTCTTCAGTAGTCCATTCCAGAACACCTCCGTTGACCGTAGCCGTGGTCGCATCCGTGCCTTCAAAAGCCAGGCTACCCCCTTGTATCATAATATCATCGTTGGTAGTCCCATCCGGCACATCTTCAAAGTCCATCAGGAAGGTGAACTCCAATGGGGGAAGATCTTCAACAATGATGTTGAAAGCTTGCGGATCCGATACGTTACCCGAATTTTGATCACTTGCTGTGATCGTAACTTCGGTAACACCGGGTCCTACTTCCTCAATATTAAGTGTTGCACCCGAGACCGACAGGGTAACGACCGATTCATCCGTATTAAGGACTTGAAAGGTTAAGGGATCATTTTCGGGATCTGAGAAATACGCACTCAGGTTCAGCGTAGCTGATCCAAAGCCGGTGCGAAAAGACTGGTCCGGAATGGGAGAGGAAGTGGGAGGTGCATTAATGACCTCTACATCCGGGAAGCCGGTGAGAAAGTCCTTCCGGCACGAAGATGATGAAATCATTAACCCAATAATCAATAGGATCAAAAGGTTAGGGTAGTATTTTTTCATAATCTAGGTGTTGTGTTCAAAATTTAGTTTGGTATTCAGGGAGGAAGGTAATAAAAACCCTTATACTTTCTAATGATTAATAAGAAAGAGATCGAGAATATTGGTTCGAAAAGGAAAAGGCTTACGAATATGGAATCAACCATTTGCTGGCCCTGGCTTTTTCGAATCCGGAAACCCGAATTTTACTTTGAGCCAGTAGATGGATAAGCAGAAAGTGCTTATTCAGGAACCCGTAGTTGGATGGGATCTGGATGTATGGTGATGCTATCTGCATTCGCTGCCACAATCGTCCAATACATCTCTTTGGATGAAAGATTCACGAACTGCTTTGGTGGGGAGATGGTCTGTTCTCCATAGGGCGCGAGTTTATCCTTTGCGGGGCCGAGAAAAAGCTGGTAAGAGACGGCATTGGTGCTGGGTTCGCAGCTCAGTAAAACACTTTTTCTGTTCTCTGCGAGTTCCGGTTCGGTTAGCTGAAAAGGTGCTGGCAGAGGGGTAAATCCATTTGTATCGTCTGTTAAGGTGAACGACCCATTTGCCAGATCTCCCTCCCAATCGATCAGGTAGGAATAGCCTGCAAGGCTGTTTGCAAGTGAAAGGTTATTACCCTCGCCCAGGATGGACCAATAGGCTCCGGCAGTCCGTCCATTATTGTAGGTGTTGGCATTGGTCAATTGGAGGGAATTCACATACCACCAAAAAACTTCGTCATGTCCATCTACGATACTGGCATTTAACACATTTGAATAGGTATTCTCTTTACTGCTTAGAGCACCTAACAAGTTGATAATGAGCCTTGGGTCACTCTTACTTGAACTTTTATTGTATGCCTTTATTCGCTCGGCGTAGTCAAAGCAGGGTGAATCCATTAAGGTAACTTGTGTCACCTGATAAGGCACTTCTGCCGCTAGGGTATTGATGTAGATACCCAGGTCCAGTGCAGGTGTACCTCCAGTACTGAACCCACAGGCTTGAATATTTTGACTATAGTTTGGCGCCAATACTTTAAGGGTATCTACGACTATTTTGGCACAGTTGTAATAAGTAGTGTCTGTACTCCCTTGGTCAAATTCGTAGTAATAGAAACTAAACACATTCGCGTTTTCGAACCAGGCATCTCCAAGGGTCTCTTCGTTTTCCCATGATTCTGTTCCTACCCAACTGTTCAGGCAATTTCCACCTCCAAAAAAGACAAGGGTGGGTTTTTCCGGATCAAAAGTTCCACTTTCCAGCCGGATCATGCTCCTTTCGGGAGAAGTGGCAGTTTCGCTGCAGGCAAAGCCGCCTGCAACCATAAAAAACAGGAGTACAACCAGTGGGGACTTCGGCTTGATCATAAAACCCAGGTTTACAGGGGACGGATGGCAATATTGGCAAAGCGCACGTAGGAACTTTCCGCCTGTAGTCGAATCGGCCCTTGGGTGACCACTTCGTCCTCCTCCTGCCAACTGTCCGGACCAAACTGAGGCGCTGGAAACCCATTCTTGGTGGGTGCGCCCAGTTTCACATTATCATGGATCAATTGGCCATTCAATCTAACAGTAGCCCGTCCCTGCTCCAAGGCAACTTCCAGGGTTTGCCACGCTCCGGCAGGTTTTGACGCCTCCACTTTAGGGGCGTGGCGGCCAAAAATAGATCCATTGGATCGTTTGGTTGCTTCTTTGCCATGGGAATCCAAAATGGCTATTTCGTAAGAACCATTGAGGAAAACGCCGCTATTGCCTCGCCACTCACCCGTTACCCATTCCGGCTCTTCCGGGATCAAAAAATCGAGCCGCAATTCATAGTCAATGTATGCCTCTTTGGTAATGATGTCGCCATAACCCACGCGAGCTAAAGTGGCTCCATCCTTGACCTCCCAACGTGCAGGAGAAAGCGCATAATCAATTGGCCCTACCGAATAGGCTCGCCTGTCAAGCGGCACTCCATAGGGAGGCAGAGAGATATCCCAGTGCTTCCATTGATCCAGGTTCTGCCCGTCAAAAAGCATCGTCCAGTCATCTTCTCCATCCTCGGAGTCAAACGAAGGTGGCGAAGGTAAGTTGGGTTCCTTCGGTTCATAAGGGTTGCTTTCTTTGACCATTTCGAAGGAATCGCCTGCCGCCAATACTCCATTTTCCGGCACCTCATACCCCAGAGACCAGAATATGGAATTGTAGAACAGGTCTTGCATAAAATCCAGATCGTGGTCACTGACCCTATCGCTGCCGAGTGTGATCATAGCGCGGCGGGCCTCTTTGTGGTTGTATGCCCAGGCTACCGGGTATTGTGGGGAGTCAAAATGGTCATTTCCAATACCGCTTTTGGGTCGATTGTGTCCATAAGAGAGCATGATTGGAGTGGCTCCTTCCGAAAGCGGGACCGAGACATAGGGACCTTCACCTTCTCCGAACTTTTTGCGGACGCCCCTGGCCATTGGATGATCTGCAAAGGCCGGATTGATCTGTCCGACTATGAATTCGTTATTATGGGTTTTGTAATGTCCTCCGAAATACTCCGGAGAAAAGGTCCTGTCATTCCAAAATGCATGGGTAGTAGTTCGAATGGCGACAGCCGGCTTGCCGGAGTCAAAGTGATCCATGAACAGTTTTAAGGAGTTGGGTTCCCAATTTCGAAAGCGGATAAAAACAACCATTAGGTCTGCCTCCTTGATCTTGTCCGCATCCTTCAAAACGGTGGGTTTGGGGTCGTGGTCCGGATCTTCATCGGCTCCGGGGGATTCATCTGCGATATAGATCACCTTGAATCCATAATCTTCTTCCAATTTCTTGGCGTAGGGCCGCATGACTTCTCGGGAGTGGTATTCATCATCACCCGTTACGAAAACGACGGTTGGAGCTTCATTGTCCTCCTGGTCAGCAACATCTTTTTGTTGGCAGGAGCTAATCGTAATGCCAAGAATTATAATGAAGAAAAAAATTAGATGGAATGGATGTACTCGAATCGGGTTGGGCATGGGCTTTTGCATAGGTTGAGTTGGATTAGGGAATTAAAACGCGACCACTTGGTTGACAAGTGGTCGCCGAATGAACAATGTATGGATCAAAAAGCACATTGTTTACACATATATACCTGATCTCGAACCGCTAGAACGAACGGTAGGGAACAACACACAAAAGGAAACAAGTAGAGTATTCCCTTTTCACTTAACAAAATTCGATACCCATCAAAATGGTTCCCCTTCTGACCAGACAATGACAAAATAAGATAATCTTTCTAAAGTTTAATTAGTAAGTGTTCTCTTTTATTTATTTAGTCCATTTTTAAGCATAACGACCATTTAGAACCAAATGGATTTATCCTTTTAAGAAAGATGTCAATCAAGATGAGCAATCTCATAGGACTGTTGGGTGATCGCCTTCGCGAAAAGGGGGCTTTACTCTATTCCTTTCGGAGGGATTCCGGCAAGGTGAAAGCCACATACTTACCAACCACACCCGGCTGATCCCCCACAGTAACCGGAATAAGCAAATACTGGATACCTTTATGCCTGTAAACACTGGCAGTAGCACCACCTTGTCCGTCTAGGTCATATTCCCAAAGCACCGCCCCGGTATCTTTATCAAATGCTCGCATTTTATTATCCCGCGTAGCAGCAATGAAAATTAAGCCTCCCGCTGTGACTACCGGTCCACCCCTGTGGTCCACTCCGGAATTGGGAATACCCATTTCTTTTAGCTCCAAATTTTCGCCTAAAGGGATCTGCCAGTTCATATCCCCGGTATTCATATTGTACGACGTCAAGGTAGCCCATGGGGGCTTGATGGCCGGAAAATCGTCCTGGTCTTCAAAACCAGGATAGCCGTCTTGGCTATATTTCAGAAAGGTCCTTGGGCGTTTTTTGGAAAAAGTAGTACCAGTAGTGGCACTATGCGTACCGCTCCGTTCATACTCCTGGTTTAAAAGAAAGGCGGCAATGGCATTTTGGTCTTCCCACGGGATATAATCCATAGCCTGCATTTTCCCTTTTCCGCGGGAAATAATCCTTCGGATATCCCTTCGATTGTATTTTTCTTCTAGGTTTAACAGGGAGGGGATGTAACCTCCTCCTTTGCGTGAAGTGGCATGGCAGCTCGAACAGTGCATCTGATAGAGTCCTTGTCCTTCAGCCGCCAACATTTTCATTTCTTCCTCTCGGTTGATCAGTAGGCTCAGGCCGGTCACCTCATTGGCGGTTACAAATAGAGTTCCCGTGGGTTCATCTACGGCTGCTCCACCCCAGGAGGCTCCGCCGGCAAACTCCGGAATGACGACAACGCCAGTCGTGTCCGGGGGCGTGAAAAAGGCGGTCTTGTATTTCTTGAGTTGCTCGGTTACAAAGGCGGTTGCCTCGGGCGAGATATCGGTAATTTGGTCTGGAGTAAGGGCTTGACGCGTAAAGGGAGGCGGCTTTACCGGGATAGGTTGGGTAGGCCAGGCCGACTCTCCAGGCATAGTAGAAGAAGGTACGGGTATTTCGTTGATCTCGAAAATAGGTTCCCCGGTCTCCCGATTGAACACGTATACAAAGCCGTGCTTGGTGGGTTGTGCTACCGCATCGATCTCTTGCCCATTCTGTTTAATGGTAAATAAGTTGGGCGGACAAGGTAAATCGCGGTCCCAGAGGTCATGATGAATAATTTGGTAATGCCAGATCCTTTCGCCGGTGTTGGCATTCAGGGCAAGGAGGGAATTGGCAAACAGGTTTTGCCCAATCCGATTGCCACCCCAAAAGTCGTAGGTGGGCGATCCGGTAGGTACATAGACGATACCCCGTTCTTCATCCAGGCTCATACCGGCCCAATTATTCGCTCCGCCAATAAACTGATAGGAGTCTTCCGACCAGGTCTCATAACCATATTCGCCTGGCAAGGGCACCGTATGGAATACCCATTCCAATGCACCAGTGATCGTGTTAAATGCCCGTATATGGCCGGGCGCAGAGGGGAGTTGCTCATTTACAAATGAACCCGTGATCAATAGATCTTTGTATACCCGACCGGGTGTAGTCAGTCGAACCCATCGTCTGGGATCGTCAGAAATACCAGTGGTATAAGATACCCGGCCCTGATCCCCAAAAGTCTCGATCAGGGTGCCTTTATCTGCATTAACTGCATACAAATACCCACCGTAGACATAAAATAGACGTCGATCATCTTCCTTTTCCCAGTACACGATTCCCCGAGCGGAAGGCTGTCTGCCTAGAGAATCGATTCGGTGCATGTCCAAATACCAGATTTCCTCCCCATTCGTAGCATCTACGGCAACTAAATTCTTGGAGCCTGTTACGCCATAGATGACACCATCTATAGCCAATAGATTGCACTTGATATCGCTTCGGTTTTCATCTGGCCGCATGGTATACGTCCAGGCAACCTCTAGCTGGTCAACATTCTTTTTGTTGATCTGATCCAGTGGTACATATTTGTTGCTGTTGGAGCCACCGTTGTACGATATCCAGTTGTAATCGCCGAGTAAATCAGATGGTTCATTAGGAGAGCAAGCCACTAGCAGGGCAAGCAATCCGCTAACCCAACAAATACTTTTTAAACTCATTCAAAATATCGTTTCGTCAATTTGGTGGAAAAGCCTTCTTCGGGAATGTCTGCTCCTGCTGTCCACAAAACAGCTTGCAAAACAAACTTTCGAAAATCGTCAAGGTACATGTTGTTGTGGTTGTGGCAACCGGTGAATCCAAGTCCTCTGCCACCATCGGGGCGTTCCAGCGCCCAGGCGATCACCTCGGTTTGCGGATCGTCTACCGGCAGTTCGGATTGTAGAATAGGGGTAGGGGCACCTTTACCTTTTACCAGGTCCATTTTATAGTAATATTCGGCTTCGGAGGTCCATGGCTTAACACCGTGTAGGATGGGGTGATCGGGCGTAGAGAAGGCAACAGTTTCAATGGCTGTAGAGCCCGGAGTCGAAAAGTCGCCATCTACAACAGAGGTCTCTTCATTGTAATAACCACCGATCCATTTCTTATATCGCTTGATAGATTCGGGGTGGTCCACTGTTGTAGAATAGTGGAAAACTACCAGTCCCATGCCTCGATCCATTTGTTTGTCGAAGTCCTTCAGGAAGGCCTGGTAGTCGGGATTTTCGTACACCTCAGCCTGGTTTGTGCGGGGAAACAGGGCATGCCATTCGTGTTCGGTAGCATCAGCTCCCGAATGGATAACCACGGCATCTACATCATCCAAAGATCCGACGGGGGGGCGCTCAGCGACATACAAATCCACAGCTACATTCAATTTCCCTTTCAACTGGTTCAAACAGTCTCGAATCACCTGCATGTCCTGGATGTATTTGTGGCAGGCGCGTTGGTGAGGACAATGGTCATTAGGTCCGGCAATGAGTACAATCTTGAAATCCGGTTCTGCTACATTTGTTTTTGGGGAAGCAACCTGGGCTTGGGCAGAAAGAGAGATTAAAAGTAATAGGGCTAGTGAAGCGATAGATCGGTACATGGTTTATACGGTTAGATTAAGAAATTAGGGCAGAATTGGCATTGAATATTACTTTCTAATAGTAAGAAATAAAATGGAAAAACGTCTTTTTAGCCATTTAGTTGATATAAAAAGAGGTAGAAAAGGGAGATGGCAGCAATTTATTTTGAAAAAAAGGGTTAACCTCTTGAAATTCCTACTCTGTCAATCAAATGCGAATCCGATAGGCTTCCTTGGGATTTTCAACCGCCAGCTGTTGGATCTCCGCATCACTAAACCCATGTTGTGTCAAAGCCTGATCGCGGTTTACGTTATCAATTGTTATCCAGGCTCCCATCGGTGATAGCCGGTTTGATCTGCACCGATGAAATCGACCAAGATATGTTCATGGATTAAGGTAGTCCCCATTTGATGCACTGGAACAGGGCTGGTTACGGTAATGATTTCTCCCTTGGATTGTCCCGATAGACAAGCAGAAAAATGCAATACCATTCACCCTAACCATAATACACGGAAAAGAATTCTGGGTGGTATCAGGTAAAAATAGGCTTGGTTGAACAAGGCAAAATTAAAAGTAAACCAACTTTTCTAACTTAAGGCATCGCCTACTACAAGAAAATCCAAATGCCTGATCTTTTCCGTTTCCTGATCCCTTACTTTCTTTTGGCTTATCTGACATTTGGGACTGGGTGTAAGGCTGATCAACCGGTTTTGCCGCCTCCAGAAAAAGGAAGCCGAATAGTCTTGATCGGAAACAACCTATGCGCTCGCATGCTAGTATTCGGTCATTTTGAGACAGCCATCCAGTCTCAATTTCCAGACAGCAATCTGGTCATCCGAAATTTGTGCGATGGGGGCAATACGGTGGGATTCAGACCGCATCCGGGCAGGGAATCGCCCTGGGCTTTTCCCGGGGCAAAGGCGTTTTATGATGAATTAGCGTTTAACTCCGGAAGCGAGGGACATTTTGAAAGTCCGGACCAATGGCTCACCCGGCTACAGGCAGATATTATCCTGGCTTTTTTTGGGTACAACGAGTCCTTCAACGGAGAGGCGGGTGTTGCTGATTTTAAAGCTGAGCTTCAAGCCTTTATACAGCATACCTTACAGCAAAACTACAATTCGGAATCGCCTCTTCAACTGATCCTGATTGCTCCAACGGCCTTTGAAGACCTATCCGATCAATTCGATCTGCCGAATGGGGTTCAAACCAATAAAAATCTGGCGTTGTATACTCAAGTAATGCGAGAGGTAGCTAAAGAAAACGGGGTTCCCTTCGTCGATCTTTTCAGAATTACAAAAACCTGGTTTGTTGATCAACCCCATTCGACGCAAGACGGTTTTCAACTAACCGATAAAGGGTATAAGAGACTGTGTCAGTACTTGGCCACAACGCTTTTTGGTAGGACAATCGACCCGGATACAGGCCTGTATGAGCGCATTCGTTCTGCCGTATTGGAAAAGAACTGGTTTTGGCAAAATGATTTCAAAATCCCAAACGGGGTACACGTTTACGGGCGAAGATATGATCCATTCGGCCCGGCTAATTATCCTTACGAACTGCAGAAAATCAGGAAGATGACTCGGGTCCGGGATTCTGCCATATGGGCTACTGCCCAGGGTCGGCCTTACGCAGTAGATCAAGCAGACCAATTTACCGGAACATTACCGCCAGTGGAGACCAATTATGACCCCGAAGAACATGGTCGACTCACCTATCTCCAAGAACAAGAAGCCTTGAGCAGCCTGCATACCGCTCCCGGCTATCGGGTGGAGCTCTTTGCCGCTGAAAAAGCTTTTCCCGATTTGGCCAATCCGGCTCAACTCTCCTTTGATGCTGCAGGGCGTCTCTGGGTTTCCGTGATGCCCAGTTATCCCCATTACAAACCGGGCGACCCGCGTCCTAACGATAAAATTTTAATCCTGGAAGATACGGATGGAGATGGAAAAGCAGATAAACAAACTACTTTCCTGGATAGCATCCACTTGCCGATTGGGTTCGAGCTGGCTCCTGAAGGGGTGTATGTGTCGCAAGGGTCTCATCTGAAGCTATATACCGATACGGACGGGGATGATCGCGCCGATCGGGAAGAAGTTCTCCTGAGCGGTTTCGACGACCACGATACCCATCATGCTATCAGTGCCTTTTGCGCAGACCCCTCCGGAGCCATTTATATGGGGGAAGGTGTTTTCCTGCATTCCAATGTAGAGACTCCATATGGGCCGGTACGGGCTACTAACGGTGGCTTCTTTCGATACGACCCGCAGAAGCGGAAATTGGAACGGACGGCTCAGATTGAAATTCCCAATCCTTGGGGTATTGCCTTTGACAAGTGGGGGCAGCCTTTCTTTTTGGAAACCTCCGGACCGGCTATGCGCTGGATGCTTCCCAGCACAACGCGGCCCTTTTATGGGAGCGGAGGGCCATTGAGCTTTAATTTAATCGAACCAGAACAGCAGGTACGTCCTACCTCCGGATTGGAGTTTGTATCCAGTAGGCACTTTCCAGAGGAGGTTCAGGGAGATCTATTGTTGGGTAATACAATTGGCTTCCTGGGCATCAAACAACACGCGGTCCAGGATTCCGGAACCGGTTATCACACCGAATTTCGACAAGATCTGCTTTGGAGTGATGATCCCAACTTCCGACCGGTTGATCTGGAGTTTGCACCGGACGGCTCGCTCTATGTGGTAGATTGGCACAACATTTTGATCGGCCATATGCAACACAATGCCCGTGATCCGTTGCGGGATCATGTCCATGGGCGGATTTACCGCATCACCTATCCGGAACTACCTTTGGTCTCATTTATAAACCTGGAAAAGGCGGATGTTCCGACACTGCTTGACGCCCTCAAAGCCCCTGAATATCGAACTCGATATCGAGCCAGAAGAGTCCTCAGGGGGCGGCCTACGGATCAGGTGCGGGCAGCCCTCGATGTTTGGGTGAGCAGCCTGGACCCGAACAATTCCAATTATGAATATCTGCTTCTGGAGGCCCTTTGGGTTAGCTGGGGGTTAAATGCGGTTGATTCTGACTTGCTGGACTTGGTTTTGGGAGCCACAGACTTTCGGGTGCGAGCGGCTGGAGTTCGGGTTATCCGGTATACAACTGATCAACTTCCGGATGCCTTTGTCCGATTAAAGAAATTAGCTGGGGATAAACAGGGACGCGTTCGATTGGAAGCTATTGTTGCTGCTTCCTGGTTAGACCCAAAACAAGGAATGGCTATATTGGATGTCGCCGAACAGCAGCCTTTGGATGAATGGATGATTCCGACCCTGGAAGCTGCAAAAGCCAGGCTCAAGGGAGAGCGTATCCTGGAAAAGAAGGAGGTGCCTATTCCTGGGCATTTGAAAGGGGAAGCTGCCGAGCTTTTCGATATTGGGCAATGGGTTTATCAGCAGGATGGCTATTGTGGCACCTGCCATCAGTCAAATGGAATGGGACTGCCTGCAGCCGGTTTTCCGCCCTTGGCAAATTCCGATTGGGTCAGGGGTGACAAAGAACGGTTGATTCGGCTTACTCTCCACGGATTGCAAGGGCCTATTGAAGTAAACGGGGAAACCTACCCCGGCCGGGTGCCCATGACGGGTTTTGGTGGCTTGCTCGAAGATGATGAAGTGGCAGGGGTATTGACCTTTATCCGAAACTCCTTTGGAAATCAAGCCTCTCCCGTCAAACCTGAAGAGGTTGGGCGCGTACGATCGGCCACTCGAAACCAATCGGGTTATTACAGTCCCAGCCAATTGTTAGAACTTTATCCATGGACAGCTACTTCTGCAAAGTAAAGTCTGCTTTTTGTAGAGAGCAGGAAGCGAATTATTTTTAACTTTCTTACTGTAAGAAACAATAACGAAAAAGCCTTTTCATGTCCTCGATCCCACATGTTATCGGACTGGATTTTGGCACGGATTCGGTTCGTGCCGTATTAGTAAATGCCACCAATGGTGAAACCGTGCAAAGCCATGTGCACTGGTATGAAAGATGGAAACAAGGCAAATATTGTGTGCCGGATCAAAACCAGTTCAGGCAGCATATCGCCGACCATGTGGCGGGCATGGAAGCCTGTATTCGAACAGTCGTGGAAACTTCAAATATTGATCCAAATGCGGTGAAGGGGATCTGTGTAGATACTACCGGATCATCGCCGGTACCGGTTACTGCATCCGGGGAACCCCTTTGTTTTCAAACGGGCTTTGAAGACCATCCAAATGCGATGATGGTGCTTTGGAAAGACCATACCGCTATTGCAGAAGCAGAAGAGATCAATGAATTGGCGCGTAGCTGGGGAGGCGAAGACTTTACCCGCTTCGAAGGTGGTGTTTATTCATCCGAATGGTTTTGGGCTAAAATCCTGCACATTATCCGGAAAGATGAGGCCGTGAAGCAGGCCGCACATGCCTGGATGGAGCACTGTGACCTTATGACCTATCTATTGATCGGAGGGTCAGACCTATCCACCTTTAAATATAGCCGCTGCGCTGCCGGGCACAAAGCGATGTGGCATGAAAGCTGGGGCGGGCTGCCAGCGGATGATTTTTTGGGTAAACTGGATCCCTACCTGGTCCAGCTAAAGGGAAATTTGTATACTCAGACATATACCTCTGATGAGGTTGCCGGAACCCTTTCTCCTGAATGGGCGGCTAAAGTCGGGCTGCCGGTAGAGACGGTGGTTTCGGTTGGAACCTTCGATGCACATGCCGGCGCAGTAGGGGCTGAAGTGGAGGAGTTTACCCTGGTGCGGGTCATGGGCACATCCACCTGCGATATCATCGTTTCTTCCAACGATTCCATAACTGAAAACACCGTAAAAGGGATTTGCGGTCAGGTAGATGGATCCGTCATTCCGGGTATGATTGGCCTGGAGGCGGGGCAATCTGCGTTTGGTGATCTGTTGGCCTGGTTTCGGGATGTGCTGTTCTGGCCGATTGAACATCTGACTTCTTTAGCCCAAGAAGAAAAAGAAGCCATTCGCAATGCTCTAATTGCAAAGTTATCCGAACAGGCAGAACAAGTGCCATTGACTGAAAGCATGCCCGTGGCGCTGGATTGGATCAATGGCCGTCGTACGCCGGATGCTAATCAGGCGCTAAAGGCTGCCATCGTTAATTTAAGCCTGGGCACCAAGGCACCCCAACTCTTCCGAGCTTTGGTGGAAGCGATCTGTTTTGGATCCCGGAAGATCGTGGAGCGGTTTGAGGAAGAAGGAGTAGAAATAAAAACAGTAGTAGGTATCGGAGGAGTAGCCAAAAAATCATCCTTTATTATGCAGACGCTGGCCGATGTGTTGGGTATGCCTATCAAAGTAGCCCGATCAGAGCAGACGCCAGCCCTGGGAGCCGGAATGTATGCAGCGACTGCAGCCGGCATTTATCCGGATTTAAAACACGCAGTTGAGGCAATGGGCAACGGGTTTGAGACTACTTATGTTCCAAATCCTTCGACATCTGAATTTTATAATCGGCTGTACAGGCAATACGATCAGCTGGGACAGTTCGTTGAAGAACACATAAACAACTGATGAATGGGAAACTATAAAGAATTAAAACGGGCGTGCTATGAAGCTAATATGGAATTGCCCGAATTGGATTTGGTCGTTTATACCTTTGGAAATGTCAGCCAGGTAGATCGTGATCAGGCCGTGTTTGCTATCAAGCCCAGCGGTGTTCCCTATAACGATCTTGAGGTAGACGACATTGTGATTATGGACTACGACAATGAGGTAGTTGAAGGAAAGCTTCGACCCTCATCCGATACCAAAACCCATTCATTCCTCTACCGAGAGTGGCCAGCCGTTGGAGGCGTTTGTCACACTCATGCCACCTATTCTGTCGCCTGGGCGCAGGCGCAGCGCGATATCCCAATTTTCGGTACCACCCATGCGGATTATCTGACCAAGGATATCCCCTGTGCTCCTCCTATGCGCGATGACCTGATCCAGGGCAATTACGAACACAATACGGGTCAACAGATTTTGGATTGTTTTCAAGAAAAGGAATTGGATTACCAGGAGGTAGAGATGGTTCTGATTGGTAATCATGGCCCATTTTCCTGGGGCAAAAATGCTGCAAAAGCAGTGCACAACAGTAAAGTGCTGGAAGAGCTCGCTAAAATGGCTTTGCTCACCTTGCAAATTCGGCCGGATGCGCCTCGTCTAAAAGATGCCCTTATTCAAAAACACTATGAACGTAAGCACGGAGCAGGCGCTTATTACGGACAAGCATGAAAGGAATCATTTTCGATTTGGATGGCACTATGATCGATAACATGATGGTGCACCACCGAGCCTGGCAGCAGAAGCTGAAAGAATTGGGTATGGATCTTGAATTGGAAGAGGTTCGACAACGTGTACACGGCATCAATGAGGAGATTCTGGAGCGCTTGTTTGGAGATCGCTTTACCCCGGATGATCGTCGGCGTATTTCTATGGAAAAGGAAGCGGAGTATCGCAAGATCTTTTTGCCGGAACTTCGATTGATCGATGGCTTGCCGGACTTTTTAGACCAAATTCAAACGGCTGCTATTCCGATGGGTATAGGAACGGCTGCTCCTCCGGAGAATGTAGATTTTGTGCTGGACAATCTCCAGATTCGGTCTATGTTCCAAACCGTGCTACATGCCCGGGATGTGGAAAAGGGGAAGCCCGATCCGGAAATCTACCTGAAGGTGGCTGCAAAGCTTGAAATTGACCCGCTTGAATGCCTGGTTTTCGAGGATACGCCTGCGGGAGCAGAGGCAGCTCAACGGGCAGGATGCGCCCTGGTCGTGATCACGACTACCCATCCGCCAAAGGAATTTCAGCACCTGAATCCACCGGTGGCTTTTCTTCCGAATTACAAGGAGGCCAAACTGACGGACTTGTTCCAGTCCTAATTTAATGCAGATCCTGACCGGAATTTTACAATTAAATGGGGTTAAACTTAAATCAATCCGGAATTTATTCTCTTTTACTTTCTAACACTTAATTAGTAACTAAAAAATTGCTTTCTTTGAGAGCTTGATCTGTCATGCTCTTATTATCTGCAAAGGTTTCTTGAAGAAAGACATTCTAAACAACTCTTCGGTTTCAAAAGTGAATCCATAGTTAGGTAGCCCTTTCAGCTATAGGTAACAGAAGGTAATGTCAAAAAAACCCAAGATGAAACAATCAATGAATTGGAACACAATTAAATTCAGTCACCTGGTCCTAGCCATCCTAGGCCTTTTCACGATGGTTGGCTGCGGTGGAGGCAATAGTGAAACTGTTGATTTACACCCCGGCGTAGAATTTATGCTGGCCAAAGATCAAGTAGCCGACTATGAAGCTGATGTCGATCACAAGGGCATAGTTGAAGAGATTATGGAGGAGCCGGAGGATTACGCAGAGGAGGGTATGGAAATCTACAGCAAAGTCTGTCAGAATTGCCACGGTACGCCAGAGTTTGCAGGGTCTTTGCCCATTGCGCAAAAGTTTTGGGAAGGTCAATACAAGGTTGGAAGCGATCCTTTTTCCATGTATCAGGTGCTCACCCGAGGCTATGGTGCCATGCCGGCACAAATGCAGTTGGTTCCCCGTGAAAAATATGCCGTAATCAAATTTATCCGGGAGGCCTACATGAAAGCATACGATCCCGAAAATTACAACGAGATAACCAGTGATTACCTAGCCACCCTTCCAACAGGGAATTCCTTCGGTCCAGAACCCATGGAACAGACTCCACATGCAGATATGGACTATGGCGATTTTCTGATCAATACCTACGAATTGGCTGGAAAAGAAACGCCGGAGCGTGAAATGTCGGATGAGGGGGAACCACTACCCGACGAAGATTGGTCAAAGTCCAATTTCGCTTACAAAGGGGTTGCTGTTCGGCTGGATGATGGCCCCGGTGGGGTGTCTAAAGGAAAATCCTGGATGATTTTTGATCACGATTTATTGCGAGTAGCCGGTGGTTATTCCGGAGAAGGATTTATCGATTGGATGGGTATTCTATTGAATGATCGACACAATATTTCACCTCGGACTATTGGTGATTTACATTTTAGTAATCCGACCATGCCGGGCTGGGCAAACCCTCAAAGCGGCAATTTTGATGATCCTCGCTTTACTGCCCGCGATGGTCGAAAGTTTGGCCCCCTGCCCAAAGATTGGGCGCGTTTGAAAGGAATTTACCATCACGAAGAAAAAGTAATCATCTCTTACTATGTGGGAGATTCAGAAGTACTCGAATATCTGGATGTAGAATACAATGGTGATCAACCCGTCTATACCCGAACCCTGAAGGTGAAAAATGTGATGCGAGGGCTCAAAACACATGTTGCCCCTGAAGCGAATGGCGTAGCTGTGAAAGGTAATGGCGCCTCGTTAAGCACGGAAAATGGTCAAAACTTTTTGACTTTTAACGGAGGAGAAGAATACCTGGTCAAGATCTTTATTTCTCCTGAAAAAGATGGGGTAGATCAATTTGCTGCCAAATCTGAAGCACCGCTCGATCTCGACCAATTTACCCAAGGTGGCCCGGAACACTATCCGGAGGAGATGACTACGATGGTGAACAAATCCAGATCAGAAGGTCCTTTCCAGGTAGATTATCTGGTAGCGCCCACTGAAAACAAATGGAATAGCCGATTAAGAATGGGCGGGATCGATTTCTTTGAAGATCGCAACAAAGCAGTTGTAGTTTGTACCGAAGGTGATGTATGGATCGTAGAAGGATTGCTGGAAGATGCAGGTACGCTGACCTGGAAGCGGATTGCTTCCGGCATGTTCCAACCCTTAGGTGTGAAAGTGATAGATGAGCAGATCTATGTGACTTGCCGCGACCAAATGGTTCGCCTGCATGATCTGAATAGTGATGGTGGGATCGACTATTACGAAAGCTTCAATAACGACCATCAGGTAACCGATCACTTCCATGAATTTGCCATGGGACTACAAACGGATTCGGAGGGTAATTTCTATTATGCCAAAGGCGCTCGCCACGCTCGAGAGGCTTTAATCCCTCAGCATGGTACGCTGATCAAAGTGGCTAAAGACGGTTCTTCCTCCGAAATTATGGCTTATGGTTTCCGGGCGCCCAACGGGGTTTGCATTAATCCGGATGGTAGCTTTATTCTGACTGATCAGGAAGGCAACTGGAATCCCATGAACCGGATCAATTGGGTAGATCGGAAAGGATTCTACGGTAATATGTGGGGCTACAATGCTCCGGATGATCCTTCCAACGAAGCGATGATCCAGCCTTTGACCTGGGTGGATCGCGAAATGGATATGTCTCCCTCAGAGCTTCTTTGGGTAGATTCAGAACAGTGGGGGCCACTGAACGGACAACTGATACATCTGTCCTATGGATATGGCCGCGTACTGATTGTACCCCACGAACGCGTAAATGGACAAATACAAGGCGGAATAGCCCACCTGCCTATCCCCACCTTCCAGACTGGAGTGATGCGCGGCCGGTTTAATCCGGAAGACGGGCACTTATACGCTTGTGGTATGTCGGCTTGGGGGTCTATACAGGTAGCGCGCGGTGGCGCTTTGTACCGGGTTCGGTATACTGGCAAGCCGGTTTACGCTCCGGTCGAGCTGAATGCTCACGAAAACGGCATGCGAGTTAAGTTTTCGGACAAATTGGATCCGGCTTCCGTAGTGCCTTCCAATTTCACAGTCAAGACGTGGGAGTTAAAACGGACATATGAGTATGGCTCGGACCGGTTCAATGAAAAATCTGTGGAAATAGCTTCTGTTACCATAGAGCCGGATGCGCAAACCGTGTTTATCGAATTACCAACCATCAGCCCGGTATGGCAATTGGAGATCGCTTATGAAATAAAAGGGGAGAATCAAGAGGCCGTTAGTGGTAAAATTCAAAATACGATCCATAATTTGGGCGGAATCTATAATTCGAAAAACAAACAACTGAGCTATACCGATGGAACAAACAAAAACAGCATCAGCCGATCAGCAAAGGAATGATCAGCTTTTATTTTGGGGGTGTTTTATCGCCCTGGTTGCAACGGCGTTCGGATTCGTGGTCCGTACCCAAATCATTAATGAATGGGGTATTGAATTCGGGCTATCTGAAACGCAAAAAGGAGAGATTCTGGGGGTAGGCTTATGGCCATTTGCCATTAGTATTGTTCTGTTCTCCCTGGTAATTGATAAGATAGGTTATCGAAACGCGATGTTGTTTGGTTTCGTTTGCCACATTTTGTCTGCGGTGATTACCATTTTCGCAACCGGCTATTGGATGCTGTACATCGGTACGTTCATTGTAGCACTTGGTAATGGAACGGTAGAGGCTTACATCAATCCAGTGGTGGCCACTATGTTCAACAAGGATAAGACCAAGTGGCTGAATATCCTACATGCCGGCTGGCCCGGAGGCCTGGTCCTGGGGGGGTTATTGGCGATTTCCCTTGGAGATATTGCCTGGCAGTATAAAGTAGCGCTGATCGCGCTACCAACTTTCATTTACCTGATCATGCTCTGGAATCGGAAATTTCCGATCAATGAACGGGTAGCGGCCGGGGTTTCCTACATTGAAATGTTGAAGGAGGTAGGTATCGTAGGTGCCTTGATCATCGTTTCCCTGATCATGGCCGAAATTGGCCGCGTATTCAATTTCCCATCCTTACTGATCTACGCTTCCATTGGTATTCTTACCGCAGTTTATGGTTACTATGCCCGGTCTTGGGGAAATGCCTTATTTATCTTTTTCCTGATCATCATGATCCCGCTAGCGACTACCGAATTAGGCACCGACAGCTGGATCACCCCGCTCATGGAACCTGAGCTGTTAAAATTGGGTATTGATCCGCTGTGGCTATTGGTCTATACTTCGGCTATCATGGCGATCCTGCGTTTTTATGCGGGTCCTATTGTGCATAAACTTTCTCCTTTAGGTTTGCTGGCCGTATGCTCTGCAGTTGCTGCCTTGGGACTGGTCTTCCTTTCCCGGGCAGAGGGACTGGTGATTCTGGCTGCTGCCACCCTATATGGGTTCGGAAAAGCCTTTTTCTGGCCAACCACCCTGGGTATTGTCTCAGAACAATTCCCGAAAGGTGGCGCTCTGACCTTGAATGGTGTAGCCGCTGTTGGGATGCTTGGGGTAGGTATCGTGGGTGCCTCTTTTTTAGGAAATATCCAGGATACTGCCATTGACAAGAATGTAGCTGCCTACGATGAAGTCAACAATACAGAACTGCACGATACCTATGTGACGGATGAAAAGCGTGGCGTATTCGGATCCTATTTCGGCTTGAATGGAGAGAAAATGGAAGAGGCTCCGGCAGAGGATAAGGATACCATAACGGGTATCATCAATAAAGCCAAGAAAGCGGCATTGAGCACTGTGGCATTATTCCCCATCTTCATGATGCTTTGTTATATCGCCCTGATTTTGTATTTCCGTTCAAAAGGGGGATATAAACCGGTGGAATTGGAAACCGCTGAATCGACAGGAGAAAGAAATCTGGTTTAATTGCGCCCTAAAACACCTAGGCATGAAAATCGGTATGAATATGTTGCTCTGGACCAACCACGTTACAGAGCAGCATTATCCCATCATCGAAAAATTAAAAGCGGTTGGTTACGATGGTATTGAGTTGCCATTGGGTGCAGGGGACTTGGCAGCACATCAAAAGCTTGGCGCCTTTCTCGATGAAATGGAGTTGGGTCGGACAGCAGTCACATCGCTGGAAGAACACCAAAACATAGCCAGTCCCAAACCTGAGCTTCGGGAAGCTGGACTGGAAAGGCTCAAATGGGCTATTGACATGTGTGAGGCAGCCGGGATAGAGGTGCTCTGTGGACCTTACCATTCCGCCTTCGCTTACTTTACCCGTCAACCGCCTACTGAAGATGAACACAAGTGGAGTATAGAGATGCTGCGCAAAGCCGGAGAATATGCCCAGGGAACTAACTTGATATTTGCCCCGGAGGCGCTCAATCGATTCGAGTGTTACCTGGTGAATACCATGGAAGGGCTACGGCAAATGGTGGAAGCAATTGATCTGCCCAATCTAGGTGGTTTATTTGATACGCATCATGCCAATATTGAGGAGAAAAGCCAACGCACAGCAATTGAAACTATCGGCCCGCATTTGAAGCATGTACACATCAGTGAAAACGATCGGGGAACGCCCGGCAAGGGGCAAGTGAACTGGTCGGAGGTATTCCCGTCCTTAAAAACGATGGGTTACGATGGCTGGTTGACCATCGAAGCGTTCAGTATGGCAATACCCGAATTTGCCAATGCCATAAACGTCTGGCGGGATTTTTCACCGACCAACGAAATTTACACAGCAGGAATACAGTTTATCCGGCAGCAATGGGAAGCTGCCTAACCAAAGCATACACACCACTTTACGCATGAAACGACCTAAATTCTCCCTGGGAAGCTGGGCCTTTTCTTTCGGACCGTTCGAAAGTAACCCCTGGTCCTTTGAGGCCTTCCTGAATTATTGCGCTGAAGCCGGATATGACGGGATCGAGATCAACGGATTTCGGCCGCACCCCCATCCGGAAGATTACAACACTACCGAAAAAAGACAAACCCTCAAAAAAGAGATTGCAGATAAGGGACTGGGCATATCCGGATATGCTCCTGATTTTCGCCATGTACCGGCTGCAGTAGTTCCCAAAGCAGACCATCTTCAGGCAATTGATACGATGCTGGCCTTCTGCCAGGATTTAGACATTCATATTCTTCGGGTAGATACGATTAGTCCGCCCGATGAATTACCGGAGGATGAATACAAGCTGCGCTTCGATCGACTGGCCGATACCTGGAATGCGGCTGCTCAACGATGTCAGGAAGCCGGAGTCCGACTGGTATGGGAATTCGAGCCTGGTTTTTGGTTGAATAAGCCAAGTGAGATCAAAGCCATTGTTGAAGCAGTTAATCATCCCAATTTCAAGGTATTATTTGATACCAGTCATGCGTATATGTGTTCGGTAGTAGGTGCTCGCCAGACCGGTAAACGGGAAGTGCTGGAAGGAGGTGTTGTGGAATTGGCAGGCATGCTTTCTGGACATATTGGCCACTTTCACTTGATCGATAGCGATGGCACCCTGCACGATGAGGAGACGAGTTCCCACATTCCTTTTGGCGAGGGTCATATTGATTTTGTTGAAGTGATTCAGGCAATACGGGATGAGGTGGAGCCTTTGGACTGGTGGTGCTTTGACTTCTGTTTTTGCCCGACTACCGAGAAAGATGCCAAAAAGGCCATTCCATTTGTCGAAAACACCATCCAACAGATACCATGAGTACATACGCAAATTCGAACGGGACTCAAATTTTTTACCAGGAACGCGGTTCCGGTGAACCCCTGGTCTTGATCATGGGCTTCGGAGCTGACGGAAATGTATGGGAAAAGCACGTCCAGGAGTATGAAAAACACTTCCGATGCATCCTTGTAGATAATCGAGGAGTAGGTAAGTCCGATCAGCCGGTAGGTCCTTACAACACCAAGATGATGGCGGCTGATACCATTGCTGTTATGGATGACGCTGGCATCGAAAAAGCCCGAGTGGCCGGAATTTCCATGGGAGGAGCTATTGCTCA
The DNA here is from genome assembly GCA_964641965.1 of uncultured Saprospiraceae bacterium. Classification (GTDB taxonomy): domain Bacteria; phylum Bacteroidota; class Bacteroidia; order Chitinophagales; family Saprospiraceae; genus JAJDFU01. Next base: position 53,523 of record CAZXLD010000011.1, on the reverse strand, counting down.
GGAACTGGCCCTGAACTATCCGGATCGAGTACAATGTCTGGCCTTGATAAGTACCTGGCCCAAGTTCAACAATTACGCCAAGACCGTATACGAAAATCTGAAGAAACTTCGGATCACCAGCAAGCCAAGCGAGTTTATGGAGTTGCTCCAGCTCTGGATCTTTGCGCCTCCTTACTATGAGCATGGCCTGGAAGACCTGAAAGCGGGTCAGACCGCAGCTGCCAATAATCCCAATATGCAGAGTCAGCAAGGCTTCGAAGGACAACTGGATGCGTGTATTCACCACGACACTGTCTCCCGTTTATCGCAGATCAAGCACCCTACCTTAATCACGGTGGGCGACATGGATATTTTCACTCCACCAGCCTTTTCCAAAGTGCTGCACGAAGGCATTGCGGGATCGGAATACGTTTCTTTCCCGGAAGGCGGGCACGTCCACCATTGGGAGGACCTAGAACGCTTCAACACCATTACTACTGAATTCCTTTTAAAGCACTGATCATATGGCAGCGATACGATTAGCTTGTGAAACCTACACCTGGCAGATGCCCGGGGAAACCTACAAAGGAAAGTTAAACCACATCATGGGGGTGATTAAGGAGGCGGGCTTTACGGGAATTGAACCGGAAACCAGTTTTTTTCACCATGAAGCAGATCCAGTGGCTATGCAGGAGATGCTGGACAAGCATGGGCTTGACCTAGTGGCTCTGGTGCACGTAGAAGATTGGAGACACCCGAAAGAAACAGATGAGGAAACAATTAATGGGGATAAATGGATTGCCTTTTTGAAGCACTTTCCCGGCACTCTTTATTTGCCCGTCCAGATGCCGGGTACGGACCGAAGCCACTTGCGGGAGCGACAAATGAACCTCATTAGCTGCATCAATGCCTTAGCTGAGCGGGCACATGACCAGGGTATTCCTTCCTCTTATCATCCGAATTCTCCGGAAGGATCGGTTTTTAGGACAGAAGAGGATTACAAGATATTGATGGAAGGCTTGAATCCCGGTTGGATCGGCTATACACCCGATGTAGGGCATATTGCCAAGGTGGATATGGATCCACTGGAAATCATTAAGCGATACCGGGATCGGGTCAATCTGGTCCATTATAAGGATATGTTTGCAGATGGTCGTTGGGCACCTACCGGAGAAGGGGTGGTCGATATGAAGGGCATCACCCGATATTTGGTCGATTCCGGCTATGAAGGCTGGATTATTATGGAGGACGAATGCGATGGCGCTATTACCAACCCGGATGGTGTTACCCTGGATGACGGGAAGTACATCAAGGCGGAGTTGGAGCCTTTGTTAAGCTAAGACGGAGGGGTTCTGTCAGCCAAGTTTATTGTTCCAATTTTTCATTAATACACGGCTAGGGCTTGGGTAAAAAGAAACTTGACGGATGGTACTATTTAAATGCGCATGTTGCCTATACCAGGTAGATGTTACTGATCATCGGCCCTTCCAAGGATTATCGAAACACTCCAACCCCGGAACCCTGAAACACCTAAGTCCTGTACCCCAATTTTAATTCCCTTACCTAAAATAAAAAAATGATGAGGCTAATTCAATTTTTGGCGCTTGCACTTTTGATTGCAGCCTGTGATTCTTCAACCACTACGACTCAATCGGAGGCTTCTGATGAGCCGATGCAGTGGATTACCATGGACGGAAAGCCGGATATGCCCCATGTGGTATTGGTGTCTGGCGATGAGGAGTATCGCTCGGAGGAGGCCTTGCCGATGCTGGCCAAAATTCTGTCGAATCACCATGGATTCAAAACCACAGTACTTTTCGCCCAGGATCCAGCTGAACCCGGAATCGTAGATCCAAACTACCTGAGTAATATCCCGGGGCTGGATAAACTGGCCGATGCAGATATGATGATTCTGTTTACCCGCTTTCGGGCCTTGCCAGATGAGCAGATGAAGCATTTCGATGACTATTTGAAAAGTGGAAAGCCATTGATCGGCATCCGTACGGCTACCCATGCTTTTATGTTTGAAGACATTGATTTTGAAACTTCGTATGGGCACTACGGCAGCTTTTATGAGGAAGAAGATGAATGGGATGGTGGTTTCGGGCGCGCTATTCTGGGAGAGAAATGGATCTCTCACCACGGTGAGCACCGCCACCAGAGTACGCTCGGGATGGTGGCACCCGGAGCAGAGGATCATCCGGTGTTAACCGGTATTGAGCAGGGCGCTATTTGGGGGCCATCCGATGTATACGGCGTTCGTTTGCCATTACCTGGCGATTCCAAACCCATTGTGTTGGGACAGGTTACTGAGCGGGAAGCCGAGTACGATGAAAACGATCCCTTATACGGGATGCGTCCAACCGATGCTGAGCCTGCCGGAACCGATATGCGCGAGAATGAAGAAGACGAGGAAGTGGAGGTGGATCTCAATGATCCTATGATGCCTATCGCTTGGACCAAAAGCTATCAAATTCCCGGTGGCCAGAAAGGCATGGCCTTTACGTCTACTATCGGGGCCTCTACCGATATGCTCTCTGAAGGGGTGCGGCGGATGTTTGTGAATGCGACTTACTACCTTCTGGAGATGCCCGTACCGGAAAAAGCAATGGTGGATATTATTGGCACCTACAAGCCAACGGGTTACGAATTCTACGAAGATGACCATTGGGACAATAAGGATATGAAGATTGCTGAACTAGCTGAGTAAGTGAAAGCATTAAATCAAAAATCAATCATCTGCTTGTGGAGCAGCTTTTGGGTTGCTGTACAAGTATTTAGCCAACACCCTTGGCAACAACCCAAACCTTTATTCCCCAAAGAAAAGGTGGAAGCCATAATTGGCCCCATTGAAACGGAGACGCCTTCCCGAGACCTGAACATCGTCTGGGTTTATGGTTATGATAACGACCATGAACCGGGCAATCACGATTATGTACGGATAAAGGACACCTTTGTAAATCTGTTACAAGATGTGCCCCGAGTGAAAGTGGAAGAAGCCTTTTTTTTCCCAACCCAAACGCAATTTGAGACGGCGGATTTGTTGGTGATGTATTTGCATTTGCCATCCTTAAAGAAAAAGCAATTTGCTCAGCTGCAAGCTTTTATAGAGCAGGGCGGGGGCATAGTCGCCTTGCATGAGACCGCCATCATGCGCCCGGCTAAAAAAGGGAAGCGATTATCGGCTTGTCTGGGTATGGCATGGAACGATGAAGAATCTAGTTGGGGTGCTATTTATGCGCCAGTAATAATTCAAAATGATCATCCTGTTTTTAAGGGCTTTCCCAAAACGCTGAACCTGGTGGATGAATTCTATTGGGATCTGTTTCAGGAACCAGCCGTAGATGTGCTGGGAAGAGTCCCCACCGGTCCGGAAGATGATAGTGAAGGTCCGGTTGGGCAGGCGATGCTTTCCAAATCGCTTTCGCCCATTATGTGGACTTATGAAATAGGGCAGGGGCGCGTATTCGGCACTACGGCCGGTCACAATACGTTCACCTATTTCGATCCGGAGTTCCGGATCATTTTGTTTCGAGCTATGGCCTGGGCGATTAGGGAACAACCAGGTCCTTTTATGCCTTTGGTATTCGAAGGCATAACGAACGAGCATGGTCTAGTCGGAACCACTCAAACCTTTCGCGATTGGAAGGGGAAGATCCGTGGGGATGAGTAGGGGGCTTGTGCTTGTCTAAATAAATGGAAAACTAAATGTAACAGCCATTAAACCCAATTTCTGTAGGGTTCAAAAGTTTCTAATGGTTACATTATTCCTGTTTGTGAACGCTTAATTCGTCTAAGTATGCTTAAATCTATATCCTACCCATTGCTCATCGTGTTTGGCTTGACATCCGTAAGTTTATTATTTCTGACCTCAGGCTGCACCAACGATCCCCCTTCTACCAAATCCAATATCGAAACAACAAGCACCACCGAACTTCCCTACCATCCCATATCACTTGATGACCTTAGTCCGTTTCGAGAAACGATGGATAACTGGAAAATAGTGGGGGACATTAGCGTAAATCGGGAAGAAGAGTGGTCGTTCCGTACCCAACCGGGAACCGGTGTCCTTGTCAACGATTTTCAGGAACAGGATGAAGCAGCCCTGGGCGAAGATTTTGATTGGAACCGATTTCATTTATTCACCGTGATGGAACACGGAGACCTGGACCTGGAACTGGATGTCATGATGCCGGTGGGATCCAACTCGGGATTATATTTTCAAGGACGATATGAAATTCAACTGCTGGACAGCTGGGGTACAGATGATCCTCAGCATTATGATATAGGTGGTATCTATGAACGCTGGGACAATTCCAAACCGGAAGAAGAGGCAGGTTACGAAGGCCGGAGCCCCAGGGTCAATGCCGCTAAGGCTCCCGGCTTGTGGCAGCAATTCAAGATTAAATTCAGAGCTCCCAAGTTTGATGAGGAAGGGCAGAAAATTGCCCCGGCTAAATTTGAAGAAGTGTGGCTGAATGGGATATTACTCCACGAAAATGAAATCGTGACCGGTCCTACCCGGGCAGCCGCCTTTGAAGATGAACAGCCGCTAGGCCCACTGATGATTCAGGGAGATCATGGGCCGGTTGCATTTAAAAATATTCGGTATAAGACCTATGGTGCGGAATAGGATTTTAAATGGGCATTTTTTATCTGACTATTCCTGCGAAGTTGGTGGAGTAAGGGTTTATACCCAACTTATCTTGCAAAGCGGACGTCCCCAAGGCCAGCCCTCTAATGAGATAGTTGAAATTAGGCAGATAAATACTATGGCGTTGGCTTGGGTAATGATCCTCAAAGTTGCTACTTAGTTTTTGAAAATTTACAACTTTCTACTATGCGTTTCAATCGTTAGGTATACAGGTGTACGCCGACTGAAGATCACAACTAGGATAGAACGATTAGAAGCCATCTCAATAATACCCTTTGGCCTGCAAATGTGTCTTTTGGCACCATATTTCGTTGCAAAAAGCGTCACTTAGCTACGGCTAGGCCCCGTTTTTGCGCCTCATCTGGTACCAAAGTCCTTCATTTTCGGCATCAAAAGCATTTTTGAGATGGCTTCCAGTAAAGAAGGTCATTTATCTGCTGCTGCCTATTAACCCCTATTTTGATAAGCAGCAATTCCAAACAAGATGGCGGGCACGGCCAGAACTAGTCCGGGAATAAGCGCATTGAGGTAAAAGGCTAGCAAAGCATCTACCAACACGAGAACGGCGAGGGGGATCAGGATCTTATTGGCTTCCTCCTTCAGGTATAAAGCCATGATCCCGAACGTAGCCAGGCCGATAAGCTGAATGGTCGGTAGGATAAAGAGCACGTGGAAGATCGATTTGATTAAGTCGGAAACCTTGGAGGATTCAACCAAGCCACTAATGTAGTTGAACCCACTGGCATGGAATAGTGCGATGAAAAGTAAGAGCAAAATGCCAATGATACACAAGATTCGGAATACCTTACTTTAATGAGTCATAGTGGGTGATTTTATCTTACAATCGGTAGTAGACGCTGGTGTAACAGATGCAACATGTAAGGGTGTTAAATTTATTTCCAAAAAATAACCTACGGTTTAGTCTGAAATTCAATCAGATAAGGCTTCAACCGGATCCCATTTTCCAATCGAAAGTTCTCTCCGATGGTCATCTGGTATATTTTACCGGGTTCTAGATCAACTCGGAACGAATAAGATTGATTGTTTGACTCCCATTGCCTGGTTGCATTATTCACTTTGGGATAATACGCCTTGCCCAATGGTCCGAAATCGAGTCCGTTTTCACGTCCATTTAACGGCTCCGAAAAGAGTACGGTAATTTGATTAATATCCGAATCTACACTTTGACTCCCATTTTCAAATTCCTCAATTCCAAGCACAGTAGGTCGCTTACTTTCGTATTCGTTATACAATTGTGTTATTGACTTAGGTAAGAGTCCGGATGCGTCCACAATACGCTCTACTTCTTTCTCATCCGTATAGTCTAATTCGATTAGCTCCCGTACCGCCTTTTGTTTATCTGCTGCATTATTGTAATAGCGTTCACAAATTTCATAGCCGATGTAATAGCCGAGATCCCGAACCTGTAAGGCATTGGTATTTTCTCCCCAAAGCCAATTGTATTTATTTTGTGTTAGGTATAAATCTTCCACAAATTGCGCCACTACCGCTTCCTGGTTTTCTTTTCCAAAAAGTACGGCTGGGGTGTTGGAAGGTTTCCCGGTCGCTTTGCAGGATAAGAACTCTGCGACTCCCTCATACAAGCATTCGTAAAGCAGGATATTTACGATCTCTTGCTGCTGGGTGTGTATATATTCATGCGTGCAAAGGAGAGCCAGATTGTCCAGAGGTTTATAAGCATCCCGAAATGCCTGGAACCGTTCTGGTAATTCGTGCATATCCATTTCATCGTCCATCAACGCCATTTCACTACCAATCAATACATTCCCTTCATAGGTAGTGCCATTGGTTCTGAAAGCTCCAATACTAAAATAAATAGTGGCAGGCTTTAAAGGTGGGTATAATTGTTTGAGCTTCTTAATATCCCTTTTTATTTCATTTTGATATTTTGCCAAATCTTCGGTATTGGGTTGTAAGGATTTCCAGAATTGGGGATAGGCATGAATACTCGTTAAAAAATCCTCTTCGGTATATCTTCTTGTAGCTATTAAACCCCGAAGCCCTGCTGTGCCTTTATGGAGGTATAAATCCCTCAGATATTGCTGCTGAAGGGACGTATCCTCGGTGGCTATTATTTGCGTATAAGCCTCCCAAAAGTTTTCGATATCATCGGTTACAAAATGCTGGTCAAATGGATCTGTGCTACAGCTTAAAAGAAGGGAAAAGAGCACTAACCCCAAGAATAATTTTTTCATGGTTTGTTTTTACATGCGGATTGTCTAACCGACAGGTATAAATTAAAACGTCTTTCCAGCCCTGATCTGCCGGACCTCTTCCACCGAAATCAGTTCCGTCTCCTCATTGAATTCGGTGCGGATAAAATTCAATATAGCTGTTATTTCCGGATCAGTGAGCAAGACTGCATAGCCCGGCATAATCGCATTATAGGTGGTGCCGGCTACCTGGATCTTACCGGACAAGCCTTCGAGCGTTAACTGAATCAGTCTGGCTTTGTCGTCCGTTACCCATTCACTATTGACCAGGGGTGGGATGGCATCCGGCACTCCGTTACCACCCGGAAGGTGACAAGTTGCGCAGTGTCGTACGTATAGGCTAGTCCCTAAATCCTCGCTATTGGCCATATACTCGTAATCTTCGTTGAATAGCGGTATAGGAGTCGTATCGGCTTGAATTCTGGGAATAGTTGCCAGATCCAGACTAGGCGGTATAACAGCCGATATCCGAATGATTCGGTCATCGCCTGCCTTGGGCAATCCCTCGTACATCCAGCCTTGCAGGTTGGGATGCCAATCGGTATTGCTGGTAGAGATATAGATGTTGCCCTCCGGCGAAACACAAACGTCCCGGATGCGTCCCAGGAGTTGCTGAAAATAGATTTCTTCCTGGGTGATTTGGTTGCCATCGGCACTTAGAGTCAACACTCGCAGGGAACGGCCCTTCAGGCTGGCGAGTAAGAGGCTGTTGTTCCATTCCGGAATCGATGGATGATCGTAATAGTCCAGACCCGACGGGGCAATGGTGGGTGTCCAGGTCGTTAGCGGTTCGATAACGGATGTGCCCGCACAAAACTCCAACTCATGCTGGGTGTTGCAGTAGCCCTCCACTTCCGGCCAACCGTAATTTTGGCTCGGCTGCACGATGTTAATCTCGTCATCATTATTTGGTCCATGCTCCGAATTATAGATACGGTTGTTCGCATAAACCAGACCCTGGGTGTTGCGGTGCCCGATGGAATAAACGTAACTACCTTTTATGGGATTATCTTCGGGGATAGACCCATCCAGATTCATACGAAGCATTTTGCCAGTGAGAGTATTCGGGTCTTGCGACCCTTCATCATCACCAATATCCCCGGTAGCGAGGATGAGCTTATGATCAGGGGTAAGGAGCAGGCGTGATCCGTTGTGCCAGGGTTGACCGGGGATGTCAGCCAATATCTTTTTCGGCTGAATAAGCGTATCGGATTGAGCCACATAGGTATACCGTGTCACTTCGGAAGTAATGCGTTCCGGATCATCCGGGGTAGGATTATCGATAGTATAATGCACATACACATAAGGCTCATCCTCAAAATCGGGATGCAATACCATGCCCAGTACACCGGAAGTGCGTTCGTAATGCAGCTTGGGGATGCTGGTTAGCCGCTTCCAGTAACCAGTAGTGGGATCCATCCTGGATATGAAACCCCGGTGTTCGGTAAACCAGATATGCGCATCCGGTCCCCAGAGGATTTCCCAGGGCTCCGTCAGCTGGTTGGCTACTTCGGTTACCAGGAGGTTGGTATTGTTGAGTTCTAAAAGGTAGAGGGGAGTAATAGGTACTTGTTTATCCAAATTGCATGAATAGCCCAAGATTAAGGAAAGCAGAAGGAGTCCGGCTTTAAGGGAGATTAATTTAATTGACATATCACATGGGTTTTATTCAAGCCATTTTGTGCCAAATGATCTATCAAAGAGCATGTGTTTAACTCGTGAAAGATTTCATTTCAATAATACTAAATTGAACTGGAAAACAGCATGCTGCGCAAGGAAGGAACCTTTGGGGCGATCTACTGGTGGATGGTCAAACTGGGACTGGCCCTGGCGTTGGTGTTGGGAGGCTTGATTCTGAAACTGGTAGGATTCGATCAAAATGCTGCGCTACAAACCACTGAAACCCTTACCCGGCTAAGTCTGGCAGACATTATTGCTCCAGCCTTTACGGCCGGCCTGGCCATCCTGGTGATGTGGAACTACAAACTGGATGCCAAACGTATGCACGAGATCAAGGAGGTGTTGGTTGCGAGAAGAGGAGAGTTGTAGAATGCTGAATGTAGAATCTTAAGATAGAAAGAAGCGATCAGACAGCGCTATGTTAGAATCAAGCTGCAGCATATCCAACTATCATCCCAAAACCTGTGATAAAAAGGATGATTCCCAATATGGATAAGAACAAGGATCCGCTAGAGACTGATGCTGCTAAACCTACTATAAATAAAAGCTTGCCACCAATCAGGGATAAAATACCAAAGAAAAGGAGTGCACCGGACTGCTTTTTCACCATTTTAATCTCTTCTATTGCAACAGCTTTGCCGTCAATATGAATGTGTTTCCCATCAAAAGAGCTGAGACGACCTTTTATCTTTTTTCTCCCAAAGTTTTGACTTTAATTCGATCACCTATTTTAAAAGCCCGACTTTTGTTTTTATAGGTCAACGCTAACCGTTCTTTCCTGTAAGAAATTTCATGCGGTAAGGCGAATACTGCTCCCATGATTAGGAAACAGGATAAGCAGGTAACAATCCAAAATCGACCACCTTTCCAGTATTTCATAAGATGTAGTCTTTTTTCTTTCTCAGATGAAGAACAATGATCTTATAGCCCTGATGATTTTATCATCCCTTGGAGGTTCAGCCCCACTAATTTGAGATTGCTGTAAAATATGAACCTGTATAAGTGCCTGAATTGGAGTATATTTGGGAAAGGTATTCTGACGACTTTTGCGTTAGGAAGCCAAGTTTTTTACCAAACCTAAAACCATTCGTATGAAAAAGGTACTCTTTTTCTTAGCTGCGCTATTCGCCTTTTTTTCACTCCCTGCTCAGGATTTATTCCTTCCCGCTACTTCCGAATCCGACCGTGCCCTCAAGCACTATCAAGATGGCTTGGAATATATGTTTGATGCGGACTTTCCCAACATGGTCACCAAAATGGAGGAAGCCCTTGAGGTCGAGCCGAATTTATTCATGGCCCACTTCCAACTGGCGATGAATGATTACTTTTTCGAAAACGAGCTTGGATTTGAAAAGCATCTGAATCGGGCACTCGCGACTACTGGCACGCGAAATTCTGGCGAAAACATCCTGGAAGAAGCCTTGAAACGCCTGAAAGCAGATCCCAAAGCTGACCTTCGGGATTTAGGGCAGCAATTGGCTGTGGAATATCCTAAAAACATAGAAGCCCACATGACCAATGGAATTTTCCATGCCTATCAGGAAGATTTTGATCATGCCGTTCAGGCCGTTGAAAAGGCGAATGCCCTAAACCCTGATTTTGCTTCTCCCTACAATATTAAAGGCTACTTTTTGATGTCAGCTGGGCGTATGGGCGAAGCCCGCCAGGCCTTTGACCGATATATTAAATTAAACCCCGACCATCCGAACCCATATGATAGCAAGGGGGATTTCTTCATGGCTGCCGGTATTTATAAAAATGCGGAGGAGATGTTCCGCAAGGCAGTTGAAATGGACAAGAATTTTCGGGCTTCTGCCGACAAAGCCGAAGTAGCAGCTGCGATGCGGGTGGTCGAGTACGAAACCAACAGTTTTATGAAGAACGATTATGACGCCTGGGCTTCCTGTTACAAAAAAGGACCAGGTACCTTGTTTACTTATGTAGCCAAGGACGAATTATATCAGTATTCGGGATGGAATCAGATCTCCAAACAGATCGATTCCTGGATGCAGGAAGGAGATACTGCTCGCGCAGGAGAGGATATAAGCCGTACTAATTTCAATTGGAGTGTGAATGGTAACAATGTCACCCTTACGTTCGACCAACAAATAGGTGAAGGAGGACCTACCAAGGAATTGCGTGTGCTGGAACGCGTAGGAGATGAGTGGAAGATCTTGGTTATGAATGCTTTTGGTATATCTACTTTTGAATAGGATGAATCACCTGTGGGAAGGGCAGGATATTTTAACCTGCTTTTCCCATTTACTTTAAGCTGTCATGTGAATTTTTGGGGTGAAGCTCCTTCCAAAAGGAATATTATTATTTAAATAAAATACTTATATGAAAACTCAAATTTTTCTTTTTATCTATTCCTTACTTTTTATTACAAACCTCGTGCAAGCTCAATCTTCCTGCGAGACGCTTTTTGGCGTATGGAAGTATGAAACTGAAGGTATTGAAGGCATGAATATTCTGACACCGGGCCATTACATCTGGGTTTTAAATCAAAAGAAACGCCTTGATTTTGAATTGTCAGATGCTACTGCACAGGACAAAGCGGCTGCCTTTGATGCAATGACCATTAGTGCAGGTACCTGGTCTTGCGAAGGTAATCGGGGAACTGTGGTGCAGCAGTTTACCAAAGACCCCAAACAGGTTGGAACCTCGTTTTCATTTGATTTTAAGATCATCGGCGACAAAGGCAATTACTGGGTAATTGATTCGGCGGGAAACCGTGCTCCTCAAGGCGTTGCTCGTAAGGTTGCGGATTGGGGTGAAGCTTCTTCCTGCTCCAAGTTAAACGGCGTCTGGGCGTATGAAGGATTGAATGGTATGTACATCCAGTCTGGCATCTACGGTGCCTGGATCATAGTTGATAAAGACCAAGCCTCCATGGGTACAGATATCGCTACCAACATTGGCAAAGCACGTGCCTTTGAAGCACTGGATGCCTACTATGCCATTGGAGACTGCAAAGGGGATCACCGATGCCACTGGATTATTCTCCACAGCTCCAATCCAGCCATGGAAAAGCAAGTGCTATACACTGAATTGCAAATTCAGAAAAATACCTTTTCTGGTCGCTTTATCGATACAGATCGAAAATTGGTAGGAGAGAAGTGGCGGATGAAACGATTGGAATAAAAATTTAATTTTAAAATAAGGTATTTAAATTAAAGATTTCTGATTGACCGATAGTGGGGTTCAAGTGTCGAATGGCAGATGGCAAGCATCTAGCAGTGAGTATCCAGTATCCAGCTTCAAGGGTCACGCCCTAGGGCGCTAGCATCCAGCACGGGCCGAAAGCCAAAAGCAATGCAACGCTATAACGACGGTTCTCAGTTACTCTTCGTCGTATCCGTTTTGCTCTTTTTCCGCTTAAACGGATTAAATTTTTCTAATTCTTTTTTGATGGTCTCTACGGTTTTGGAAGTATCGCCCAAGGCTTTGCCGAGCTCTGCGCCTGCCTTTTTACCGACATCCTCTAACGCTTTCTGGACATTGGTATCCTGCGTCACCCGTTCCTTGGCTTTCTGTACAGCATCGTCCAAGAGTTCGTCGGCTTTGGATAAAGCACTATCCTGAGCTTCATCCAATAAGGCTTGAGCTTTCTCCTTACCCTCATCCAGCGCTTCGTTGGCCTTGGCCTGGGCTTCTTTTTTGGCCAGGTCACCCAGGCTAGCTGAACCTTCTGCTCCCAATAGGTTGAATTTAACTGTTGGATTAGAAAGGGTCCCTGCCAAGCCGATATTCAAATCGATATATTCACTTTTCTCCCAGGAAATACCCAGTTTGGAGGCTTGGTTTCGGAGCTCATCTACGCCTTTACTTGCCACTGCGCCTACCGCATTATTCTCCCACACACTCCTGGGTATGGTAGCGGCGATCGAGTAGTCCATATCCAGATTCAGCCCCTGTTTACCCGTAACTACAAAACCCATGTCCTTAACGTTGATCTTGACCGGCTTGATCTCCATTGTTCCATCCTTGATCTCAAACCAATTCTTGGTATTCTCAAGTGGGATCGCTTCCTTCAGTGCCTGTACATTGAGTGCATTACCCACAGCCGTCACGGGTTTAAATTGATTGATGACGGCGCCAAAAGTTTCCAGGAAGCCCTCTGCATCGATAGTAGTCAATACCGGATACATATTTTCTCCAACTTCGCCCTCAAACAGAAGATCTGTATTGAAGTTTCCACTGATAAACTTCCCAATCGGTGCTAGTCGCTCAAAGGTGTTGAAGGTGGTGAAGGCCTGTTGGAAGGCCATATCCTCCAATCCCATTTTTAAGGCCACTTCCGGATTGCCTTCCCCTTTGGTATCGTATCGGCCCGTAAGATTAATTCTTCCGCCAAGTGCTTTTGCGCTCACTCCATTTAAAACGGCGGCTTCATCCCGGATTACCACCTCACCTCGAAGGTCATTGAGAACCATGTTGGTGTAGTCTACCCGTCCAATATTAGCGCCGATCACCAGATTGATATTATCCGGAATTTCATAGACGGCTTCTTCATCTACTTCTTCGCTGGTCATGGGCGGTTCTTCCGAAACCTCCTCATCCAAACCGAGCAGTTCGTTCAAGTTTAATCGATTGGAATTCAGGTTGATCTTGCCGGTAAGCATGCCATCGGACATTAGATAGTCCATAACATGTAAGAGTTCGCCGTTCAGGCTAAGGTCGCTGGTTTCAATATTGGCTGCCAATTCTTTCACTTCCAATAGCTTGGGGTTCATTTGACCGATTACGCGGGCATTTCGGATATCGTACTCCTCATAGTCGATCTGGTTGAATCGAGCATCCAGTCTCAGATCATACCGATCAAATAGTTCTGCCTCGGGTTCCATTTCCAACTCAGCTTCAGCATTCAATACCTCAATTTCATGTTCCTGGGCATCTTCCTCCGCTGTTGAATCCACGGTCCACTCATTCGCATCGAAATAATTGGATCGGAGATTGAAGCTACCGGTCATGGTTTTTTCAGGGGAGAACCAGGCGAGGATATTGTCAATGCGTCCCCTACCAGACAGGTCGCTTTTGCCCAGTTGGGCTGAAAATTGTTGCACCTCCACGAACTGAGGACTAAAAGCGAAACCCGCATTTTCTAAGGTGACCATGGGCATACCCGCACCCTGATAAGTGAGATTCTCCGTTTTCAAGTTTCCCGACATATCCACTTGGTCATAGACTCCCCGCTCGATTTGGGAGAGCCTGGCTTTGGCAGCCAGATCAACTGTAAGCTTTCCTGTCAAAGCTTCAACACCTTCCATGGGGATTGCCTGAGACAAGGTGGCCAAGTCGATAACTCCCTTGATATCTGTATCAATATCCGGATCCGAAATCGGGGTTTTCAGGGCCAACCTACCCTTAAATGGATTGTCACCTATCTGCATCTGAAACGGGTTGATGTTAATCTGCATGCGGTCCAGCTCTCCTCCTGGATGATCTACCTGGGTAGTTAGTGCGATATTGGAAACCGGAAGGGGGAGATCTGGGTACTGCACTTTTCCGTTGGCGATATTCAAATCCAGATTGAATTGGGGATAGTCGGTACTACTCGGGTCATAAATCCCTTTCGTTCCGGCACGCAAAGAGAAGTCGCCTTCTGTTTTAACCTGTTCAAAATCCTGGGTGTATGCCCCGGGGATCATGGAAAGAAGGCTTTTGAAATTATTTCCCGGCGCATTCAACTCGAGGTCCAAATCCATTTTATCCGCTTCCAATAAACCCACTTCGCCCACCAGTTGCAGATCCAGTTCATTTAGCGACAAAAGTGTCTGCTGCAGCTTATAGCGGGATTGAGCCTGGTCAACTGCTAAGGTGGATTCAAGGTCGACTACGGCCTTATTCAGATAGGTGGTGCCCCCTGTCGTCACGGTAAGCGCTTGCATGCTGGTTTTTGTATCCAGATCAAATACTGTCTCTGAAAAATTACCAGATCCTCTATGATTTAGCCCCTCAATTTTGGCGTACAGATCGGCAGGCCGGTCATCGTAAATCAAATTCCCATTGATGATCTCATATGATCTTAGTTCGAGCCGGTAATCGGTGGAAGAGGTGGCTTGGGCAGTGTCCGGTGTGGTATTGGAGGCTATAGCAATGTCATAATTGGCGCTGCCGTTTTGGAGTACATACACCTTTAGGTCGGGTTCGACCAATCGCACCGACCGAAGTACGATATTTCCATCTCCAAAGAGAATGGAAAACAGGTCTACGTCGAGATCCAGTCGTTGCAAGTCAAGCAGTCGAATATCCTCAAAAGGCGCATTTCCATCTACGGTAAGTTCTTCCAGGCTCAGGGTCAAGTTTGGGAAATGACGCCAAAGGCCTAGGCCCACATCCTGGAATTCTACCTTGGCATTTACTTGGTCGTTGATAATTTCTTTGGCGGCAGTTACCAGTTGGTCTTTAAACAGGATGGGAATTAAAATAATAGCGCCAACCAGAAGCAGAACAAGCACGCCAAAAAGCAGGAGGAGGTTACGGAGGAGTTTCATATGGATCTTACGGGTTTCTCGAATTAAAACGGCACAATTACAAAAAGATTGATAGCGTAGACCAATTCTAGTTCGTCATAGCGTATTTTCGGGCCTATGCGAAAAAAATTACCGGAATATAAGCTGATTCGCGATGGAAATGAATTAGAAAAATTTGCTGATGAGCAAGCGGATCAAGCCTGGATGGCATTTGATACTGAATTTGTTGGGGAAAAACGGTTTTGGACTTTATTGTGTCTGATCCAGGTAGCTTCCCCCCTGGGCTATTATTTGATCGATCCCTTGGGCGATTTTTCTCTGGATCCATTTTTAGATTTACTTGAAAATCCTGCTGTTGAAAAAATCACCCATGCCGGGGAAAACGATTACCGTATTTTTTACCATCAATTTGATTTGTTGCCCCAAAATGTATTCGATACTCAGGTTGCAGCTGGGATGGTGGGGTATCGGTATCCCCTTTCCTTTGGGAAACTTGTAGAAGCGGAGCTGAGTATATCCTTAAATAAAGGAGCTACTGTAACTGACTGGCAGGCCAGGCCCCTCTCCGATTCGCAGGTCGCCTATGCGCTCAATGATGTGCAGCCGCTACGAGACCTGCACGCTAAGCTCATGACCAAGCTGGAGCGGCTTGATCGGGTAGATTGGGCAAAAGAAGAAATGCGTCAACTGGAAAAGGAGGAGTTGTACGTGCGGGATTACGACCAACAAGTGGTCAATAGTCGATTGATGGGCCAGCTGAAGGGAAAAGAGCGGTTGGTTTTGCTCAGACTGATGCGCTGGCGCCGGGAAGAAGCAGAACGAAAAGACCATTCTATGGAAATGGTATTGTCTAAGAAATTACTTGGCTCAGTGGTGCGCGCCATGAGCAATGGCGGCTTCAAAGGCCTTCATGCCAACCGGCGCATACCCGACCGCCTGGTTCATAAATACAAGGAAGACTGGACAGCTATGCTGGGGCAGCCACCTACTGAGGAGGAACGCGAACTACTAGCCACAATTCCAGCAGAAATAGAAGAGAGCCCTCGTCGAGAAGCCTTGTTGGAATTACTCTACCAGGCTATTCGGTTTCATTGCCTGCATGAAGGTATAGCCGTGGAGTTGGCTTTCCCAAGAGCTATTCTGAAAGAGTTGAAAGATAATCCGGACCAGGAACTCTTTCAGACTGGGTGGCGAAAAGAATTATTTGGAGAGTCTTTGATGTCCTGGTTCCAGGATTCCGATCAATTGGATGTGGAGTTCTCGGACACAGCTATTTCTCTGGTTCGTACTCCAGATGAATGAATTTATTGACGGTAAATCGATTATCGGTTTCCTTCAAGATGCCCGATAGAGCAATTCCGGTGCTGGAGGAAATCTCTTTTTCTATTGGAGAAGGAGAAGCGGTCGGTTTGCTTGGAGCATCGGGTAGCGGAAAGACTCTTACTGCTTTAGCCATTTTAGGGTTGCTACCTAGGCGTGCAATGGTAGGTGATTCGAGTCAAATCCTGTATTTTCCAGAACGACATAAGTCCTTGGATCTTACCAAGCTTTCCAATCGTGCCTGGGGTGCTGTTCGGGGCCAGCACATTGGTCTGATTTTTCAAGATCCAAGTCGTTCTCTGAATCCGGTTTTTACTTGTGGCGTTCAATTTCGGGATACACTCCGTCATTTTCATCCGGATTGGAGCCGAAAGGACCTTGAATCCGGAATGTTGGAACAGTTAGAGGAGATGGGATTGAAAGCGCCCAGGCGAATCGCAAGTGCGTATCCGCACCAATTGTCCGGCGGCCAGCAACAGCGCGTACTATTGGCCATGGCCTTAGCCGGGAATCCCAAACTGCTTTTAGCAGATGAACCCACAACTGCTTTGGATTCAACGATCCAACGAAAGATCCTGGATCTACTGTTGCGCTTACAGGCAGAACGAAAGCTGAGTTTATTGTTTATTTCTCACGATGTAAAAGCCATTCAATTCATGACGCAGCGGGCTATTGTGTTGGACAATGGTCGGGTAGTGGAAGCCGTTGAGTCACCAAATTTATTAGTTGACCCCAATTCAGATTATACCCGAAAACTTGCAGCCAGACCTAATCCGACTATTCAGAAACGGATCGCCTCGTCTGGACCAACCCCTTTGCAGGAACCAAATCCAGTCTTACTAAGGGTGGAAGATCTAAGCTGTACCTACAAACAAACGATCAGATGGTGGCGTCAGAAACAAGAAATTCAAGCTTTGCAAAAGGTCAGCTTTTCTTTGGCAAAAGGAGAGGTTATCGGCTTGATTGGGGAGTCCGGGAGTGGGAAAAGTACTCTGGCCAGAGCCATTATGGGATTGGTACCCTTTCAAACGGGGCGTATTCACTTTGAGGATGCAGGTATAGAGGTGGGTACACGAACTTCGCGGAAACAGTTGGCTCGGTTGGTTCAGCTTATTTACCAATACCCATTGTCTTCCCTCAATCCCAGTTTGACGGTGGGAGAGGCTATCCGGGAAGGTGTATTGGTAGGCCAACCGGATTTAAGTAAAGACGATCAAATCGCAGTAGTGCGAAAACTGCTTGCTCAAGTTGACCTCTCTGAACCCATGTACTCCCGTTTTCCCAAAGAATTGAGCGGAGGGCAACAACAACGCATTGCATTGGCTCGGGCATTGGCCCTAAGCCCCGAGCTATTGATCTGCGATGAGGCAGTTGCTTCGCTTGATTCACCTGTTCAACTTCGGATTCTGGAGCTATTGGCCCACTTGAACCAATCCAGAGGTATCGGAATCCTTTTTATCAGCCATCGTCTGGATGTAGTTCGCCAAATTGCTACACGGATTTTAGTGTTGGATCAGGGGAAACTCGTAGAGGATAATGCTATGGAAGCTTTTTTTTCCAATTCGACCTCCCGCATGGGAAAAGCCTTGATCCAAGCTATGTTATGAAGGTTTTTTTAAGAAATGCGAAAAAAAATTAACGCTTGTGCAACCTACATCTTTGTGGAGTGTCCTTATAACTGTAGGCTTATCGCAGATAATTGACTATTGGTCGATAATCGTACAAGAGTACCTGTTAAGAAACTTAACTTTACACAAAATGGAGCAAAGCATGAAAATCGGTTCGACCAAGTTGGCGATTGTCCTTTTGCTGATTGTTAGCAGCGTTTGCTCCTACATCTACTTAAATACCTATCAGTACGTGGAAGCTGCTGTGTCAGAGGAGCAAACCATACTGGAGGAGGAGAAGCCTCAGGAAGAGGTCTTTCTTCCCGATGTTCGGATGATTAAAAAGGTAGTTGATGGTGCCCAACGCTTGATCCCTTCCTCCTAAAGAATTGCTCTTTCCGTTCTTTTTTTCCAGTACCGCATCAATCCGGCAACGCTCATAAAGGGTGGGTTGGCTTTATTGTATTGAACTAGGCCGGTTTCATCCACGCCCTTGGTGCGTAATTCAGATTCTACATATTCCAGAAAAGCGCCTGAGACTTCACCGGCTTGCTTACCTGCCTCGAAATGAGGCCGGATCCAGTTCGCCCAGGCCCACATGCGTTCCTGTAGTTCGTTTAAGTGTACGTTCAGATCGTTGACTTTCCCATAATGGGTAAGGTACATTGAGCTGGGACCTAATTTTCGAATCAATCGGATCGATTGCTCCCAGTCTTCCAAATGGATATCGGGTGGAGGGCAGGGAGGTACTACTGGGCCGGTCCCGATCCGTACACCTGCAACATCACCGGCAAAGAGAGAAGACCCCGTATGCCAGGCTACATGATGAATGGCATGACCGGGGGTATGCCACCCAGTGAATGTTTGATCTCCAATTTGAAATTGTTGTCCATGTGCTACCTGGACTACTTGCTCTGATGGGATTGGTTCCATTTTACCCCATAAATAATCCATTTGGTCCTGGTAAATACGTTTGGCGGAGCTCATCAAACGGGACGGATCGATCAAGTGGGGGGCTCCGATTGGATGCACATAGATGCGGGCACCTTCCTTTGCCAACGCCCATGCACCTCCGGCATGGTCGAGGTGGATGTGGGTAAGAAAAACATGGCCAATAGACGAAAGAGCATATCCCTTTTGTTGGAGCGCAGCCTCCAGAGTAGGCAGGGTAGAGTGGGGGCCGGATTCCACCAATACCGGCCCTTCACTGGTTTCAATCAAGAAGGAAGCTATGGTATCGGCCGAGTCTAAAAAATTAAGGTCCAGGATGTGTATTTGCATGTCGATGTTCTAATAGGACGATGTTGGAATGTGCTGATGATTAGCCTATTATTTTACAGCCATCTCAAGGGGATAAAAGAAGGGAAGTAACCCTATCAAACTGAATTTACTGTTTTATAAAAATGAACACTCTATCATTTTAGGCTCGGAAGCAATAAAATGGATTTCAAAGTAGGATTTTAGCGTCAACATTTTCCCAAACCCTACCTAAACGCATCACTCATTTCAGCATTGCGACTTCATACCACTAATACCCGGCCGCTTGTCCGTCTTTCCGACTTTCACTGGCGCCATAATACACTTGTTGTTCCTCATCCCAAAGAATAGCCTGGTATCCGCCATAGCCGATGAAGTCCCAGGCAATATCGTGCCCTCTGCGCCATAGGTTGCGGATGACTTGGGGCGAAATTCCACTTTCCAATTGTAAGGTACCCCCATCGGTCATCTGGCTGCCTGTAGGCTGGGAAGAGCCAACATGCCTAATCCGGGGTGCATCCCCGGCTTCCTGAAGATGCATGCCAAAATCAATCAGGTTGACCACGATTTCCACATGTCCCTGGGGTTGCATAGCGCCTCCCATCAACCCAAAACTGACCCAAGGCCTACCATCTTTAGTAATGAAGGCCGGGATAATGGTATGGAAGGGTCGCTTGCCCGGTTCGAACACATTAAAATGGCCTTCTTCCAGGGAGAATAAAGCGCCCCGGTTTTGCAGCATGAATCCCAAATCCTTGGGTACGATACCGGAACCCATGCCGGCATAATTGCTTTGAATCAGCGACACCATATTGCCTTCGCTATCTGCCACGGTCAGGTAAATAGTTTCACCCTGTTCCAGTTCACCGGCCGGATATTCGTTGGCGGCGCGTTCTCCAATGAGCTGGCGGCGTTCGGACGCGTATGCTTTGGAGAGAAGCCATTCGAGCGGGGTTTCATTGAAAGCAGGATCAGCATAGTATTTTGCGCGGTCTTCAAAAGCCAGTTTCTTGGCTTCGACGAAAGTGTGTATATATTCCTCACTGCCAAATCCCATACTCGCCAAATCATATCCTTCGAGTATATTCAGCATTTGCAAGGCCGCTATGCCTTGCCCATTTGGAGGCAGTTCCCATACGTCATAGCCCCGATAATTGACAGAGACCGGATCGACCCATTCGCATTTAAAACTGGCGAGATCTTCCTTGGAAAGAAATCCGCCCGCTTCTTTAAGCTGGGCATCAATTTTTTCTGCAATTTCCCCTTTGTAATAAGCGTCCCGTCCGCCCTGAGCAATTTTTTCATAGGTAGCAGCCAGGCGTGGATTTTTAAACACCTCTCCTTTGCGTGGCGCATGCCCATTTAGCATAAACGTTTCGGCAAAATTGGGCTTATCCTGGAAGGCCTTTACACCCAGTTCCCAAAGGGCTGCAATATATTCGCTAAGCGGAAATCCGGATTCTGCATATTGAATGGCGGGTGCCAGAATTTGCTCCATGGGGAGCTTTCCAAATTTTCCATGCAGGGTAAACCACCCGTCAACAGCACCTGGCACACTTACGGCCAAGGGGCCGCGATACGGGATTCGATCCATGCCATTTTTGATAAAATAGTCCCGAGTGAGTGTTTTAGGGGAAGGACCACTTGCATTTAGTCCATGCAACTTTTGACTTTCTGCATCCCAAACAATGGCAAACAAGTCGCCTCCGATTCCACACCCGGTCGGTTCCATGAGCCCCAGACAGGCGTTGGCGGCGATAGCAGCATCTACGGCTGTCCCACCGGCTTTCAAGATATCTAATGCCACCTGGGTACAAAGCGGCTGACTGGTAGCAGCCATGGCGTTAGGTGCGATTACTTCCGAACGAGTGGCAAATAGGTCTCCGGTGAGTCGGTCTTGAGCGGAGATAAGGGTGGAAAAAGCAATAAACAAGAGTAAAAAGGAATGTCTCATGATCATAGAAGTTAATATGTGTGACCCATCGGACTCGGAAAACTTACCTTAATGGTCTTCAATGCCGTTTGTTTAAGTAACGGTTGGATTCCAAATGGCAGTGAAATACCGCGTAATAACATTTATTTCCTTGGGTTAAGATAAAAAATAGAAACTGTCAAGAAGGTTCAGCACATGGCTCTCCTCTCTGTATGGGCTATTGTCTTAGATGCTTTAGCCCATAGTGGGGATGCTCGTTTGGGCAAACTCAGGCGCCTTTCGGACTTGAGTTAATTGTTCAAAGGCGTAGGCCAGACCAATCAATTGGGGTTCGGTCCAGGCTTTCCCGAAGAAGGAAAGGCCAAAAGGCAGGCCGTGGACAAAGCCGGCAGGTACTGTAACGTGTGGATATCCGGCTCTAGCTGCCGGAGAGGAACTGCCCCCGCCACGACCACAATCTCCAGCGATGACATCAATGGGCCAGGCTAAGCCCCGAGTTAATCCGACAATAGCATCCAGCTTGTTTTCCTCGACCACCCTGTCTATCCCGTTTTCCCGAGAGCCGGTCAGGATCTTTTCCAACGCTTCCTTGTATTCCGGACTTTCAAGATCACCAACTGCTTGAGCCTTGATATGGATTTCCTGGGCGAAGTAGGGCATCACTTCTTCAGCATGGCTGGTGTTATAGGAAATAATATCCTCCAGGGTCTTGATAGGGAAATCAGCAGGAAGGGTGGCCAGGTACTTGTTGAGACCGTCTTTAAATTCATACAGAAGGACGGAGTAACCATACCGACCCAATCCACTGGGGATTACTTCTTCCAAGTCGATCAAGGTGGCCCCTGCCTCGCGCAGCTTATCAAAGGTCTGCTCCATTAAGGCATCCACTTCCGAATGTCCGCCCAGGCTATCTCGATAAACACCCAGCCGGGTTCCCTGTAACGCATTGAGGTCGCAGAAGGTGGTATAATCTGCTTGGGTATGGCCTTGGCTGGATTGGGTACGGGGATCCCGGGGGTCTTGCCCTTGGCAAACGGTGAGGAAAGCAGCGGCATCCCGAACCGTGCGGGCCATGGGACCGGCCGTGTCCTGCGTTTCGGAAATGGGTATAATGCCGGAACGGCTCCAAAGGCCTACTGTTGGTTTGATACCTACGATGCCGCAGATAGAGGAGGGACAGACAATGGAACCATTGGTTTCGGTGCCGATGGCCAGGGGAACCAGATTGGCTGAAACGGCTGCTGCCGAACCAGAGGAGGAGCCACAGGGGTTTCGATCGGTGATGTACGGATTCCGGGTTTGACCACCTCGACTGCTCCAACCGGAGGAAGACCGCTCCGACCGGAAATTGGCCCATTCGCTCAGATTGGCCTTGCCTAGTAAGACCATACCTGCTTCGCGCAACCTGGCCACTATGAAAGCATCTTGTTGGGCCACATGATTTTGCAAAGCCAGAGAGCCGGCAGTGGTTTTCATCTGGTCGGCCGTATCAATATTATCTTTTAGTACTACCGGGATACCATGTAGTGGGCCGCGCACATTTCCGGCCGCCCGTTCGGCATCTAGTTGCCGGGCAATCGTTAACGCATCGGGATTTAATTCAATGATCGAATTCAGGCCAGGCCCGTCGACGTCAATAGCCTGGATGCGGTCGAGGTACAATTGGGTGATCTGCTCGGCAGTGCGCCGCCCCTCTGTCATGTCGGCCTGAAGTGCAGCAGTATCGGCTTCCAGGAGTGGGAAGTCGTTGAAACTGGTAGCCTTGTTAACGTTTTCTTCGGTAGAGTTGGCTGGTGTGCAGGCGGTTGTGTTAACCGTTAGAGCAGCAGCGCCTAAAACGGATGATTGGATGAAATCTCGGCGTTTCATGAGCGGGTAGGTATGTTTTTGTTGTAAGACCAGTGATAATACAAAAAAAATGGTAGGCGATTAGAAAGGCTGGAATGTCCGAACTAAATTCTGTTGGATTCTGAAAATGTAAAGTACGATGTCAAATGCCAGACCCATTCATCCCGATTTCCTCTTCTATTTAAAAGAAAAAGAACAAAGCATTGTCAACCTTTTTCTGGATTTACGGGCCTATCTGTTCGAGTTGTATCCCGAGGGGAATGAATTACTCTACCATACCCATGCGCTTACTGCTGTATTTTCTATCTCGGAAAAATTAGGCGATGCCTATTGCCATATTCCGGTGTATACGCAGCACATCAATCTGGGGTTTAACAAGGGGGCCCTGCTGGAAGATCCGGATCACTTATTGACAGGAACCGGAAAACTGATTCGTCATATCGCGATTCAAGTACCGGTTGACTATCGAAATGATCAGGTTCGTACATTGGTAAAACGAGCTATTGAATTCGCTGAAAAGGATATGGATAAACCTACTCGATCTAAAGGAAAAACGATTTCCAAGATCAAGATAAAGTAGGGCTTAGAGCGCTTCAGCTTCTTTGATTTAAGGTTTTTTCATTCAGCGCTACTGATAATTCACCCAATTCCAAATGGTTTTCTGGATGCCACTGTGAAAGGGATTTAATCGAATAGAATTAGGAGTATGGGATCGATGCGGCTTCAGTTGCGCAAAGCCACCATAGACGATTTGGAAACCCTACGTTACTGGGATACCAAGCCCCATGTGATAAGTTCCGACCCGGAGGATGATTGGAACTGGGAGGTGGAATTATTACGCGATCCAAGTTGGCGAGACCAGCTCCTGGCTGAACTAGATGGGCATCCGATTGGTTTCCTTCAAATCATCGATCCGGCACTCGAAGAAAGTCGGTATTGGGGAAAGGTAGATCCGAACCAACGAGCTATCGATATTTGGATAGGGGAGGAGTCCGATTTGGGAAAGGGTTACGGTACTCAGATGATGTATTTAGCTATTGAAAAATGCTTCGCAGATCCGGTGGTAATTAAGATCCTAATCGACCCATTAGCTTCAAATACGAAGGCACATCGTTTTTATGAACGTTTGGGATTCGAATACGTGGAGCATCGTTGGTTCGAAGACGATTACTGTATCGTTTTTCAACTTAGCAGAGAGCGTTGGAACTATCATAAAAAACTTGATATTGGTTAAAACAGAAAACTTTAAGCAGGTGGAGGTCACCTCCGTACAGCAGTTGCGGACGTGGTTAGAAGAAAATCATAGTCAGGAAAATAGCATTTGGTTGGTAACCTATAAGAAGCACTTGCCAGACAAATATGTATCGGTTTCTGAAATACTGGACGAGTTACTATGTTTTGGTTGGATAGATGGGGTGCGCCGCAAATTGGATGCCGACCGAACCATGCAATTAATTGCGCCCCGAAAAACGCAGCATTGGGCTAAAAGCTACAAGGAACGAGCAGCTAAACTGATAAAGGAAGGTAAGATGCAACCTAATGGAGAACAGGCAATTGCCAATTCCAAAAAACTGGGCTTGTGGGACTTTATGGATGACGTAGATGCATTGATTCAACCGGACGACTTAGTTGAAGCTTTCAAAGGATATCCGCAAGCTGCCGAAAATTTTGAGGCATTTGCCCAATCAAGTCGGCGCAATATGCTGCGCTGGATTAAATTAGCCAAGCGGCCCGAAACAAGGTCCAAGCGGATTGAAAAAATTGCCTTTTTGGCTTCTAAAAATGAGAAGTTGCCGGGAAGTTAAGGGCCTGGGCTTCGAGCCAGCCCTCTCTTTCCAGCAACACTACTCCTAACCCTATGGAAGGAAAATACAAACGACTGGAAAACATCGGATCTCTGATATCCAGTTTGGGGGGATTAATTCTTGTTCTGAATCTCACCCTACTTGAAGATAATGCCTGGGATCTGGAATTATCAATTCTGGCAGCGGTATTGGCAGTAGCCGGCTTATTCATTATTCTTTGGGCGAAACGAAAGGCGGCATAACGAAGGTAGGATAGCCTAGGCCCAGAGGAGTTGAATTGCGAAAGTCCGAATACTGGATGCTCAAGAATCAATACAACAAGAAATAAAAAAATAGACGATGGAACTACAAGGGAAAGTAGGTTACATTACCGGTGGCAGTAAAGGCATCGGATTGGGGGTAGCGGAAGCTATGGTCCAAAAAGGTATGAAGGTGGCAATCACCAGCCGTACGGAATCAGAAGTATTGTCTGCTGCAAACCGGTTAAATGAAATAGCCGCTGACAGTGCAATCGGTCTGGTTTCAGATGTGCGCGATCTGGATTCCGAAAGAGCAGCAGTACATGCAACCCTTGATCATTGGGGACAAATAGATGCTGTGATAGCCAATGCAGGAGTTGGGCATTTTGCTTCTATAGAGGATATGACTTCTGAGCAATGGCAACAAACCCTGGACATCAACTTAACCGGTGTTTTTAATACCGTAAAAGCAACCCTCGATTCCTTGAAGGCTGGTAAAGGGTACCTGATTACGATAGCCAGTTTGGCTGGGACTAATTTTTTCGCCGGCGGTGCTGCCTACAATGCAAGCAAGTTTGGCCTTGTCGGATTTACTCAAGCTGTCATGCTTGATATTCGGCAACATGGCATAAAAACCAGCACGATCATGCCCGGATCGGTTTCTACCTATTTCAATGGACATACCCCTACTGAGGCAGATGCCTGGAAAATCCAGCCGGAAGATCTGGGACAACTGGTTGTAGACCTCCTGCAGATGCCGGGCCGTACTTTGCCCAGTAAAGTAGAGGTTCGGCCGAGTATGCCGCCCAAGCGGTAGAACAAATTGGACATTTTTAATACAAGTTCTTATACCATTTTAAGTTGAAAACGGCCTGTCACTTAAATACAGCATTCCTTGAAATGGTATAATGTCCTTGATCCCGACACTTGTCGTCGGGGCTGACCAAGTATGGCTGTTTGCTCCATTTTTAAATAGGTCATTTTAAACTTGCGTCAGTATTATTTGGAAAGCAAGAGGGATTTAGAAAAGATCTAAAGGACGAATGCTTTCAAAATGATAGATGCAGGACGACGAATACTTCTTTACCTCGGTACAGGCCTTATCCTTTTTGTGCTCCCTTTTTTCTTGCTCATTCGGGGAGCGGTCTGGCTGCATATCCACTATGCCTTGCCGGCCTGGATCTCTTTGTTGGGCGGGGTATTGATTAGCGGTGTCGTGCTGTTGTTATATATCCTGTATGGTCGGGGAAGACTGACGGGGCAGGTGGGGGATGTTCGATTTTCCCTTGCCATTGCGTTGGCACTTGTTGGGATCTATTGTGTACCGGCTTTATTCTACTTGTCGGCTTCCAATGCCAAGGAAGCATCTGTGCGCAAGGAATTTACACGTCTACATCCTGTTTTGCGGCTGGGTGTAAGCACCTTAACTTTTTTGGACAGAGGTATGGTTATTACTGATGCTGATCGGGTTCCGGAAGATTATCCGAGAATGGGGCTACCGGTTAATGAGCGGTCGTTGCATTACCGCCAAAGTAGTGGATACGCGCATGCGGTAGACATCCGAACCAAAGGACGAGGGTGGATCCGGAATGCCTTTGTGACAGCCTATTTCCGTCTTCTGGGGTTTAATACGCTTCGCCATATAGGAACGGATGATCACCTTCATGTATCTCTTATGAGCCATGATCGGCCAGACGGGATATAGGGAAAGATGGATCTTTAATTCTCCGGCGTTGCTCCCCACCTGGTATAAATGAGAATAACACCATTTCCAGCCCCCGGGCCATAAAGATGCGTTTGAGCGATACTTCGAAGGACCTCAATATAAGCCACATCGGCTGGAGGAATACCCGCTAATAGGCTGTTAATTTGTTGATCACTATTGTTAAAGAAGACCATATCATCCAAAACAACCAAAGGAGGGTGTTGAGCTCCCCGAATTCTCAACGTGTAATTAGATGAGTTGCCGCTAACCCAAAGACCGGGCACCCGGCCTTGCATCATTTGAAAGATGTTCATGAAAATAGGTCCGGACGGAGGATTTCCGATGATATGCCCCCGGTCTTTCATACTTACAGGTGATTGGAGGCGGGCAAGCGGAATTTGCGTCAATTCTGACTGCCGAATTAGCGGCAGCGTATCGATAATGGCACGGCTATCAGCCAGGTCCGTATCCACTTTTAGACCCTGGAGGTCTATCCCATTGCTTTGGCCCCATAGGAACAGGGCAAAGATTATCATCATGAATTCTTTCATAGCTCTTGTTTTCTGAGGTTTGTGCTTCTAATATATAAAACGAGTTCACCTCCACCAAGGTTTAGAGATTCTTTCATAAGATTTTGCAAACCAATAATTTACTGACTTAAATTTTACTCAGCTAAAATTTTCTGCCAGATGAAAACTTGTGTAAGAATTTCTTCCTTAGTTCTGGTCTTCCAAATTACTGGACTAATACATTTCAGGCCAGATCAAAGCTGCTTCCACTGATGGGGTAGTACCTTTTGCGTAAGTGGCTATCTGAGCATCCTCCAAGGCCTCTTCAAACCGTAACACTTGTGCAATCTCACCTTGAAAATTGTAGCCCATCCATCCGCCGTCGTCAAATCCGGCGCCGATGTTTAAGTCCATGCCTTGGACAAAAGGTTGAATCGGTTGTTTGCCTGCCCACTGCTGTTGCCCATCTAGAAAAATAGCCGGCAGCTTATCCTGTATCCGAAAAGCCAGGGTATGTGGCTTGCCATCAGAAAGGTTCAGATCCAGCACAACGCAATTTTCATCGTCGTAGCCGTCGCAGTAGAAGAGTTTGCCCGCATCTGTATACAGTGTTTTGATCCTGTCCCACGGGAAATTTTCAGCATGAGCGTCCGCTTCCAGGTCGCAAAATGACAGTAAGGTGCCACCTACCGTTGTCTGGAATTGCATCAGTATCGTTTGGTCGCTTGGCCCCTGGATGGCATCCTTGGCTACATACAATGGCTTTGGGGCAAGTTTGCCCAATCGGGGCTTGCTTCCGTCATCAGCCGGATCATCCCCTAGTTCCTCTTGCAGGCGCAATAATTCTGCCTTCAACTCTTTCACAATATCCTGGTAGGCAGGTTCCTTATAAACGCTGTTTATCTCCAAAGGGTCTTTTTCCAAATCAAAGAGTTCCCATTGATCGATCCGATCAAAGTAGATCAGCTTGTATTGGTAGGTGCGTACTCCGTAGTGGGGCTCCGTCTCAAAGTGGGAATAATAATATCGATAATACATAGATTTCCGCCAGTCAGACGGAATTTCCTCACCTAGTAAAAATTGAAAACTTCGACCTTGAACTTGCTG
This sequence comes from uncultured Saprospiraceae bacterium, assembly GCA_964641965.1. Lineage (GTDB taxonomy): Bacteria > Bacteroidota > Bacteroidia > Chitinophagales > Saprospiraceae > JAJDFU01. The sequence goes on along the minus strand of CAZXLD010000011.1, from coordinate 25,170 downwards.
TGGAATGTCTACTCCAGCTACTTCCATTAGGGTAGGAGCAAAGTCTACATTTGTGATCATACCGGAAGATCTGGAACCCGCCTTCACCTTTTCGGGCCAACGCAGCAGGAAGGGCATTCGGAATGCTTCCTCGTACATAAACCGCTTATCGTACAATCCGTGCTCGCCCAGGAAGAAGCCTTGATCTCCTGTGTATACCACGATTGTATTATCTGCCAGTCCAGCTTCATCCAAATAATCCAGAATACGGCCCACATTGTCATCAACCCCTTTTACGCAGCGTAGATACTTCTTCATATACAATTGATACTGCATCTTCTTTTTGGCTTCGCCATGTAAGTGTGCGGTTTGCTCCCTGAAGTTGGTATGGTTACCCCAGTCGCTGCCGATGTATTGTAGCGTATTACTCAGGGCATCGCTGCGATTCTGGTAATCGTCAAACAGGGTAGGAGGTTCCGGAATTTCCACATCCTCCAAAAAGGAGGCATAGCGTTCTGCATACTCCCAGGTATCGTGGGGTGCTTTAAAATGGCAGAACAGCGTAAACGGCTGGTCGGGTTTTCGTTTTCTCTTCAGGTAATCCAATGCCTGATCGGCAATCGCGTCCGAAGAGTGCATACCTTCAAAAACAGTTCGTTTGCCTCGGGGGATCCACCCGCTGGGATGCTCGTCACCACTCCTTATGAATGCGGGATTATGGTATCTTCCTTGCCCTGGCAATACAGAGAAGTAATCCATACCTACCGGATTGGAGATCAGGTGATATTTGCCGATGATAGCGGTCTGATAGCCGCCCTCTTGCAAGGACTTGGGTAGAGTAGGTTGGCTTTGGTCCAAAGCAGTGAATTTATACACCCCGTTTTTGTGCGCATACTGCCCGGTGAATATAGCAGCACGGCTGGGCGTACAAATCGAATTGGTTACAAAACAGTTTTCGAACAGCATGCCCTCGTTTGCGATTCGATCGATGTTGGGGGTTGGACAAACTTCACTCAGGATACCTCCATAGGCGCTGATGGCCTGCGAAGTGTGATCATCCGACATGATGAAAAGAATGTTGGGCCGTTGAACCGGATCGGGCTCTTTTTGCTGACAACTTAAGCTACTTAACAGGATCAGCGATAGAAAGAAATACGGAATGTGAGATCGTATCATGCTTTGGATATTTTGATCGAACGAACTATGCGATCTGGAATTTCATACTTCGTTCTTTATTTAATTCCGAATTGTTGATTCAGTCCAGATAGAATTCAATTCGTGGACTTCCAGTGCGTGAATTTTTACCGAGTCGTCGTCTTCATTGGGGAAGATGCGCATGCTATAGTCTTCCGTTTCCAGCTTGCGGGGGAGTACCAGCGTATAGCGGCCATTATCCACAAATATTTCAATGCTGGTTTTATCCAGGATGATTTCATATGATAAGGTGTTGCTACCCAATTCCGGCAGGTAACGGAACACCATTGCTTCATCATTAAAAATGAATTCATTGGTTCGAATGGTATATGTAAGTTCGTCTCCGCCAAACCAGAAACCGTGATCCATGGCTTTTTCATTTTCGATCACACATTTCACATGTAATTGTTTGGAGCTGATGCCTTCCATTTTTTTATTGGCTTCCTGAGGGGTCAGGTTTTCCCAGGAATAAGAATTTGTGTACAATAGCTCGAGTTCCCGCACCGGCTCGTTGAATAAACGGACACCATCATTGGTGGTCCGTAAACTCAGTTCTGTTGGGAAGGTCATCATCATGTTGAAAGGCATGCCAGGACTGGGAATGACACCCCACCCGATCTGAATCTGGCGACCGTCTTCTTCCGGGATATTCTCATAGGTTTGAGCTGCGAAGAAATCACCATCAATATAGGCGTAAGGACCGTATTCCGGCGTGAATTGTTTCCCGTCAAATGAGCCGATCATATAATAGCCCCCAGCCCCATATACTACCCATTTGGTATTGCTTGAATCTCCATCTACGGGCAATTCGATTAGTTCAGGACACTCCCAAAAAGTCTCGAAATGACTTTCTTCAATCCACTCTTTCAAATTGTCTGAGGTAAAAATGGATAGTCCGATCCGTTCGAACAGGATCATGACCCATTTTTTAGTGGGTTCATGCCAGAACACATTCGGGTCGCGGTCATTTATGGTACCCAGTTTGGCTCGTCGATCACCAATCACCGGGTTACCTTCGTATTTAGTCCAGGTGCGGCCACGATCATTGGAGTAAGCGATACTTTGACGCTCCATCCAAGATCCGCTAGCTTCTTCTTCCTGCTCGCTTGGGATTAAGGTGGAGGTATATATGGCAACCATTGGCGGTTTGTCACCAGTCTGGAATCCGGATGTATTTTGATAATCGATCACGGCACTCCCAGAGTAGGCTACGCCGACCTTGTCCGGATACAGTGCTTCAGGCAATTGTTCCCAATGGACCAAATCCCTGCTTACGGCGTGGCCCCAATGCATATTTCCCCATTCAAAGCCATAAGGATTGTGCTGAAAGAATAAGTGATACTCACCTTCGTAATAGACCAGGCCATTGGGATCATTATTCCAGCCACGGATGGAGGAAAAGTGAACCTGCGGTCGTAGATCCTCTTGGTATACATTGGTGAGGTAAGTTCGGTCGTTCGATTGATAGACTAGCGATAATCCTTTTTTCTCCTCGCCGGCACTGGTTTTGAGCTGTGCTTGTTTGCCCTCATAAGCACTAATGTCCAGATAGGTCCAAAAATCGGGATCGGAGTCGGGCAGCCAGATATCCATTTCCCGTATGACTTCCCCTTCGATGACTAGCTGAAGTCGGGTCTCATAAGCTTCATCATGAGACACCGGAAAGTGCAAATAGTGGCTATTCAAATTCAGCTCAATACTGGATTGAGCGCGAAGGCCGAGATTTGCAAAAAGAAGTAGAATGGAGTAAAACCCCCAATCAAACATCCTGCTTACATGCATTCTATGCTTAGTTTATAAATGTTAGAAACTTTGTTTTACTAATGATATTAAAATATTAGGCAAAAATCCATAAAAGTTTGAGGTCAGAATCAAGAGTAGCTTTTTCACCTAAAAAGTGAGTAATTACTCAATGCATTTTGATTATTCATTATATTAGAGTTGTCAATAGTTCTTTAAGAACCATATCGAGCAATACAATTCGGCATGAAGGCTAATCCAACCTACTATCTGGCGATACTGCTAATCATCGTAAGTATGGTTTTTGGTTTCGCTAATTTGAACTCTAAATCCCGGTCCGGCAACATCGGCTTGACGGAGGTAAAAACAGCTCAATTAGAGGATCCTTTTGATAAAATGATGGCGGTGTTGACCCACAAACGCTGTGTGAATTGCCATCCGGCAGGCGACCGTCCCAGACAGGGAGAGGACAGCCATATCCACCATTTCAACGTACAACGAGGATCAGACAATCATGGAGTGGCGGCTTTGCGGTGCGAATCTTGTCATCAGGCTGAAAACAACAACCTGGCAGGTGTGCCCGGTGCTCCTGAATGGAGCCTGGCTCCGATAAGTATGCGGTGGGAAGGCCTAAGCCGGGTGGAGATTGCCCAATCCATGCTGGACCCCAAGCGCAATGGAGGTCGGACCCTTGCTGAAACGGTAAAACATTTGACGGAGCATGAATTGGTGCTCTGGGCATGGGAACCCGGTATTAATGCTAATGGAGAACCAAGAGAGAAACCGCCTGTTCCCAAAGAAGAATATATCGCTGCTGTAAAAGCCTGGGCTGCAGCAGGTGCCCAAATACCAGAAGAATAGTAGTTGTTCAACAAGAAAAAAGGAAGAAATATGCCAATTTCATTTACCATAAACGGGGAACCCAAAACCCTTGAAACAGATGGCAATGTGCCTTTGCTGTGGGTTATCCGGGATGTATTGAATCTGAAGGGTACCAAGTTTGGCTGCGGAAAAGCGGCTTGCGGAGCTTGCACAGTGCACATCGATGGAGAAGCTGTTCGCTCTTGTTCCTACATTGCCCGTTTTGCGGAGGGGAAATCCATCACTACGATTGAAGGCTTATCCAATGGAGACGAATTGCATCCGGTGCAGCAAGCCTGGATGGAGGAAATTGTGCCTCAATGCGGCTATTGCCAGCCCGGGTTTATGATGGCTACGGCAGCTTTGATTGAGAAAATTCCCAACCCTACAGACGAAGATATCAACAACAATATTATCAATGTATGTCGTTGCGGTACCTATTATCGAATGCGCAAAGCCATTCACCGAGCTGCAGCCATTAAAAATACCAACTCATAAAGTCTGCCAAATGAGTACATCTAATAGCGAAAAAAAGAAAGGATTTTCCCGAAGGAAATTTATCGTTCGTTCTGCGGTTGGAGTTGGCGTACTGCTAGGTACCGGCTATCTCACCCGACCCATTTGGCGACGCTCCCTGGCTGAACTGGCAAATTCTGCCGAAGTATCCTACCTGGGAAACACTTCCGATCCGATGTTGTGGTTTGAGGTGCTTGCAAACAATCAGATTCGGCTACATTCTCCAAAGGTAGAAATGGGCCAAGGCACCCATACCGGACTGGCCCAGATTGCGGCCGATGAACTGGAAGTAGATGTTCGGCAAATAGAAGTAGTTCATGCAGCCTCGGCTTCCGGCAATATAGATACCTTCGCCACGGGAGGGAGTACCTCCATTCCTAGCTTATGGAATCCACTGCGGGAGCTGGCAGCAACTATGCGCGAAATGCTCAAATTTGAGGCTGGCAAACTCTTGGGGGAAGAAGCAGCCACGCTTTCCGTAGAGAATGGCGTTGTCATCAGTTCTAACAAAAAGCTTACGTATGGGGAGATTGTTCAAACAGTCGAGGAATGGACGATTCCGGATACTCCAGAGCTAAAAGACCCCAAGACCTATAAATTTGTTGGGAAACCTGTACCTCGGGTGGATCTGTATGATAAAGTGGTCGGAGCACCAATGTTTGGTATGGACGCGTCCATGCCAGATATGCTATATGGTGCTGTCGTACGGCCTACCTATGTAGGGGCTAAATTTGCAGGTGCCGATACGACCAAGGCCGAGTCTATGCCTGGCGTAGTGAAAATTGTGGTTGAGGACGATTTTGTAGGTGTAGTTGCCCGATCTCGCATGGAAGCTGAGCTAGCCAAGAATGCAATCGAGGTTAGCTGGGAAAGGGATAAGAATTGGCAAACTTCTGACATCGAGGACATGATTCAAGTGGGCAAAGGCGATCCGGTCGTAATCCAGAAACAAGGCAGCGCCAAGCGGCAATTGAATCAGGAGGACGGTGTAATCACAGCTGAATATTCCAGCCCGATCGGGGCTCATGCCCAGTTGGAACCTAACGGATCCGTAGCTTATGTCGAAGCGGACAAAGCAACGGTAATGATGTCTACTCAAGTAGTCAATATGACTCGTAGAGATGTGGCCGACCGACTGGGTATGAAGCCAGAGCAGGTAAACCTAATACCCACCTACTTGGGAGGGGGATTTGGGCGGCGGCTGTATACGCCCAATGCCATTCAAACAGCGGTTTTATCGAAAGCGGTTGGAAAGCCGGTCAAGTGCTTTTTCAATCGAAAGGAAGAATTTCAAAATGATACGTTCCGACCTCCAACCCATCATGTACTGAAGGCTAAATTGAATGAGAATGGGTTGATCGAAGCCATGGAACACAACCTGTCCAGTGGGGATGTGATGTTCGGATCTCCATTGTTCCCGGGGATTGCGGAGCCCATTTTAGGGGCTGATGTAGGAGCCTGGCGTGGAGGTATGATCCAATACCGTAAGATCCCAAATTTCAGGGCTATTTCCTGGCGTGTTAAACTACCTTTTGCAACCAGCTGGTGGCGGAGCTTGGGCTTATTGGCGAATACCTTTGCCATCGAAAGTTTTATGGATGAGCTAGCCCTTCAGGCAGGCAAGGATCCCGTCCAGTTCCGGCTGGATCAAATTCAGGATGATGAGGCCGGCTACCGTCTAAGCGAGGTGATCAAAGCAGCGGCAGCAAAAGCAGGCTGGCAAGATGGGGTTCAAGGGAATCGGGCTATGGGGTTTGCGGCCTCTACGGATGCGAATACCCCTTGTGCCCATGTTGCAGAAGTTTCGGTAGAAGGGAACCGCATTCAAGTCCATAAAGTGACCTGTGCTATTGATCCCGGCATGGTCGTTAATCCCGATCAGGTACGGGCGCAGTGCGAAGGATCGATCATTATGGGGCTCAGTGCTACCTTGTATGAGAAAATGGAGGTGGTAGATGGTCAATTAAACCCTACGATCTATGGTCCTTACAAAATGGCACTGATGCGGGATGCGCCAAAAGAAATCGATGTAGTATTGCTTGAAAATGCAGCTAGTCCCGGAGCCGTAGGGGAGCCTCCGCTGGGGCCGATTGGTGCTGCCATTGCCAATGCAGTATTCCGACTGACGAATCAGCGCTTGCGGTCGATGCCACTGGAGTTGGCTTAGCTTAAAAGGGCTGGCGGTTAGATGGTTCAGGCAGCGTAAAGGGAGGTTCGGAGAGACACGAAGGTCTTCAGGGGACCTAGGTGTTCATATATTTGTGGATCAATAAAATCCGTAGTCAAAAAGTCAGGTACAACTCCAATCGTTTTCCCCATCCGGGACCTAATGTCTGAAAAGCTATCTGAATTCGATTTTCGGCTTTTCGCCTTTTTGGATCCAATTCAAAAGTTGATCGAAAGCCCTGCCCGTTTCTTCCATTGTGAAATAACAATGTCCGTCCCTTACCACATACTGGGGGACGTATAGATGATCGGTTTGTTGAATCCGGGTTTGTTGTTCGTAGTATTCGTAATTCAAAACGGGAAGGATCTCGTCATAGGTGGTGTGCAAAGCGATAACTGGATCCTGGATATCGCCCGTAGGCGAGTAGTTGGCTATTAGATAATCGATGGACTCAGGATCACCGGAGTAGCGTTTTACTGAGGCATTTAGGGCTTCATCTGTATTCCCGAATCCACTGTAAATAGTCTTTTGATTATCCACCGGCAGACCTCCCATCCAACCGGTACTCTCTTTTACCACCATTTGAGCAAATAGAATCATTTCGGGCAAGTCTTCCTGCCGTATGGTGAAGCGTTCACTGTACAGCGCTTTTAGATCCTCCTTTTTATCCAGATTTTGTGCGATCTCTTCTGACGATACAAGGGCTTTGTCCGTGACAATTTTTCCATCATTCGTCCCGAATAGATAATCGTAGAGTACCAGCATATCCAGTGCATTTTTCATTAGCCCATATACCGGGCCCAGCCATCCGCACAAGGGCAAAGCCCCGTCGTAGTTGGCTGGAAACTGTTCGATGGTGGCGATCGAGATCATGCCACCCATGGAGTGGCCCGTTATGATGCTCAAGTTGGGGGTTCCATATTTTCCGGCAAAATACCGGCGCAGGGCTTCGGTATCCGCCACCCCATCCTGAATCACCAATCCCTTTCGTTTATAACCTGAAGCCGCAAAAGCAAATCCGCGGGAGGTGAAAATCTGTATAAACTCATTTACACCTTCTTCTTCCTCCTCGTCCTCCTCTTCTTCGTTTTCCGCTTCCGCTGCCCGATAGGCGTCGGTCTCCTCATATCCGTGCGCATACATGACCAGTCCACCATTCCAGTTGTCCGGCATAAAAATTTCAAACTCAGCCCCGTTGATGGCTCCGGTTTCTCGTTCTTGAGCGGACAACGTAGTGCAGATAATTAAAAGTAAAAGTAAACCAGTAATAGATGTCGGTTTCATTTTAAATGGCAATTAAATCAGCTGGCAGAAAGAATGTTTCAGGGAAAATACTACATACTTTCTTAACTTTATTAACAATGTATTTTATTATCCTAACCCAACCTACTGTATGTTTGACCAGCCTTCCCTATCTAATCGCCGCCAATTTTTGAAACAATCCTCCAGCTTAGCCGCTACATGGCCGCTGGCTACTACTCTAAATCCGCTTCTTGCCTCTGATTGGTTCACAGAGGAGCAAGCAGAGGTTCACATCTTCTCCAAGCATCTTCAATTTCTCCCCTTTGAAGAAATGGCAGCCAAGGCTGCCGAGGTCGGGTTTGATGGTGTCGAACTTACTGTGCGTGAAGGTGGTCATATTGAGCCGGAACGGGTCGAAGAAGACCTCCCCAAGGCCGTAAAAGCCATTCGTGAAGCGGGCTTGAAAGCCACTATGATGGTTACAGATGTCACTGAATTGAATGCATTGTCCAAAACCGTTTTGGAAACCGCTGCCGAACAGGGCATCCAATTTTATCGCCTGGGCTACTACTATTATTCAGATGACCAATCGATGCCGGATACCCTAGGTGCTATTAAATCCAATATGGAAGCGCTGACCAAGTTGAACCTGGAGCTGGGATTGCACGGCACCTTTCAAAATCATGCAGGGGGATTGGTCGGAGCTGTTATGTGGGAGATTTGGCAGTTGATCAATGAGCTGGATCCAAAAGCAATGGGCGTTCAATACGATATTCGCCACGCAATGGTGGACGGTGGGCAATCCTGGGAGAATGGTTTGCGATTGGTCAGGGACCGGATTTCTACCCTGGCCATTAAGGATTATTTGTGGGGGCAGGAGGAAGGAGAATGGGAGGTGCTGAATATGCCTATTGGAGATGGGTTGGTCGATTTTCAGTTCTTTTTCGAAATCTTGAAGGAACACACTATTCAAGTACCCATGTCCTTACATATGGAGTACGACTTGAGCGGTGCAGAGCATGGAGAAGACAACCCGGACCTGGTGGATGTACCCTTGGTGACCCGCGCCATGAAGCAGGACCTGAAACGAATCCGAGACTTTTGGAAAGAAGCTTAGTATGCGTGGTCGAATTTGGATTAAGCATTTTGGATGGGTTCTTTTGAGCGTTTGTTTGATCCAGGCTTGTCAGCTTGAACAAGCACCCCTACCAGAACGGCCAAGAGATCCCTGGGTAATTCGATCCGTTCTCGATCAGCAGATCCGTATGGTAACCTTAGCCCTGCATGAGGACTTCTATGTAGCCTACAATACTCAAAATTGTGCCTTATACAAGGTGTGGAAAGGGGGGGTACACTGGGATGGAGCAGCTTTTAACAACGTGAAGACGGTCCAACCACAAAGCTGGGGTTTGGCTTATTGGGAAACTGAACCGGCCGCAAAGCCTTGGCGCTTGCTCATGAATGGAGTGGAACGACCTGTAAAACCTCAGTTCAAGGGGTATAAAATCGAACAAGACCAGATCACTTTTGCATATGAAGTACAATCCCCAAATGGGGCAATGATCCGAATATTTGAACAGCCTGAATTTATCCCAGAAGATGACAAGGGATTCTTTTTCAGTCGTAGCTTTCAGCTGGAAGGGCTAGCGGGAGACGTGGTTTTGAAAAATGGGGATATAGAGCTTGCCGGAAATGGAGAACGAAATCTAGCTTTCTATTATGAATTCTTGCCTTCGGTAAACCCGGCAGATTTTACCCGACAAGTTTCCGGCTCCGGAAGCCAATACTGGCTGGACCGAAGTGGATGTAATACCTGCCACGAGGAAAATGAATACACCATCGGACCGGCTTACCAGGCTATTGCTGCCAAATATGAAGATAACGGACCCAACTTTGACTACCTGGTCCGCAAGGTCAAGCAGGGTGGGAGTGGAGTCTGGGGAAAAGTGCCCATGCAGGCCCATCCGGATCTACCGGAAGATGATATCGAAGGCATGATCGATTATATCCTGTCGTTAAAACCCTCAGATCGGGAGTTGGAAGAAGAGGAGGACGAAGATTGGGAGGAGGAGGAACGACAAGGTGTACGTCCTGGATTTGGGGCTTCGCTTGCCGGCTTGCACCCCAGTTTGGAATTGACCCCAATTCGCCTGGAAGCATTTAAGCCCAGGGTGGGGGGGATGGATTTTCTGTCGGACGGCACCTTGCTCGTATCTACCTGGGATTCGATCGGTGCCGTTTATGCCTTGCGAAATGTAACGACTGGAGACTCCAATCTGGTAACGATCCAACGAATGGCTGGCGGACTATCCGAGCCGTTGGGACTTAAGTTGGTTGAGGATGAGGTTTTTGTATTGCAAAAGCATGAGCTAACCCAGCTGGTGGATATGGATGGAGACGGCGTTGCGGAAGAATACCGGACCCTCTGCAACAGCTTTGGTGCCACCCCTGATTTCCATGAATTTTCGTATGGTTTGGAATACAAGGATGGTTACTTCTATGCCAATCTGGGGCTGGCGATGCGGCTCATGAGCGAGGAGTTACAACATCCGGAGCGAGGCACGACTATCAAGATTAGCCGTGACGGGAGCTACGAAATAATGGTAACCGGACTTCGACAGCCCAATGGGATTGGCAAAGGACCGGATGGCAACTTGTTTACCACAGAAAATCAAGGGCAATGGGTACCTGCTTGTAAAGTGATTCATTTGCAGGAAGGTGATTTTCATGGTTGTGCGTACGGGATGGGCGATCGATATCAAGCGAAGACAATGGTACCACCTGCGGTTTGGTTGCCCCAAGATGAGATTGGAAACTCCCCAGGCCAACCGGTCTTTCTGCCCGAAGGTCCCTATGCTGGTCAACTCTTGCATGGAGAGGTTACGCATGGCGGGCTCAAACGCGTCTTCCTGGAAAAAGTAAACGGCCGATATCAAGGAGCTGTTTTCCGATTTACTCAAGGCCTGGAGGCTGGAATTAATCGAGCAGTTTGGGGACCGGATGGTGCGCTCTATGTCGGTGGAGTAGGCATGAATGGCAATTGGGGTTGGAAAGGAAAGCAATATGGACTTCAACGCTTGGCATTTACCGATCAGGTTACTTTTGAAATCCTGGAAATTCGAGCACTTCCAAATGGATTCAAACTGACCTTCACTGAACCATTGGCTGAAGATTTAGAGGTCGATCCCGGTTCGCTCCAAATTCGGCAATGGTGGTATGAAACCACTGCTGCCTATGGTGGTCCGAAAATGGACCTGGAAAAGCTGGAGGTTACCGACTTTATTCTTTCGGCCGACAGGAAAAGCGTTCAGCTCAGTATCCCAGGATTAAAAAAGGAACACGTGGTGTACTTCCTACTGGATCCAGACTTGTGGCTTGGTGCATCGGGGCAGTCCTTGTGGACGGGGGAGGCTTGGTACACCCTAAATGCAATACCGAATTAAGTGGGGAAGGATGCTGAAAACTTGAGTTCGAATACATGAATTTTACTACGGTTGTATTACCATTTTATCCAGCAAGCGCTGAGTGGGCATCGGTGAAGGAGCCGTTTGTACTCCAATGCTTAGGTTTGTAAGTATTTGGATGGAGGCAAGGCAAAATCAACATTAAACTCATCTCCATCTTCAGTCGTTTTGTTACCACACACGGTTAACAATGCATCGAATACTCATTCTGTTTACCCATCCTTTATTGGAAAATTCCAGGGCCAACAAGGCTCTAATCGATCAAATACCGGACTCTGATCACATTACTTTTCGAGACCTGTATGAATTGTATCCGGATTTCAATGTGGACATCAACGAGGAGAAGGAATTGCTAGAAGCACATGACATTATCTTGTGGCAGCATCCTCTGTATTGGTACAGTGCGCCACCTTTGTTGAAGCAATGGATTGATCTGGTATTGGAATACGGTTGGGCCTACGGTACCAATGGTACAGCACTGGAAGGCAAGAAAGTAATGAATGTGTTTACCTCTGGCGGAGCTCGCCATGTCTACTGCGATCTAGGTTATAACCGGTATACGATCCGGGAGTTTTTGCGTCCTTTCGAGCAGACAGCCTGCTTGTGTCGCATGGAATATTTACCGCCATTTGCCGTACAGGGAACCCACCGACTCAATGAAGAGCAATTGCAAGAACATGCTTTACACTACCGGGAACTACTGGAGCGGCTAATGATTGGCGATTTTGAATCCGGTGAATTGCACGAATACGAATTCCTCAACGATTGGCTGACTAAAAAAGAAGCATAAGATGGAAGGTAATTTTCTATCCGGGGCTGTAGTGTACCTAGCTGCGGCTGTCCTTTGTGTACCGATCGCCAAGCGGTTGGGTCTGAGTTCGGTACTCGGCTATTTGTTGGCTGGAATGATCATTGGCCCCTTCTTGCTCGGGTTTGTAGGCGAAGAAGGCGAAGAGGTTATGCATGTAGCTGAGTTTGGGGTGGTAATGATGCTGTTCTTGATTGGATTGGAATTGGAGCCGGAAAAGTTCTGGCGCATGCGTAAAATGGTCTTCGGATTGGGGCTGGCCCAGGTGCTGGTCACGGCTGCCATCCTGTTTGGGGTATGGGTATTGCTCCAATTTACCTGGCAAGCGGCCCTGGCCATCGGTCTCACCTTTGCGTTGAGCTCAACGGCTATTGTGTTGCAAACGCTAAAGGAAAAAGGGCTGATGAACACAGCCGCAGGTCAAAGCAGCTTCGCCGTACTCCTGTTTCAGGATATTGCAGTTATTCCAATTCTAGCCATTTTGCCTTTGCTAGCCACTACGGCAGTCTCACACAGTGAGGGCGGGGGACACAGTTCGCTCTTATCGGAGCTGCCGGCCTGGATTCAAACCTTGTGTGTGCTTTTATCGGTTGGAGTCATCATTCTGGCCGGACGCTATGTGATGGGGCCTTTCTTGAGATTGATTGCCCAAACCCGGCTGCGAGAATTGTTTGTGGCAGCCGCTTTGTTGATTGTGGTTGCCATAGCTTATTTGATGCAATTGGTAGGGTTGAGTCCGGCTTTGGGTACCTTTTTAGGCGGTGTCGTATTGGCGAATAGTGAATTTCGGCACGAATTAGAGAGTGATTTGGAACCCTTTAAGGGCTTGTTATTAGGTTTATTCTTCATCGCGGTTGGGGCATCTGTCAATTTCGAGCTTATCCTGGGGAGTCCGGGCATCATAGCTAGTCTTGTACTGGGCATTATGGCGCTCAAAACGGCTATCCTGTTTGTATTGGGCCGGTTTTTTGGGCTGCATAGCGATCAGAATGTCCTGTTTGCGCTTGGGTTGTCACAGATGGGAGAGTTCGGGTTTGTATTATTCACTTTCATCGATCAACTACATATTCTCAGCGGAGAAGCTGTTGGGATCGGGATCGTAGTGATTGCGATATCGATGATGCTGACCCCCCTCTTGCTCTTAGTGAATGAGCGATTTATACAGCCCTATGTTGGTACCCGTGAGATGGTGACCCGACCCGACGATGTGATGGAGGAAAGCAATCCGGTCATCATTGCGGGTTTTGCGCATTTCGGCAGTACAGTGGGCCGTTTTTTGCGAGCGAATGGGATTGAAGCTACGATCCTGGACCACGATTCGGATCGGGTCGAATTGCTCCGAAAGCTAGGGTTCAAGGTGTATTACGGCGATGCCACCCGGGTCGATTTGCTGCGCTCGGCGGGTGCGGAGGAAGCCAAGATTCTGATTATTGCTATTGATGAACAGGATGCTACCTTAAACCTGGTAGAAACGGTGCAAAAGCATTTTCCCCATTTAGCGTTAATGGTTCGGGCAGGGCATCGGTATGACGCCTATGAGCTCATTGATCAAGGGGTAGATCAAGTGTATCGCGAGCATCTGGATACATCGGTTCGGCTTGGGGTGGATGTGTTAAAAAAACTAGGGCATCGCACGTACAGCGCTACCCGGCTGGGACAAAATTTCCTGAAATACGACGAACAGGCGCTCCATATGCTGGCTTTGGAGCGGGATGATGAAGAAAATTATATCAATCAGGCCCGTCAGAGCATTGCTTTGCAGGAGCAATTGCTGAAATGCGACCGAGACCGTATGCCGGATCCTTCGGGTGACCACGCCTGGGATAGTGAGCCCTTACGGGAAGCAGCACAACAGGAGTAGGTGATTTCTGATGGTTGATTTTCAATTTTTGGAAGGGGGATCTGGGCTTAAGGCTATAGATGAAAATACTGTTCTTCATTGTATGGCTAAAACCTCCAAGTCTCTCCACGCTGCAAGTACATTCCCATTGTTGGCCATGATAGGAAAAGTTTCGCCAGGAAAACTAAACCTGATCGGAGGCGTTAGATTATCAATGAATCAATAGTAATGCTATGAAAATTGGTTGCAATGCTTTCGTAAATTATTTTTTCATATTGCTTTGTTCAACAGTATTTGTGGCTTGCGATGATGATGACGACCTGAGTTCGACAGGTAATGACCTTGATGCTGTGTCAGAGTTTTTACTGAATGACAGGGGGTTAGTCATTTCTCTTCTTACCGATGATGATGAAGATGAGACCTTTTATTTTGATTCATTTGTATTTGTTTTTAATTCAGATGGTACTGTAGTGGCAACAAAAGGTAATGAAACAGTCACCGGATCCTATTCTGTATCTCGTGATGACGGAAGCATTGAGTTACAAATGAACTTTCCAGACATTCAGAACTTCGACGAACTCAACGAGGATTGGGATTTTATTGCCATCATTCAAAATACTATTAGATTTGATGACGATGGAGATCGCTTAGAATTTAGACGGCTGTAGAAGTAATCATTTCGTTAGCAGCTTATACCCTATTCAGTTGAAAATTGGATGTGCTTTAAATACAGCATTTTTTGAATTGGTATAAGGTGCAATCAAGACATTGCTATCTTACTCTAAGAAACCGGGAATGGATTACCCATCTTACCTATTTCCAGGTTTACTTCAGATAATCAAACGTATTCACCATTTCATATTTAGGACTCCTACTGATGAAGTCTCTGAAAAATGCGGTGTGGCTTGCACCCATGAGGATAAATACCCGATCCTCTTCATCCAGCTCAATTCGGTTGAGGTTGGAAAACATCCTCAGGTTTCTTTGGTAATACCGGGCTGCCTCATCCGCTCCTTCAAAGCCATTTTCACTGCCTACGAAAGTAAGCGCATCCGCATTAACGGTTATTAAAAAGTCTAAAAACTGATCGTGGTTATACAGCTTTAATTTATCCGATAGGCTTAGCGTATCCATATTTATATTGACTTGGGGGTAGTAGGCTAGGGGATCTTTATAAAACTGATTGTGCAGCGTTGAATCGATATAATTTTCCTCAAGGGTTTGGCCAATCCTGTAGTTATAGACCATTTTATGGTCAATTCCATAAATTCTTTTTGTATTGGCCAAACGGCCTAATTCAAACGCAAGCAGTCGGATTTCTCCGGTTTCCTGGTAAACCGTATCCGGATTTTTTAAGTAGGCTTCGTATTCGGTTTGCAATACTTCATTTCGCTCAGGTACATTTTCTACTAAAAGTACTGTGGGTTTAAAGGCTGCTAACTGTTGGGCTATCTGATGGACCGCTTTTCGATTCTCCTTATTATGTTCATCAAACTCCGTTTTGTTAGCGTCAGTGGTATATCCCATATGGAAGGTACCGAAATTCAAAACCTTGATTTTGGAGAGGGTAGTAGCCGGATTGGAGCTATTGGTTTCATCAATATTTACTAGTGAATCCTTGGACTCATCGCCACTACAGGCCCAAGTCAAGAAAAGTATGCTGATCGTTAAATAAATTGATATTCTCATTCAGCTTTTTTCGTTAAAAAAATATTATTAGCCATTCCAGCTATTATTTTTCATATTTATAATGCCCAATAATTTTAAACTCAAACAGCATATCTTCCATCACCTGACCGCCACCAATGTTGTGAATAATCAGGTTTCTTTGGCCGTCCGCAGACTTTTTGTTAGCCACGATACCAATATGCGTTCTTCCCCCGCCTAGGCTCCAACAAATAAGATCACCTGCCACATAATCGCTTGAATCCGCTGTAATTGGTTTGGTCGTGCCGTGTCTGGCAAAGAAGGTCATTAGGTTGGGTACCCGTCGGTGATCAATGTTCTTGTCCGGTCTTGATAGGCCCCAAATCGTTGGGTAAATCCCGAAATGGGCAGCCATATCCTCGTGAACTTCTTGCTGCAGATCTATGCCCAGCTTTCGATAGGCCCGAATAACTACATCCGAGCACACGCCTTTGTCAGCCGGAACATCCCCACTCGGGTAGGCGATACTGAAATAGGACGGGTCGTAGGTGACCTTGTCATAAGTCAGCGTAAAGGCGGAATCGGCAAGAAGTTTTGAAAAAGGCACCTGACCAACCACACTTAGGCTTGGTAGCAGCAGCAGTAGGGTATTTACAAATAGTCTACGCATTAGGTACGGGCTTAAACTGATTTCAGGTACGCTATTCTTAAATAAATGCATTAAAACCGGACGTAGTCTTTGGGGACTGGGATATCAAATTTTTCACACAATAATTTAACATCATGGAAATCCTTTTCATCAACTTCATAGCCCGTATGAAAATGGACCAAGCTGGTCGGATTGATACAATCGACGACCTGACCGTTTATTGCGCCTCTTCCTCCAAAATGTGTGAATTGATATTCAATTCCATATAGGTTATTTCCAAGTTCGTCAAACAAAAAGGTATGGATATCCAACTTGTTTCCGAGATGATCCGCTAATACAAAATTACAAGCGCTTCGATCATTTGTAGGATAGTCTGTAAATCCAATCTGCCATAAGATTTTCCTCATTGGCAAAACGTGCTCGTGGGATAGGGCGATATCTAAATCATCGTGTTTTCTGGTTTGCCGACCGATTAGGGCATCAACTGCCCATCCGCCGTCCAAAATGATTGGAATAGTATTGGATTTAAGTAGGGTATATAGCTCTATTACCTTTTCGGCTTCCATTGATTTTGGTTGTCGCAGTGTTTTGGCGTAATTGTAATGCCAACTCAAGAGCCTGTAATGGTGGCTCGTTGTACCAACTTGCCTTTAGAAGGATAAGTTCCGCACTTCCGTAAAAATTGGATTTACCGTTTTTAACAGGCAAAGCGATGATTATATACCAGCTTTTCGAATGGCATAGATGTATTCATCAAAGTAATGGTTATTCTTATACACGCCATCTTTAATTATGGCTTCTCTTTTGAATCCAGCTTTCTCTAATACTCTATGAGAGGCTTTATTAAACCCGAATGGTTTGGCATATATTCTGGTAATATCAAAATTTGAAAAACCATACAGGACCATGAGGCTCACTGCTCGAGTAGCGATGCCTTTACCCCAGAATGGTTCGGCAATCCAATAAGCAATGGCGGCATTCTTTCTATGGATGTCACGGTCTGGAAAAATGCCAATGGATCCAATAGATTGCCCATCCATGTCAATGGTTAACCGTTTCCTTGGATAATCTTTTTGAGCGCCGTTTAAAAATGCTATTGCATCGGCTTCTGTAAATGGACTTGGGAATGCATCAGCCAGGTTATTCCAAATATTTCGATTATTTGCAAATTTGATGAGATAAACCATATCCTGTTTGCCCCACTCTCGAATATTTATATTCATTTGGACTGTATCAATAAATACCTGCGCAACACATCCTGCCCTCAATACAATCCCTCAGGTCAATAGGTTCCACTAGACACTGCAGTTGATCCAGTTGGAACCTGGTTCCCAATGCGTTTCCTATACCTTTAACTGTTACATTACTCTTGTGCGTGAACTGTTTACGACCTATTGACTTATTGCAACTAAGTTGCATTTCAAGGAAATCGTTCTATATTTGAAGAACAGTTGTACTAACTGCACGGGTAACTATAGGGGCTAAAGAAATCACCCGACACCTACACTAATTTGGAAAACCCAATGATCCTGTCCAGGGTACTAGTCGTACTTTTCATTGTTTGTGGCGTATGTCTTTCGTATGGGCAAATGTCTCTGCCTACGGATGAAAACTTTCCTCCTCCCGAAGTACCGCCCGTACTCCAAGCCGTTCGCACTTCGAAGAAGATAGCAATTGATGGAAAACTCAATGAACCGGACTGGGCA
This sequence comes from uncultured Saprospiraceae bacterium, assembly GCA_964641965.1. Lineage (GTDB taxonomy): Bacteria > Bacteroidota > Bacteroidia > Chitinophagales > Saprospiraceae > JAJDFU01. Next base: position 7,357 of record CAZXLD010000011.1, on the reverse strand, counting down.
AAAGCGCCCATAACCTCCGAATTTTTCCGAATGGAACCTCGCCAAGGAGGGGAATACAAACACAAAACTTTTGTTCAGGTCCTGTACGACGATAAAAACTTATACTTTGGCGTTTATGCACAGGATTCCCTGGGTAAGAAAGGGGTTCGGGTACAAGACTTGAGACGAGACTTTTCCTGGGGTGAAAATGACATTTTTGGTATCCAGCTGGACCCTCAAAACCTGAAACAATACTGTGTTTCCTTCCAAACCACCCCTTACGGAAGCCAGCGGGACTTGCAAAACTTTAATGACAACAATACGGACGATGATTGGAATGCGCTTTGGAGAGTGCGGACCACCCGGACCGATACGGGTTATTATGCCGAATTTGCGATTCCATTTAAGTCGATCCGCTATGAACTCAATCAGGTGGGCGATTCGACCAGCTGGGGCATTACCTTTAATCGTCTGGCCCGTAGAGATTACGAACAAACTACCTTCCCAGCAATCCCCCAATCTTTCTCGCCCTATCGGATGACTTATGCCGCAGAGCTCAAGGGTATGGAATTGCCGAAACCAAGTACCAATATTCGAATCGAACCCTATGCACTCTATCAATACGACCGGATTACGGAAGGGGAGGAGCGTAGTACCAAACACCGGCCCAAGGTGGGTGGGGATGTGAAATGGGCGATTAACCCACAATCCGTAATAGACCTCACCATCAATACCGATTTCGCCCAAGCGGATGTAGACCGGGCGGTAAATAACCTGGAACGCTTTAATATCTTCTTTCCCGAAAGGCGTCAATTCTTTTTGGAAAATTCAGGGATCTGGGCCGGAGCCAACAATCGGGCGGTCGTTCCTTTCTTTAGCCGTACCATTGGGCTGCAGGGCGATTTTAATGCCGAACCGGCTCCTATTCATGCAGGGGCCCGTTATACCTTTCGAAATGAAAAGCATGCCATTGCCGGTTTGTACATCCATCAAGCCGAAACTGAAAGCTCGGCAGGGGCTAGTTTTGGTGTAGCTCGTTACCTGCGGAACTATGGCAAGGAAAATAATATCGGGTTTATGGTGACTCACCGCTTTGACGAATCGTCGAGCGAGTTGGGTGTCTCCAGGAGCAACAATACCACCGTAACGGTAGATGGACTCAATCGGCCCAAAGACGAGTTGACCATCAGTTATATGCTATCGGGATCCAGGGATAACTCCAATGATACCCTCGGGGTAGCCGGAAGGCTGTTTGCGGGTTATTCCACCAACAAATTCTATGCAGGTTGGCTTACCAACTTCGTTTCTCCAAATTATAACCCCGATATGGGGTTTGTTTTTCAAAAGAATGTGATTCGGCATAATCCGGGCGGATACTACATTTGGCGACCTAAAAAAATTCCCTGGATCCGCCGTTTCGATCCGGGCGCTTTTTTCAATTATTTCCATGACGCTTCCGATCCTGGTAATTTTCAGCAAGCCAATATTTACCTCTTTCCGATTTATTTAATTTTCACCAATGGCAGCTTCCTGGAGTATGCCATTTTCCCAACCTGGCAAAACATCAATTTTAACTTTGCGCCTTTGGGTATTCCAATCGAACAAGGCAATTATTATTACACCCGTCAAGTGATCACGTTCAATACAGACCGATCTGCCAAGCTCTCCGGATCGGGACGTATCGATTGGGGGCGATTTTACGACGGTAAACGAACCACAGTTAATACGGGCTTGCGTTATGCGCCTTCCGTACATGCTGCTTTTACCTTGGATTATGAATACAACGACCTGCAAAATTTGGGTGAAGCATCCGAAGATTTGAAAACCCATTTGGTAACTGCCGGTGCACGTTTTGCATTGAATCCACGTCTGCAGCTCTCTGTGTTTTATCAGTACAATAGCTTTGACGAGCAAGGGCGCTGGAATGTGCGGGCGAGCTGGGAGTACCTACCGCTTTCTTTCATTTATGTAGTGTTCAACGATACGCAAATCAATAGTTTAGACCAACCCTTCGCTGAGCAGCAAGTTATTTCGAAGATCACCTTGGTGAAACAGTTCTGAAGGGCAAATGGCGAGAGTGTGCTTGTGGAGTTTGGAAGGAAAATTAAACCGTTTTAAATGCAGAAAACGCCAAACTTGGTGCCTGCGTATGAAACGTAGCATACCGGTAGGTAACTATGATTTCATATACATTTTAGCTATTCAATTTTTCATTTTCTATCACACTGATTAGTTGCAGCGCTTCTGATTTAGCCTCCATATATTGTTCTAAAAGGATTTTTTTTGTTACATAGTCCATTTTCAATAAGTTACGCCCCTTTGGTTCAGAAATTAGTTTGATTAAATTTTGCTTAGCGGTGATAGAATCCTGAAACATCATGATATTCGGCGAATTGATGTAAAAGGGGGTCATATTAAGTTCGAATTCTTCCTGTGTAAGAAACCAATACGCTCTAGTTTTTTGAGCAATTTCTGAATCCCATTCTATGAAATCTTTCAAGTTAGAAATTGAATTCACATAATATTCATCAACCGCATTGGAGAGTTTTATATTTTGCGAGTTTAGTGACAAGCCTAAATTTTTAATTTTACTAAAGGTTGTAGTATTTATATTGATATCACAATCCCGAGATGAAATAAAGATGTAAAGGCTATCTATAGAGAGGTTGGTAAATTCAGACATTGAAAGGACCTTTTCTTTATATTGAATAATTTCTTTTAAAAAATCAATTCTATTTTCATAACCTAAAATATCGGCTTTTAAATCATCCTGGAAATTCTGAAGAAAGGAAAAAATCTGATTCTTTTCAATTCTTTCATTATTCCAATTATTAACCTGCAGGGCAAGTAAGATGCCAATAACTACAAGTAAAATCTCACCTGCGCCATAGAGGAGATAGTTTTTAAATTTATTTTCGGCCAATAATTTTTGCCGGATTCTTCTAAAGAATTTTATCATTAGCATTGATTGTTCTGTGGAAGGAATAACCGTACCCTTACCCCATCAAGTTAATCTCGTTAGTTTTTTAACGACATTCTCTGTAGTGGATAGGCCACCAGATATCTATGAATATAACGCAAGTTTAAAATGGTATTATTTCCACTTTGAAAGTACTTTCCCACCCTTATCTTTTGACTCCTTCTCACGGGTATACGGCATTTCTTCAACCATCCACTTTTTAGGCTCATCGCCTTTGAGATAATGGTCAAAAAAGTCTTTAAGCCTTCTTTGGAAATCAAGCCTATTTGGTTCTTTTCTCAAGCCGTGACCTTCACCCCTGTAAGAAAGAAAAACAACAGGCTTCTTTAAATAGCGCAATAAATTAAAATATCCAAAAGAATGCTCCCACTGCACAATTTTATCTTCAGTACCGTGGTATAAAAGCAATGGCGTATTCATATTTTGAGCGTTGAATACCGCAGACTCTGAGATGTACATCTGGGTGTCTGATGTAGGATCAGTACCCAACCTGCCCTGTGATGTCATATAGTAATCCTGCTCGTTGCTGCCATCCCACACGATATCTACCGTGAAGCCTTGCACCAGGTTGCTTACCCCGGCGCCGGCCGTTATTGCAGCAAATTTATTGTCTTGCGTGGCCACGAACATTCCAGTATGTCCACCAAAGCTAAATCCATTGTACCCAATCCGATTCTCATCTGCATAACCCAATTCGATAACTTTTTCGATAGCGGCACTAATACTCTCGTGCATATCAGAATGCGGTGTCCCTACATTAAAATGAATATCAAGGTCAAGGAATAAATAGCCGTTGGATACATAAAACATACTGGAGGCTGTACTTCCCAAACGTGGTGAGCTGTAGAAGTAGGTCAAATAAGATAATTTTTCATAGGAATACACAATCATAGGCAACTTCTCACCCTTCTTGTAGTTTTCCGGAATAGTTAACGTAGCCTGCAATGGCACACCATCATCGTTTTTGTAATCGATCAAAATACTTTTGCCCCAGATATACTTTTCCTGCTGTGGGTTGGTGTTACTAATTTTATTAGGTTCTGAGAAATCCTTATCGCTCAGGTAGGATTCAAAATAGTTTTGGACGTTTCCTTTTCTAAAGAGAATGGCATCGGAATTCTTGGCCTTATGGATCTGATTGGGGTACCAACCAGTAAAATAATATGCAGGCTCAAGAATCAACTTGGTCAATTCCCCGTTCTCCAAGTTGTAAAAGCCACTGTATTTTGTTTTGGTATCAAAAGCAGTAAGAAACTGTGCTTTTGATAGGTCCAGGTACCGCTCTTCGGGTTCTGGATCATTCAAGCTCTTTAGGTCTTCCCAGCGAAAGCGAATGGCATCATTTCCCCGTATTGATTCCGTAAGATTTTGTGCTTTCTCATTTTCATTATTGGGTAGTATCCACAAATCATACTTGTGATTGACCATTACCGCATCCCGGCCTTTTACCCAGCCTACAACGCCATAGTTTTTCACTCAGCCCCATTTGTCATATTCGGTATCAATAAATGATACTGGCAAGTCTTCGGTAATATTTCGTCTGGTGTTAGTCGCAATATCGTAACACCAAAAATCCTTTTCATCCCACAGAATGGCTTTCGTTCCATCTGGCGACATCTGTACTTGGTTTCCGAATCGCGAACGGTAAGCTTTTTCTATTAGCTCTTTTTCACCAGTCCTCAGATTGATACGATACAAATCGTGTTTGTTTATATCCCAATCGGAGATATATTCCCGGTTGTCTGTCCCTATTGCCCAATTATCGGTTCCTTTGCTATGTATCAAATTTTGTATTTCCTCACTCGTCAGCGGTATGATTTTTGTTGAGTCTCGGAAAAAGATGGCGTGGAAAACTTTGTTCTTCTCAGTTTCTGCATCTATTATGCGTTCAGATAAGAGTTTTTTGTCCTTCCAATGCCAAATTTGAACGGTAGGTTCTTCTTCACCTTTAACTTTTTGGGCTTTATTATCGATTGCGATTGCCTTGAGTTTTACGAAAAGTCGCCTGCCATCCTTACTCCAAAAGATGTTATGGTCCGCATTATCAGCATCTACAGCCAAGCCTCTATCTTTTGGCATCCCCTGGATTTCATCTGTTTGGTACTGAGTGGCTTCAACAGTTCCACCGCCAACGCCTTCTAAGACAACGATGCTCGCGTTGCTGTAATCGATTTCCTTTTCCTTTTTGTTGAACCTGTAGGCAGCAAGAGCGTCCCTACGACTATTCCATGCTAGGTTTGAAAAAATAAAATTACCTGTTGTAAGCGTTTGGGTAGTCCTGTTCTTCGGATTGTACAGATAAATTCCATTGCCGCGTTTATCATCAGTATTTATGGTGTAAGCAATAAAATCTGAATTTTTGTCAACCAGGTATTCTCCAACATTCCCGATGAAATGCTCACTGCGATTGTCCAAATCGTAAATAAGCAGGTCATTCCCACCATAACTCATCAAATAATTCTTCTCCTCTGGAAAACTGAAATTTGCATTGCTTTCATACCGGACCGTAAAATCTGATGCTAGATTTTTTAGCTCGATTAAAATGGTGTCCTTTATTTTGTCCTCCTTATCCTTATTGTCTACTTCTCTTATGATTTTATAGGCAACCCATTTAGAATCATTGGAAAAAATGGGGTTTCTCCCATCTGGAATTTCATATTTCAACCCATCCTGAACATTATGGATGTAGAGCACATCTGTTTTGTTATTGTTAATATAAAATTCCTTGCTGGTCTTTTCAATGAGTTGTTGCAGAATAGTATCTTCTTTTGATTCTGACTTATCATTCAGTCTATATAGGTTTGCATACCACTGTCCATCATCTGAAAGTACCGTAGAATGTGACCGCCAGAGTCGTACATCATTGAAGGAAAGCGGTTCTTTTGTAGACTGAGCAAGAAGAGGACAATTAACGAACAATGTTAATACGATAACGCTCAATAGTATCGGAGACCTTGTGATACAGGAATTACTATTTTTCAAACCATCTATGTTTTTTGTTTCAGAATTGCTGCCAACGGGAGTGCAGATGCCGCGCCACTTTCCCAGGCATGACCGACTGAACCGTGTTGTGGCCGTGTGTTCCGTAGTGGGCCTATTCTCAACTACGCCTAGGTACCACACTCCGGTCCTGTGTTTATTCCTCTGTTTCCAAATCTCGGTTTCAGTATCGGCTCTTCCAAGCTAACGATTTTTCCTTGATCGAATGCCAATTCTCTCTCTAAAAAGGGACCATGGGAAGCCTGGATAACCAAGTGAGCCAGATCTTTTGATCAGAGATATACAAGTACATTCCACGGCTAGACTAATACGGACGTAAGTTTAAAATGGTATAAGCTTTTGTTCGAACATGTACTCTTCTTTTATTTACAATTAATATGTATTAGTTAGCCGGATCTTTTTTTTCTGGTAAGCCAAGTATGACAGCTGCTTTGCCGTAATAGCCCATTAGTTGTTTTTCTCGGGCAACCAGTTCATGCATCCGGTTCGCCATTAATTCCAGGTTTGATTTTGCATCCTTTTCAATGTTTATATTTTTTGAACCCATTAATTCAACCATCTCGAGTGCAGGTTCAAATGTTAATGCTTGTTGGTTGTATATCCTGGATAGGATTAACCATTTATCATAATCAATATTTACAACTAGAGGATGGGATTTAGCAATGTCCCAAGCATCACTGGCTGGAGACCTACTCATAAAAGTTCCTCTGGTAAGTAGTTTGTCATAAAGGATGTATTTATTACTTATAAATTCATCTATGAATACTTCACTTTTTGAAAGGCTATCTAAATTTTCATTCATTTCCTGGTGGTAAGGCACCCAATTTTCCAAAAGTTCTAAGTTGTCTTTTACTTCGGATTTTATTGTCGTTAAAAGTTCCTCTGATTCTTTCTTTTTTTTACTTTCCTCAATTCTTTCGCTTAAGTACAAACCAAGTACTACGCTAAATACAATTAGGAAAAATTGAATTATATTCTGTTGTATAGTATTGCTAATATTCCCCATTAGTACAGGAATTAAAGATTAATTCAATGGACAATAGGTAAGTGACTGGTTATATGGTTATAGTGCTGAGGTTTATTTTTTATTTTTAGTTATGGTACTCAACGAGGTGCATGCCCATCTGCTCCGTATTTTTATACTGACGCAAGTTTAAAATGACCTATTTAAAAAATGGGAAAACAGCTAAACTTGGTCAGCCCCGACGACAAGTGTCGGGATCAAGGACATTATACCATTTAAAGAATTGTTGTCTTTAGAACACGGGCCACTTTTAATTAAAAATGGTATTAGTTCCGCATAGGTGAGCTTACGAACTTCCCCAGCTTTTTTAGTGACGTCCATGTCATAGATAGCTACGGTGCCTGAATCGGGAGTGATAAACCCCAAAAGCATAT
>CAZXLD010000010.1:0-109858 GCA_964641965.1 uncultured Saprospiraceae bacterium | reverse complement strand
ACCCAGGCCCCGCTTTTCCGGTGCCAGCCAGGGTCCCAGCATTTTGACCAAAGGGGGCATAACGCCAAGCTTGAACCCCCAGCGCTTTCGTAGAACAAAAGGCCAGGCAGCCACCACAATTCCATTTTCCTCGATCAACCGGACGTCCCACTCAAAATAGTCTGGTAGACCATCTAAATACCAGGGCTGTGCAAATACCTGTATATCCGGGGTCCTTTGGCAAAGCTCCCGGTACTTTTCTTTGTGCGATCTGACAGATGGTTTTTCCATGTTCCGGAACTTGCCACTAAAAAAAATAGATCACTGAACTCATCCCTAGCGCCGTCGAGGCGATGTTGGATTCTAGATGCTTATTTCTCTTGATGTTGAGCGTAGTCTTGATCCTGCCCCTTATGCTGTTGCCTGTAAGGCGGTCAGTAGCGAAGCTCGTCAGTGCTTGCTGCCCAGGTGCTAACACCTTTGGGCACAATGCTATTGATCCTCGATACTCGTTGCCTTGATGCTGGTTGCGCGGTTCCAGTAACTCGGTGCTGGCTGCTCGTCATTTGCAAATTGGCATCCGGCGTTTTGGATCTGTTTGCACTATGCAGTCGCAATTTGACACTCAACTATTAACAAATTTTCCTGACCATCATCAGGCCATCGCGAATTGGAAGCATCAGACATTCTACCCGTTCATCCGCAAGGACCTGATCGTTAAAGGCTTGCATCAATTGAGTATCTATATCCGGATGGGGCTGGATAACCTTGCCTCCCCACAAAACATTATCAGCTAGCAATATACCTCCGTTTTGGAGCTTAGGTAAGCACAAATCGTAATAGGCTCTGTAATCCCTTTTATTGGCATCCAGGTAAATCAAGTCGAATAGCCCTTCTAAATCGGGGATGATTTCGAGCGCGTCACCCAAATGAAGGCAGACTCGATCTTCTAATTGCCCTTGTTCAATGTATTTTCGGATCAGGTACTCCAGTTCTCGATTGCCTTCAATGGTGTCCAGTGTACCTTCCGGGGGTAATCCCTCAGCCAGGCACAGACTTCCGTATCCGGTAAATGTGCCTACTTCGAGTATGCGTTTCGGTCGGAGCAGCAGACTGATCCAACGCATAAGCTGGCCTTGCAACCTTCCACTTAGCATTTGGGGTGCCAAGGTTTTTAGATGGGTCTCGCGTTCCAATTCGTTTAGTAGTGCTGAAGGCGGAGTAGAATGCTGTTCGCAGTACTGATGCACTCGCAGGTTTAGGTTTCGATCCATTGAATTCGATAATAAGCAGTTCTGCAGGTTTGAGAGAGAAATCAGGTCTATTCTATATTAGGGAGTATCGAACAGTTCTTCCAGTTTTTTTTCCAGGGCGGCGCCTCGCAGATTCTTGGCCAGGATTTTTCCATTCGGGTCGAGCAGGTAAGTCTGGGGAATAGAGTTGACTTGATATTGCAAGGCGACCTCATTGCGCCAACCTTTTAAGTCACTCACATGCTGCCAGACCAGTTGGTCTTTTTCAATGGCACCGAGCCATCGTTCCTTGCTTTTATCCAGGCTCACCCCAATAATCTCAAAACCTTTTTCTTTGAATCTCCGGTACATTCTGACTACGTTAGGATTTTCTTTTCGGCATGGACCACACCAGCTGGCCCAGAAATCGATCAAAACCACTTGCCCTCTCAGATCTTTTAAGGATAAGCTTTCTCCCTCAGGGGTAATCTGGCTGAAATTTGGTGCTTCTCTACCTGGTTGTAACCGCATATTGTTTTCCAATTCCGCTGCTAAAGGGGCCGTAATTTCAGGATGCGATTTCTGAAAACGCTGAATAAAGATTTCTGCATAATGATTGAATTGTGGACTCTTGACCTGCCGAAGCGCATTCAGTAGACCACCATAAGCCAGCATCTGGACAGCTGATGCCGTATCGAGAACCTCAAGCTGTTGATCCAGATAAACCTGAAGTTGCTTTTCCTGGATACGGGCACTTGCCAAAACACGAGCGTATTGAAAAAAGGACTGATAAATCCAGGGGGAGTGAGCGGCTCCGGGAGCATCCAGGTCAGCATAGTTAAAGTACGTTTGAGCGAAATATTCAATTTCGTTAGCAATGCCTTTTTCATTATTCGGAAAGCTCAAATACGTATTAAATCCCGCAATGCGGGCGAGGAAAGCATCTTTAGCTTGGAGTCGTTCCAAGCGATCTAGTTGTTGGCGATCTGTTTCTTGAAGCACCTGAAGCAAAGAGTCTTTTGTGGCACCTGAAGTCTTGTGGTAGGCTCGAACAACTTGATTGGCCTGTGCACGGAGATTGGCGGTTTCTTTTAGTAGTTGGTTGTAGGCATCATTTAAGTCGGATCCGACAATCTTATACCCTCGTGGATTTTTCGCATCTCCTTTAACCCTAACGGTATCTTCAGTGCCAGCCAAAAAGGCTTTAAGGGTGTTGGGATCAGAGCCTAGGTAGAAAAATTGAGGTGGAGATTGAGGTAATACAAATAGGATCGTTGACTCACCTTGCTCTTTCCTTTTTGCAGGCACTAGCGCATATCCAAATCCGGTAAACTGATATAGATTTATTGGACTGTCTTGGTTAGAGATCTCTGCGGCTACAACAACCTCACTACCTGTTTGCCCAAAGCAAGCCACCTGTACCCAAATGGGGACCAATAAAAGGGTAAGAATAGTTTTCATGGGATTTATTCCTTTCTTCAAAAGTAAGAAATCCCACTGGGCGAAGACCGATTTCAACTGATCAAATGAGTATCGACACTCGTCGAATTGAATTTTATTTGCGCTAAATCCCTCTTATTTTTAGCTGAAAGCAGAAAATGTATATGAATCGCGATTATAAATTTGATATTAATCCCTGGAACGTCATTGTAGGGCTCCTGATATTTGTCGTCTTATTTTTAGGGGTTTTCTGGTTGGCAAGAATGGTCTTCCGACTGTTAATGTTTCTTTCTCCTTTCCTAATTATAGGTGCCGCTATCCTGGACTACAAGGTAATTGTTGGTTACTTCAGGTGGCTTGGTATGCTACTAAAGAGGAATACACCGATGGGGATTGCTGCTATCCTGCTTTCTGCGGTTGGCTTTCCATTGGTGTCCGCTTTTTGGTTTGGCAGGGCGTTGATGAACTACAGGAATCGGAAAGCACAACGGCAGGAGGCTGGTGAACCTCTGGAACTTGGGGAGTACATTGATTTCGAAGAAATCAAGCAACGGGAAAAAAGAAAGATCAAGCAGGCCCGAGGAGGAGATGAACTTGATGGTATCGTCTGAGGGAATTAGTCCTACCTGCTTTTTTGTCCGAGCAGATGATTTCAAGCGAATACGAATCTTGAAATTTGGCATCTACTATTAGGTGACAAATCTTTTATGAATTTTTCTTTTCCACTTCATACCTGATCGTTTGGTAGGCTGAGTAGTTTTGCACTGCACCATACAGCTACCATGTCTTTGAACGAGAGGTTGGCCTATTCAACAGAAGTGGAAGATGCACTAGGGTCAGGAGCTCCGATCGTAGCACTTGAATCCACGATTATTGCTCATGGTATGCCTTATCCCAAGAATTTGGAGGTGGCACAAATGTTGGAGCAGTTAATCCGGGAAGAAGAAGCTGTACCGGCTACCATTGGCGTCTGGGAGGGGAAGCTTCAGGTTGGGATGTCACAAGAACAGCTGGAAGCTTTGGCCTGGAATGGACCCGTGATTCCAAAAGTATCGAGAAGGGATCTCCCGGTCATGTTAGCCCGTGGAGGTACAGGAGCCACGACAGTAGCCGCCACTATGATTATCGCTCACCAGGCTGGTATATCTTGTTTTGCTACCGGGGGTATTGGGGGAGTGCACCGAGGCGCAGAAAGGACGATGGATATTTCTGCTGATTTGCAGGAGTTGGCAAAAACACCAGTGATAGTGGTCAGCGCAGGAGCAAAAGCCATCTTGGATTTGCAGTTGACGCTGGAATACTTGGAAACGATGGGTGTGCCTGTGTTGGGATATCGGACTACTGAATTTCCTTCTTTTTATTCTCGTAGCTCAGGGCTGAAAATTGGCTGGAGTACAACTGGTTCGGATGAAATCGCAGCTATATTCAACGAACAGAGGCGGCTGGAGTATCCAGGCGGACTTCTAGTCGCAAATCCTATTCCCGAAGCATTTGAGCTTGATTTCTCTGAGATGGATGAACAAATTGGAATAGCTATTCAAGCAGCTGCGGAGGAAGGTATAAAAGGTAAAGCATTGACACCTTTTTTACTGTCACGATTAGAGACGCTTTCTGCCGGGAAAAGTCTGGAAGCAAATGTGGCATTGGTGAAGAACAATGTCTGCTTGGCTTCCAGAATTGCTAGAGCCCTCAACCCATTAAATCGGTGACTTGAGGCATAGGCTTAAACACATTCAATACTCACTGGTGAAGTGAAACTCAACTTCCGGGTGGTTTTCCTGGGCCATTTGTAAGGACCATGCCGATGGAGCCAGGAAAACAAGGTTACCATGTTTATCTAGAGCCAGGTCGTTGCGTCGCCGTTGCTCAAACTCTTTTAAGGCTTGTGAATTATCACAGGTAACCCAGCAGGCTTTATGCAAGTTGATGGGCTCGTACTCGCAGGAAGCTCCATATTCGTGTTTGAGTCGGTATTGAATAACGTCGAACTGAAGGGGGCCTACAGTCCCAATAATCTTTCGATTGTTGATGGTCATGGTAAAGAGTTGGGCAACCCCTTCATCCATCAGTTGTTCCAAACCCTTCGCCAATTGTTTAGATTTTAGTGGATCGGCATTATTCACATATCGGAAATTCTCGGGGCTGAAACTTGGAATGCCTTTGAAGTGCAGCACCTCACCTTCCGTTACAGAATCTCCAATCTTAAAATTGCCGGAGTCGTAAAGACCAACCACATCTCCTGGGAAAGCTTCATCCACTACGGTTTTGCGGGAGGCCATAAAGGAGGTAGGATTGGAAAACTTCATGTTCCTTTCCTGGCGCACATGGAGGTAATTGGTGTTGCGTTGAAAGGTACCGGAACAAATCCGCATAAATGCAATACGATCCCGGTGCTTAGGGTCCATATTGGCGTGAATTTTGAATACAAATCCGGCAAACTTTTCTTCATTTGGATCGACTACTCGTTCTTCTGTAATTCTGGGAAGTGGATAGGGGGCAATTTCTACAAAGCAATCCAAGAGTTCCTTTACACCGAAATTATTGATGGCACTTCCAAAAAAGACAGGTGACAAGTCTCCTTTCAAATATTCATCCCGCTCAAAGAGAGGGTATACCTCTTCAATCATGGTTACTTCTTCCCGCAGTTCATCTGCGGCTTTTTCACCAACCAGTTGATCCAGCCTGGCATCAGAGAGATCGCTTATTTCAATCGTATCTTCTTCCTTTTGCTTACCATGTGGCCGAAAAAGAACCAGCTTTTGCTCGTACAAGTTATAAACCCCTTGAAACCGTTGGCCCATTCCAATCGGCCAGCTCAATGGCCTCACTGTTAAGCCCAGTTTTTCTTCCGTTTCATCCAAAAGGTCAAATGCGTCAAGGCCTTCTCGGTCCAATTTATTGATGAAAACTATAATTGGGGTTTTCCGCATCCGACAGACTTCTACCAGCTTTTCAGTCTGAGTTTCTACGCCCTTGGCTACATCGATTACCACGATTACGCTATCCACAGCGGTTAGGGTCCGATAGGTATCCTCTGCGAAGTCCTGGTGACCGGGGGTGTCTAAGATATTGATTTTTAGATTTTTATAATCAAATGCCATCACTGAGGTGGCTACAGAGATACCCCTTTGGCGCTCGATATCCATAAAATCAGAGGTAGCGCTCTTTTTTATCTTATTTGATTTGACAGCTCCGGCAACCTGGATGGCCCCTCCAAAAAGCAGTAGCTTTTCAGTAAGGGTGGTTTTCCCTGCATCCGGGTGGCTGATAATACCGAATGTCCGTCTTCTTTTTATTTCTTCAATTCTACTCATGATGCATGAACGACTAGGTCAGTGCGGCCGCAAATTTATGGAAAAGACTGCATTCTATCCCTAGCAAGAACTAACTGCAAGGAACATCAGTTGAGTGTCCAAATCTTTTTTTATCATAGTTCTGTTAATGATACGTCCGCTTGTACTCTAATTTTTTGAACCTCTACTATGCTTGAACTTGCAGGAATAATCATTTTAGGGATACTGGCACAATGGTTGGCCTGGCGCATCAAAGTACCTGCCATCTTGCCCTTGATCCTTACCGGGTTGATCGTAGGTCCACTTTCTACCTTGTGGATGCCCGATAGCCTCAAGTTGATTGAACCTGTATATGATGCTTCCAACATGAAGGGGTTATTCCCGGGCAAATCCTTATACTATTTTGTTTCTCTTGCCATAGGAATTATCCTTTTTGAAGGCGGCTTAACGTTGAAGCGACGCGAAATTGTGGGTGTTGGGCCCGTCATCCTTAAGTTGATCACCCTAGGGTCGTTAATCACCTTTTTAGGTGGCGGTTTAGCGGCCCATTTTATCATGGGATTGAGCTGGCAGGTATCCTGGCTGTTTGGCGCTTTAATCGTAGTGACCGGTCCTACGGTCATTGCTCCGATACTACAGAATGTGCCACTTAACCGGAATGTAGCTACTGTCCTCAAGTGGGAAGGAATCCTGATAGATCCGATCGGCGCTTTGATGGCAGTTCTGGTTTTCGAGTTTATACGATCTTCGGAAGGAGGTGTGGCCATTACCTCTCAAGCCTTTTTTCAATTTCTGCAAATTCTTTTGATTGGTTTTACGGAAGGTACACTTGCCGCTATAGTATTATATCAGCTCATCAAGCGAGAATGGATTCCCCATTATTTGTTGAATGTGGTCACCTTGGCCTTTGTCCTGACCATCTTTGTTTCCTCGGATTTAATTGAAAAAGAGTCCGGACTACTTTCCGTGGTAATTATGGGTATGGTGCTGGGAAATCTGGACGTACCTCGCTTGAAAGATATCTTGTCTTTTAAAGAATCACTCAGCGTGCTCCTGATCTCCATCTTATTTATCCTTTTGGCGGCCAATATAGATATGGAGGATTTGGACCTGATCATGCGAGACTGGCGAAGTCTGGCGTTGTTCGGAACCATTCTCTTGCTGCGTCCAATTAGCGTGGGGATTAGTACCTGGGGGGCTGATTTGCTCAATCGGGAAAAGCTATTCATTTCCTGGATGGGGCCCAGAGGAATTGTGGCAGCTGGTATTGCCTCTCTTTTTGGCATAACCCTGTATGAGGCGGGTGTACCCGATGCAGAGTTTATTACGCCTTTGGTATTTATGATTGTATTGGGTACGGTGAGTTTAAATGCAACTACAGCCAGGCCATTGGCGCATTGGTTGAATGTCATTCAAAAATCTTCTGAAGGAATATTGATCGTGGGGGCCAACCTTGCCGCGCGGGTGGTAGCCAAATATTTACAGGACAATAATCGCCATGTTGTTGTGGTCGATAACAATGAATACAGTATCAGAAAAGCAAAGGCAATAGGTTTAGAGGCTTTTGCTGTCAACATTTATACCGATGATTTGGCCGAGCATTTTGAATTGGTAGACATGGGCTATATGATCGCCATGACCAGTAACCAAGAGGTCAACAATTATGCCGTTCGACGGTATGAACGCCTTTTCGGAGAGCATGGAACGTTTCGATTGGTTAGCCCTGAAGAACTTCAAGCCGGAAAAATAGGCTTACCTGCTAAAGGAATCTTTTCCTATACCGACGATTTCTTGAACCTGAACGAAGTAGCCCGTGATTATGGTCAAATTCATGAGGTGCAAATCCAGGATAAAGTGCATTACGAGCAGTTGATGGAAAATGTAAATGAACAAAAGTATACGGTCCCCTTATTTATAAAAGAGCCTTCCGGAAGCCTACAGGTGCTTTCCTCCACTGTGCCTGATCTGGAGAATCTTGAAGAGGGGTATAAGCTCGTTTACATGGGAAAAAAGCTCGCAGTCGGAATTGCGGAAAAGCCTGAAGTCAAACCTTAAGGTTGGCTCTACTCGAACTTAATTCGGTGTACCCTATGTTGTAGAGTTGGCATTCTAGTTGGAGGGGCAGAGCAATCGCTGAACGCATTACTTCCCGGAAGCATAAGGAGCAGGGAAACTAGGAAATCTCCAGGTGCTATTAGTAGGTTATCCCGATTGAATTTGGGATTTAAAGGGTTGCAGGCTCACTCATGGTTGCATCTTTTTGTAAAAGTATTACTTATTCGTTAGATAGAAATTCGCTTAAAGGCAGCAGCCTTCCTATTTTTGTAAGTACGGTCGAATGGTCAAATAGAAGATATGAGTATCTCCATTCAGGTTTCAATTAATGATAAGCTTTACTTAAAGGATCCTCAAGGGACAGATTTGGGGCGAAGAATCATTCAACACAGTATCCTGTTAATTGATGAAATCGGTATTGACGATTTCACATTCAAAAAGCTGGCTCAACGAATCGGTTCTACAGAAGCATCCGTATATCGATATTTTGAGAATAAGCACTTTCTCTTGGTTTATTTGCTTTGTTGGTATTGGGAGTGGATGCGGTTCCGGATTGATTACAATACCATGAATATCCGAGAACCGGCAGACAAACTGCGGATTGCCATTTCTTCAATTGTAGATACTACCCGAAAGAATACTTCCATTGCCTTCGTAGATGAGGATGTATTACACCGTATCGTTGTATCGGAATCCACAAAAGGATACCACACCAAGCAAGTAGACGAAGAAAATAAAGATGGCTTTTTTCTGACCTACAAGGCACTGAATAAAAAGATAGCTGATATTATTTCGGAAGTCAACCCGGACTTCCCGTTCCCAAGGGCGCTTGCCAGTACCCTATTGGACATGGCAAACAATCACACCTACTTTGCCCTACACCTACCCTCTCTGACAGAAATTACAATTCCAGAAAACGGGGATCTGGCTCAAGTGGAGAAATTATTGGAGGCTTTTGCTTTTGGATTGTTGGAAAAGACACCTTCCCAGCTTCAGCTTTGAGCTAATTACAAGCATTACTCCTGATAAATTTGGCTATTTGGGTCCGTAGAGGGATCACCTAACTTAGTATGGCTCGGTAAATAGGCCCTGCTATTATTGATAAGGGTTAAACGAGCCAATGTAAGACGAGCTTTCTCGGCATCCAAAGAAGCTTGATGGTCCAAAATAGCTGTTAACTCATCGATCGAACCTCCCAAATCGATCTCGTTTTTTCCAGAATGTTTTAAGGTTAATTCGCCTATATCCATTTCCATTTTGATATCCTGGTCCCCCTCAGAAAACAATTGAAAAGTACCTTCCTTAAGTCCGCTGATCCGAACATCTGAAGTGTGGTCCAGATGAAGCGCCTTCAGGGATGGTAAACCCAGGAATAACCGGGGCAGACTTGTTCCGGTAGCCTCTGAATGGATACTTAACACATTTCCCTCTTGATCAATTTCTACCTTATCTACACCTTCTAATTGAGGTCCGGTCAATTGGAATTCGTAGTCAGCTTTATTTTCAATTCGAACTTTTATGGGGCCACTGATTCTGATTTCATCAAAATTAGTGTGGTGTAGGTCAGTAAGCGTTCCCCAAGTAGTTGAATTGGTGTTTGGACTGAGGCAACTTTCGCACTCCAATCCATTTTGGGTCATTAATAATGGGACGTTTGTATCGGAGCTCGTAGCCTCTGAAGGGACATGTGTACTTATGACCATTTGACAGGCCGTTTCAGTAAGGCGAATGTACTTTCCTTGCGGTACGAAAAGGTCCGCAATAACGTGTTGGACACGAAACTTTTGGCCTTCCGCGATTGTCAAGGCGTTGGGCAACTCAAGCACATTGTTTTTCATGCTTGGCTCAATAGCTATTCCGGTTGCTCTTAGCTCTGCATCTTGAGTAGATTTTCCGCGGGCTGACTTGCGAACCACTAATTTCCACCGGTTATCATCAGCAGGTCGAATTTTGATGCGCACTCCGCGATAAGTAATTCCATTTTCTTGGAAATAGATCTTATTGTCTATGTCAAACAATTCATTAGGTGGAACGACGTCTATACCCTTGATCGTTAGGGTGTCTTGGGTAGGAGATAATAAGTGAGTGTGTTCTACTTCACTTGGAATTCTGAATTGCCGCCCCGTCTGGCCGGCCAACACCAATAAACTGCATAGATTGACTGCCCAAAGTATCCCAAGCCCGGTCTGTAATCGTATCGAGGTCCTGGATTTAAAGAGGAGGCGTGAAATACCCATAATTCCAAATGCAATCGGGATGCCAATCAGCAGTAATATATTGATCGGAAATATCCAATTGGCCAGGAAGTCATGTGCCAGGAACAGATTCAAATAAGGAGGCATTGCAAATAGGCCAATCACAGTTCCCATCCAGGCTGAGGCCAATATGAAGATCAGAATGCCACCAATCAATAGCAGCAAAGGCTTCCAAATCTGGCTTAAGAGGTGAATGATCTGACGCAATAATTTTCCTACTATTTGGAACACCTCCTGGAGCCCTCTGGTAAATTGATCTGTTGCTGAAATCCCGTTTTTCCGTTTTCCATTGATCTCCTGGGTGATATCAGAGACTTCTTTAGAGAGACTTTCGAACTCTTTTTGAATTAATTTTCCAATGTTGGAGACATTGATCGGCTCTCCCCGCATGGCCAGTTTATCAGCCGCGGTCTTCGCTTTCGGGATTATCGCCCAGAGTACAAGGTAGATTGGTATACCAAATGTGCCAGTTAGAGTGAGTAAAACGAAGGCAAGGCGAATCCATAACGGTTCATTAATACCGAAATAGGCAGCAATTCCCGAACTAACCCCTCCAAGTACTACATCGTCCGGACTGCGAAATAAACGCTTGCCTGTTTTATAGGTAGGATCTTCAGACGCGGAAGAAATTTCATCATCAGCACCAAAGTCTTCAGGGGTTCCCATGATGCGTATAGCTTCTTCCACGTCTTTCAACCCTACAATCGGGCGATTCGCCAATCCTTCCTGGAAAAGTTCCGCCAATCGGGATTCAATGTCGGTGGTGATTTCTTCATACCCTTCTGTATCTCGGAAATGGCGGTAGATCACATCGAGATAACCACGAAGATGATCGTATGCATCTTCATCCATAGTGAAGGGAATGCCTCCCAGGTTGATGTTTACTACTTTATTCATTGATTGGTGGTGTTGTGCGTGGTAAATTCAACAGCTTGAACCAGTTGGGTCCACGTATTCATAAGCTCCTTACGGAACGCTTTCCCTTGCTCGGTGATGTGATAATATTTTCGTGGAGGCCCTGATGAGGATTCTTGCCAGTTGTAATTGAGCAGGCCAGAATTTTTCAGCCGGGTGAGTAAGGGATAAAGGGTGCCTTCTACGACGACCAGATCATAATCTTCCAGTTTTTTCTTGATATCCGGCGGATAAGCTTCTTCCTCTTCAATAATAGAAAGGATACAGAGTTCCAAGACTCCTTTACGCATCTGCTTCCGCATATTATCGAGATACCCTTGTTTCATGCCTCCAAGATAAGGTAAAATGCACTACTATGCAATACATAGTAGTTTGGAATGCCTGTATAATCTACAGGCGTAGTCATTTCATCTACCAACCCAGGAAATGATCCGGCTTTTGAAAAGAAGGGAAATTAAAAGTCAAGGCTTAACTGGAAAAAGATCCAATCTTTTGCCCAGACAAAGAAATTGCTGCTGAATCTGAGCTTGTTGTTTCGGAAGTAAGGTCATGGTGTGGTAATGACCTTTATACATGACTCTTATTTTTTGAACCTTATTATAGATCAATTTATAGAACGCATCCAAAGGGATTGCGGCCGTATGCATATATAGTCGCATGTTGTTTTCTCGACTGAAGGTTCCATTGTCAGGAAAATTAACCAGACCGATCACTTCCTGATTATCCAGCAATAATAGAAGGTTTGACCCTGAAGTAATACTGCGGTAGGTGTGTTCCTGAAGCCCTAGTACCAAAAAGAAGGCATCCAGGGTATCATTGCTGGAAAAGGTAACCATAAGCTGCCCTTCGTCGATCATTTTGTATCCGTCAGCGGTTTCAAAGTTGCTTGGGATCAAGTAACCAACGGGAATAGGTTGGGTTACAACCATTCTGGTGCTGTCAAATTCATCGTATTGGTCTACGGCAATCTGGCATGGTAGTTGAGCCGAGCCCAAATAGACAGAAACAACCGAAAGCAATAGACAAGAAATTAACGCTCTCAAGCTCATATCAAATTTCTACTGCGTAAAAATAGAGAAATTAATTCGGGGGAAAACAAAACGCCCGATCAAGTCTGGCAACTAAATCGGACGATTTGCACCTGATTTACTCATCGAATAAGGGTAACGTTACCTTGTTTTCGGATCCGGTCACCGCCGGGGCATTTAAATTCCAAATAGTATCCAAACGTACCTGGCTCTAATTGTTCGCCTCGGAAGGTACCGTCCCAACCTTGGTCCTCAGGGTTGTTGGTGTTGAAGACAGCTTGTCCCCAGGGGCTGTAGATTATAAAATTGTATTCGTCTACCAGCTTTTCATCGAAAAGCCTGCCGCGTGGTCTGAAATAGTCATTTACACCAGGAGAGGCAGAAGGGGTAAAGGTATTAGGGACAAAGACCGTTTCTCCGTCACACAGTTCGATGACAAAAACCGTAATCGTATCCGATAGCACACATCCTTCTACAGATGTGGTTACCGTGTATTGAGTCGTTTCAAGCGGATTTGCAGATGGGTTGGAAACCCGGCTGTTGGTTAATGAGTTGGGTGGGTTCCAATTGTACATACATGTCTCACAACCAGCAGCTACCAGTGAACTATTCTGACCTGCAAATATGGTATCCGGATCTGCTGAAACGATTAGCTTGTCCGTTAGGTCTACCAAGCGAATCTCACTAGTAAGGGTATCCAGGCAACCGAATTCGTTTTGGACAACCACTTTCAAGTCTTCAGCATGTTGTAGTAAGAATCTGGCTTCTGCCTGTCCATCGTCACTTTCCAGCAAAGAGTCATTCAGCCAATCAAAGCTAAGCTGCTGACTAGGGTTTAGATTTAGCACGGTCAATTCTACGATGTCGGGCACAAAACAGAGCTTAGGAGCATTTACCGATAGGTTTAACGGATTAAGAGCTACTTGTATCTCTTGGGTTTCCATACAGTTATTTGCTTCTGCCCGTACATAGTAAGTAGTCATTCCACTAGGATTCACAACCAGGCTATCTTCAAAGCCCAGCAGGATGTTAAAGTCAGGCTCATCTGACCAGGAAAACTCCGCATCGGGAATGGCACTTGTTGCTCTAAGCGTAACCGGGGAACCACAACTCGGCACCATTTCAGGAGCTTGTAACTCAACAACGGATACCGGAAGTACAATCACAGTTTTTTCTATAGAGCATTGCCCATCAGGTGTTGTCACTGTCAAATTCAGTTTCACCTGTCCGCTATCAGGCATGGTCAAAGTTGGGTTCGGAGCCATTGGGTCCGAGAGCACATCTGACGGTTCCCATTGATATTGACAAGATTCACCCTCTGCTCCCGGGTTTAAAGCAATAGTGCCTCCGGGGCAAACCTCCAGTGTGTCTGCGGGCAGCTGGCATGGAAAATTGCATTCGTAGCAGGTGAGTACTTGTTCGCAGGAGGTGGTGTTACCGCAGAGGTCTTCGGCAATAAAAATCCGGGTGAACTGAAAAGCACCGCAATCTAACGTATCAATACGTTTTGAAGTGCGTATTTCTACAATCCCGCAATTGTCATCAAAGACCAGGCTATCCGGATCGTAGCCGGGAATAGAACCGGTATACGTTTGATTGGCCGGGCAGGAAATAACCGTTGGAGGTATGGTGTCTAAAGTCCAATTCAGGGATTGGAAAATGGTGGTATCCGATAGGCCAAGCCGTTCAACTGTGTAGGTGCGAACCAATTCAATGGCACATCCGGTTGTGATCGTATCTTCCTCAAAGTTGCTAATCGAAATGTTAAGTCCGGGGGGAATGTCCGCATCGGTTACCGGTCCTGGAATCGAATCCGGATTACATTGGTTAATGGCATCCACCCGGAATAAACGGCTCAGTGGGGTTTCGGGAATAATTGTGAATGTTTGAGTGCAAGAGGAAGTCTGCCCACAATTGTCTGCTACGGTATAGGTCCTCTGCACTATCGTATTTCCCGACATTCCCGGAATGGTATCCGATTGGACAGTCACCGTATAAGCGTCCGTTAAACATCCCCCTGAAACAACCAATAGACCAGTATCTATGCCGGGTAGTGCATTCAAGCCAACTAGGACAGTGTCCGGAGGGCATTGAACAACTGGCGGGGGTGTTAGCTCGGAAGATTGCCAGCTTAGAGTTTGGGTACAGCTGCCTAGCACCTGAGTAAGGGAAGAAACCCGATACGCCCGCTTTAATTCAACTTTGCATCCCTCGGTCAAGGTATCCTGCTCAATTAGTTCATATATCAGTGAATAACCCGTGCTATCGGGGGTAACCGGCGCAGGGATCTCTATAGGATCGCACCCAAGAGCCAGGTTTGTCAATTCACAGGTCCAAGGTGCTGGCGCGGGTGGATATTGAATAATAATTCGGCTGCATTGACCAAGATTACCACAAGCATCTCTGACCTCAAAGGTTCGTTCAATCGTGATAAACGCAATAGCTCCAGTATCATTTCTTGTGGTATCGAAATTCGTTTCTATTAAAGTGACAGAGACCGGGCCACATGCTCCTGCAAAGGTGATAGCAGAAGAATCGGGGGGCGGTATGGTATCCGATCCAAATAAAAACAAAGTATCCGGACAGTTCACCTGGATGGGGCCGTTTTTAATCAAAATAGTGCGTGATGCCTCAACAGTATCCTCGCAAATGATAGCTGACCAGCTTTCCAGGTAGGCTTCCGGGCAATCCACCGTACCACGGATCAGGGTTAAGGTACTTTCAACACTACCGGAAATAGCGCATAAGCCGGTTTGACCATTTGAATATTCGATTCGGTTAGTTGTCAGTGAATCACAGGAGATGGTATCCGACTCAGGCACCTGAAGGACTGGCAAAACAGGTTTAACCTCTACCAGTAAAACTTGGCTAAGTTCATTTCCGCCTTCGCAGGTATTGTCCTTGGCTGTCCAACGGTAAGTGATAACGTAACCACAAGTATCCGGTAAAAAGGAAAGATCTTTATCTGCTGCTACTGTATCGCCCAGCGAATTGATGTAAAATAAATCTGGTTGAGCGGGAATGGAAGAACCACATGAAATCATGGATGGAATGCTATCCAAGACCTCCAGGTTGATAAATGCAATATCAGTTGGACAATCGTTAGAGTCGCAGCCGGTTGTATCTCCTCGCACGGTGATACGTTGGGTTGCTTCGGTTTTGTTTTCGCATCCGTCTTCAGCCAAATAAGTTCGGTTGATCACAATTGTACCGTCCGGCAGGGTATCCCGTTGATCAGTTGTACGTACCTGGACCAAACCACATGCATCATTTATGGACACTCCGCCGATTTCAGGATTACGGATCAAGGGGTCATCCGGACAAACGGTAGTGTCCAAAGATGAAACTGCGATCGATGGTGGTATTGGGTCGTCAACATAACTGATCCATTGTACGCAGGTGTCGATCTGGCTACCTGAATCGAAAGAATAGGTACGGACTAGAGTTACCTGGCAACCATGGAGTAGAGTATCCTCCAGGATTAATGTAGCAGGAAATTGGACCGAGTCGTTGCCAATAGTGGTAAGCGGGAGGGGAATGTCTGTGGGATTACAACCCAGGTCCAAATCTGGTGGGCAAATCCCATTTTGATTTCTGCATATTAGGCAAAGACTAAACCGTTGGATCAGGTTGGAGTTGTTCCCACAAGCATCTGTTGCAGTGATAACTCGAAAAACAACTGAATCGCACAAAGCAGAGAAACCTACCGAATCTTTGACCGAAAGTGTGATTCCACCGCAGCCTTGATCAGTCACCTCAAAGCTGGAGGGGTTGAAAGAGGGTAGCTGGTCTACGCAGACTAACGAATCTTCAGTATTGGGGAATTCAGGAGCAATGGTATCCAGGCTGAAGGAGAATTGCTCGGTACAAGTATCCCGTAAACCACATTCATTTTCTACAATGTAGGTTCTTGTAAACAGGCTGTTACAACCCTGGACGATCGTATCAGCGGTAATAAGCGTATCGATTTTTTCACCTGGAAAAGTAGCAACCTCTAGCACAATTGGGGGTGGAAATACAGTTGGATTACAACCCAAATCTGTTGGTTCGGGAGAACAATTAAGGATTTTGGGAGGGGTAGCATTTGTAACGGTAATGATTTGCAAACAGGTTGCTTCATTGCCACATGCATCCAAAGCGCGGTACGTCCGTTCAATGGTAAAAGCTCCGGCACATACCCCAGGTATGATTTTATCGGTAAATGAAACCGTTACGTCTTCATCGCAGGAGCTTTCTGCTTTTCCAGATCCAAGCGGAACCCCTTTTGAAAAACAGAGCTTATCGACACTTGCCGATTCTGATAAATGGATTTTAAAACTTCCTACATGCTGGGTTCCCTCGAGGTCTACTGTAAGAAATCCATTGTTGCCGGCTGGATTTAAAGCAATCGTCTTTATAAAAATGCCTGTCGTATCCAACAGGTCAATCGAAGCGGGCTTTTCCAAATCTACCAACTCCAGGCTGTGTAGTGTGACCCCGTGCTCGAATTCGGAAAAATCAAATTCAATGGTTCCCCCTTTTTCATCATCATTTGGGTCTGCTGGATTTAGATTTTTTGAGATGATTAATACATTTCCTTGTGCTTTGTCCAACCGAAACGGGGTGTCTGCTCCACCTCCTTTTCCTATTCCAGGCCCGCCAAAATCCTGATTTGGTGAACCGAGGTCCGTATCCTTTCCTGTGGGGTTATCAGAGTCAAAAACCATTCCTGCATTTTGGTCTGGGAAGCGATTGGATCTTGCCTGGACTTGCACCACTCCAAAACGGGTATCAATTTCGTCTACAATAGCTCCAGCGGAGAAATCCTCAAACTCCAGACAAATTGGGGCACTTTCGTAGTCGACGGTAATGGGAGGCGGACAATCTATGGTGAGTTCGTCCGAGGCTGGGGCACGATTTATCAACCCAAGGATAGCTGGACTCAGCCACACTAGGCCGGGTAAGAGTAGAAAGGTATATGCTCTCCAGGAGAAAGCCGGAAGAGCAGAAACGATTGTTTTATTTCTATCTATCCGAAATATATTCATTGGCTTGGGAGGTTGTTTGGACAATCTCAATCCTGGAAATTTCTACACTTCGGGGTAGGCAAGCCGGTAGACTGTAAATAGATGATCGCACGTCATCAAAATTTTCCAGCTTATCGAGTAATTCCAGGTTACCGGTTCGTTCTCCTATAGCGTCTTCCTGTACTACTAGTCGTTTGTTGTCGATATAGGGTTGAATGGCCCCCGAGGAGTATTCCAAAAGGAAATTGAGCACACAGTTTATCCTCCTTTGACTCAATATCTTATTGTATGCTCCAGGGCCACGCGGACTCGCACTACCAACGATCTTTATGATTGCATCATTGCCATTTTCAAGGTAGGTCAGCAGTTGTCCGGTACAAAAACGTAGGTTTTCATAGCCTCCTTTGACATCCCGTTCAAAGAAGGTTTCCATGATTTCTCGTTGGGCGAAGGCTTCTTCCTCAGATAACCCTTCAGTTAGCGTCGCGATATATTTGTCTTTTTGCAAGTAATATGCTTCGTAGGTACTAACGTATTCCTCGTCGGTCTCGGGATTGTATCCTTTTGGACCAGGTACGTTGTTGTCGTAATACAGAACCAGAGGCAGGCAGTTAAACAGTCGTCGTAAATAGACTTCTACCGTGACCCTGGTTCCCAATTCCTCAATGTCCTCCGGACTGAAGAATAAGGTATCTGTTTTGGCTTCGTATTCCGGATGATTAGTGGAAAGCTGGTAAGCCTGGTTGATTCGAATTGGAAACAGGAAGTCATTTCCATTCGAATTGATTTGAGTAATTCCAATCAAATCATCAGGAGGATTGATCGGTTCCAGGGAAACCGTACAGCCTTCGACCGGCTCCTGCGTTACTTCGTCAAAGGTCAATACCTCTAAATCTACCGTAAATGGCTCCATATGGGTACCACCTCCTCGTGTCAGCGGATTGATGGGGGGCATGAGGAAAAGTTCTCGCTCAATTCGAGTTACTGACCCTGGCTCAGCCTGTAATAAGTTGATGGAGTCCAGATCTTCGGAGTACCCTTCACGAGTGCCTCGGATCAGGTATTTTTTGTGGATAGCAATCGGGAAATGGAAATCATTTCCTGTATAATTGGTTAGTTCGGCAACCAGCATTTCTTCCCCGGTGAATTGGTCCACCTCGATTAATTCGACCGTTACTTCGTTAAGGGCAATGTTGGTAAACTTCTCATAGGTAAATACATCCAATTCGGCCTCCACGCTATAGTCTACACGCCAAATATCGAAACAGCAGGCTTCAGACTCAGGTTCCAAAAACGTACTTCCGATTCGATTACTCGCAAATAAAGCAACAGTCCCTTCCTCATTGAGCGAGAAGTAGGCATCGTCATAGGTGCCATTTAGCGGATAGCCCATTTGACTTGGAATGCCCCAACCTTCGGTTGTTCTTGCTGTACGATAAATATCCATTCCACCAAAAGCCAATCGGCCGTCGCTACTGAAGTAGAGTTTTTGAGAGGGCTCGTGAAAGAAGGGACTGATTTCATCAGCCAGGGTATTGGCTTCTTCAAGGTTGTATGCTTCAGAAAGCTGCCCATCTTTCCCCACCTCAGCATACCAGATATCAAATCCTCCTTTTCCACCAGGGCGATCCGAAGAGAAATAGAGAATCTCCTTTCCCGATTGAGCATCGCGGCCCAGGTTGGGTTGGGAAGAGGAGAATTCGCTTAGATTGACTTCCGTTGGAATCGGGTCGGTCCATTTACCCTGTTGAAGGACGCGCTTGAAGATCTGACAGGAAATGGCAGAAGAGGTATCTCCATATTCGCAAATGGAATAATAGACTATGTCTTTATGGGTATTGAAGGTGACATGGGCCGAGTGCTTTCCCCTGGTGTTCCAGTCTTCATACAAATCATTCTCGCCCGTTTTGGTATCAAAGGTCATTACCTTAAAGTATTTCCTCCTTGGCCAATGGTTGTCGCCTTTATCCTCAAACCGATACGAGGTATACCAAATTGTATCATTCCGGAGTGCGGCACCAAATTCAGAATAGCCGGTATTGACAGCTTCATCGATGTGAGAGAGCTCAATATTCATGCTGTTCTCCGTAATTTCAGTTTTTGCCCATCTGCAATCCTCAATCCCTTTTTGGGCCCTAAACAGATAATTGGGGTCTTGACCGTCGTAGGCACGGAGAAAATCCAAATAATCTACTTCAGCTTGCTCGAAATTGCCGAGGTGCTGCCGTACATCGGCCAGATAAAAAAGATTAAGCGGAAATTTTTTATCCACATCTAATTCAGACACCTTTTGGAATCCGTGCTCAGCCAACGAAAAGGCGTTAATCTCTCTCGCTGAGCGTGCCATCTTATACCAGGGAAGTACCTTGGTAGAATCAAATTCGATAACTACCTGATAATACTTGAGCGCGGAATAATAATCTTTCGTATTAAACGACTTGTCGGCTGCTTGCACCCATTTTCGAAGGGGTTGACCCATTGAAGCGGTCACAAGTGTACACCAAAATCCGATTAGAAGTACAGATTTTATGTAAGTCGTCGATATGTGCCTTTTTACCATCATATGCCTTTAAATTATCGGGCAAGTTTTGTGTGTGGGTAATGGGTGCACTTTTTTGAAAATGTAGGATAGATACAACACGGGCCCCCCATTCGTACGGGTAGCGACGTTGAATTCTGAGAGGTTAATATCGTAGCTGAAGCCAATCTGTAGGGAATTATACGTAACCTCCACTGCGGGAATGATAGCGTCTACTTCACCTCGGTAAAAGCGAAAACCGGAGCTGGCTTGCACAGCCAGGACTTTCCCTAGCTGGCGGCTCAAGAATACATTGACCCCCGCCGCACTCATATATTCCTCATTGGGTTTTTGATATAGAGCCCGCAAGGCTCCAAAGAGGTCTACTTCACTGGATAATTGGAAGTTTCCGATGAAATAGGGGCTGTACCGTATATTGAGATTCGTGGGTTCGGTATCACCGTCTATAAAGGAAATATCGGGTTCGTTGATATGGAAAAGACCCACTCCAAAATCAATCCGTGTACGCTGGTCCAGCCGGTCAATCATATCATAATGATCTGGCTTTTGATAGCGAAAATTGATCCCGGTAGAAATATCCGGGTAGAATTTGTGGCCGGTCGGAAAAGGCTCGCCCAAGGACCCGGTGGGTAGACCGGACTCCGGGTCATACTGACTGTCGGTGGTAATATTGTTTTGGTTGAACCCTTGTAGAACCGGTGCAGCTGAGACCCCCACTGAGATGTACATGTGGTTGCTTACCCGGCGGGTGTAAGAACCTACCAACTGGAGACTCGTTCTGTAGTATCCAATATCTCCACCTTGGTCATATTGGAATACATAGCCAGTAGAGAAGAATCCCTTTCTTGGTTTTTTACCAAGGTGTTTGAGGTCAAAGCCCGCAGTAAAAGTATTTAAGCCTACCGGAACAGAATTCCATTGGTTCCGGTAATTGGCTGTCAGGCGCATATCCCCGGAGAATACTCCAGCCAAAGCAGGATTGAGTAAGAAAGGAGCGTTGTGAAATTGGGAGTACTGTAGATCTTGCCCTGCCCCACATACAAAGATGCTCCCTAGGAACCCTATGGTTGCAATAAGTTTTCTCACGTTTGCAGCATTTCACGGCCTTGGAATGCCAGGTCCGATGCCTTTAGCCAGTTCATGGGATATATAATTAAGTAAAGCCTGCGCCACTATTTCGGAAATGTATCCGAAATACATGACAAATTAAAGCGCAATATAAAACGTCAGGAAGTAGGTTGCTGGTGCCCCCAAAGATATGTTCAAGTAATCACATTAAATTAATATCAAATTTAAAACATTTTAAGATTTTTTCAAATGCCCCAAGCAAAAATGACAGGATTTTACCGTTTTCTTGCTCGAACCGACCGTTTCGTATTTGGCAGAATGAAATGGTGACTTTCGTCACCGATCAGGGGCAAAAAATGATATCTTTATAGTAGTTCTAAAAATGAGTCGACCACGCCGTTTGTGGTCGTATTTGTTTTAACCTACAACTCACCCTCCCATAAACCGACGGAATGAAGCCTGGCCCCTAGAAAAAATAAAAAGGGCAGGCACAAGCACAGGTCACGAGCAACCCAACGAACATGCACTCATTGTTAAAAATCGGCCTAATATTCCTCTTGGTTTCTACCGTCTCCTTGGCATATTCTCAAGTGATTTATGTCAAGAAGGGTGGACACGGGGATGGTACATCCTGGGAAAACGCGCTGGGAGATTTACAACAGGCCTTACAATTTGCAAAGCCCGGTCAGCAGATTTGGGTGGCGCAAGGAACTTATACACCTACCACCGGTATTGATCGAAATGCTACCTTTTCCCTTCCCGAAGCCGTTTCTGTTTATGGTGGCTTCAAGGGATATGAGACTCACCTGCATCAAAGAGACTGGAATCACAATCCTACCATCCTTTCCGGAGAAATTGGTAGCACAAGTGTAGAAGACAACTCCTTTACAGTTATTTACACGAAAAATGTAAGCAGTTTGACTCGATTAGACGGTTTTACCATTACCATGGGAATGGCAAACGCGAAGGGGTCAGGTATCAATGCTCAGCGTTGTGGCGGTGGATGGTTCAACGATGGGTCTAATGGAATTTCGAGTCCTACCATTGAAAATTGCCTCTTCATTAAAAATTATGCCCGAGATGGAGGTGCGCTTTTTAATTTTAGCCAAAACGGAATTACTCAACCGCTTATCCAGAGATGTCAATTTGTAGTTAACAAATCCGGTTTGGATGGTGGAGCTATTACCAATGATGGAAGCTATGGGCAGAGCAGACCTCAGATTCTGGATTCAGAATTTTTGGGTAATGAAGCCGTGTATGGAGCTTGCCTGTTGAATCGGGCAGAATCGGGTCAGGCCATTCCTGTAATTAAGAACTGTCTTTTCGCTGGAAATATATCCTACGTAAGCGGAAGTGGTATTTACAATGCACAAAAGAACAACGGAATCAGCACTTCCATTCTAAGCGCTTGCCGCTTTGAAGGGAATCAGGCAAGTGTTTCAGGAGATGTTAGCGGAAGCCCTGCTCCTAATACATCTTCTTACCATCCTGAGCTTGAACAGGGAAGAGGAATCGTTATTCGTTCCTCCAAGTACTAATCCCAACGGTTGAATCCCACAGACTACTAACAAGGCTTTTCCCATTTTAAAACAGCAACTCAAAACGCAAGTATAATCGCGTTTATACTACTATCTACATACCAATAATTTGGGAGAGGCCTTGGCTACATGCCAGGGCTTTCTTTTGTGCCGTACTCCCGAAAATGAAATGCTGAATCAGCTCAAAAAGGAAGGTGGTCTAAGTCTACATTGCCGCCGGTCAGAATAATCCCAATTTTTTTCCCTTTAAAAGGCTTTTGCGCTTTCAACACAGCTGCTAGCGGGACAGCGCAACTAGGTTCGATAATAATTTTCATCCGTTCCCATATCAAGCGCATAGCATTTACGATTTCCGTCTCTTCTACGGTGAAAATGCCATCTACCTGTTGCAAAATTATTTGGAAGGTCTTGTCGCCCAGATTAGTACGCAAACCATCGGCAATGGTGTCAATACTATCGTTAGTCTGCAAGGTGCCACTTCGATACGACCTGAAGGCGTCATCTACTCGTTTTGGTTCCGCTCCGTAAACCTTACAAGATGGATCCAGACTTTTAACAGTAAGTGCAGTTCCACTCAATAGACCTCCTCCTCCAACCGGGGCTAATACACAGTCAAAAGGTCCTTTTTGCTCCCAAAGTTCCAGGGCCGCAGTAGCCTGACCTCCAATTACATTGTAGTCATTGTATGGGTGAATAAAGTAGGCGTTGGTTTCTTGCCGCACTTCCTCCAGTTTAGCTTCCCGATCTGCAGGGGTTGGGCCACAAGGAATAATTTGTGCTCCATATCCACTGGTAGCCCTGCGTTTGATAGCGGGGGCATTTTCAGGCATCACGATATAGGCGGGTATGCGTAGCAGTTGAGCTGAACGGGCAACTGCCTGGGCGTGATTGCCAGAGGAATGGGTACAAAGGCCTTGCTGTCGTTCTTCCTGACTCAAGCGAACTGCCGCATTGGCTGCTCCTCGCATCTTAAAAGCACCAATCTTTTGAAAGTTTTCACATTTAAAATGAATATCCGCCTCTGCCATTTTATTGATCTGCTCTGAAGACAAAACCGGCGTTTCATGGATGAAAGAGCGAATAGCAGAATGACTTTCCCGGATATCCTCCAAAGAAGGCTGGGTAAGCAATGGGGATAACATATGTTGTGCTTCCATAGGATGGCTCAATGATAAGGTACATTAAAGATGTGAAATGATTCTAAAAAGAAAGTAATTCAGATGCTTCGAAAAGCAAGGGTAAAGTTGGGGTGTTCACAACAACTCCCTCTGCTTGCCCCCTCCTCGTCTTATGTCCCGGTAATGCCGTTTGAGCCAAGTGGCAAGCCCATCCAATCCTGGAAAAAGAACGCGTTCATTGATGTTGGATTGATCCAGCTTATCTCTGATCTCCCACTTTAGCCGTTTGGGTATAATGATCCGAAAGTGCCGTATGTTGATTCCGTTTAACCAACGGTTGAGTAGTACATCGGGGTTGGACATCATGGAGAAAAGGGCGTACTGATTCACAATACGCTGGTCCATGCTAGGAGGCTCAAAAAATAGAACAAAATCTTCTTTCCGAAGGCTCCTGAGTTCATCCAGGGATCTTACTGCTTTATCCAGCATTTCTGCAGTAAATATATGTGAGCCTTCATCGTCGATAATTTCTTTCAATTGATCTGGAAGATAGTTTTTGGCATCATAATAGTTGATAGCCCAGATCATACCGTCCTGGTTGAAAGTGGTAAAGTCATTGGTTGCAAAATGCAGCGCTACAAATGGTGAATAGGTCCAGTCCAGTAATCGGGTAGGAAGGCCGTGATGTTGTGCTATTGCCAACCAGTTCCAAATGGATTTATTCTGTTCCTCGAGTTGCGAATATTTGCGGAAATTACGGAGAAGGTGCCTTTCCAGGTGGGATTCTCCCAATCGATTAAGACTTGTAGAGAGGTCGTAATGAACATTTTCCAATCCTCGATAAACATAGTTTGAACGGAAACGATTGAGTTCAGACGCAAAAGAATCGTGGTACAATACTTCTTGAAGCTCGCTCCAAGACTCAACATGGATGGTGGGGTTCCGTTGACCTGACACTGTCATACCGCTTCAGATTACCTGATTAAATTTATCGGCATAAAGCTTAATCTCTCAACTTTTGAGTTTATTTCTCGCTTAACCTTATCCATGGCGTTCCGATAAAACTCTTTCTATGTCTGACCCAAAGCTAAAAATTAAGCGATTCGGAAAGATTGCCGGAGCCTCCGTCGGCATGTTAGTTGCGATTTTCTTTTCCCATCTGGTAATAAAATTACCTACAGAGCCAACCTGGGCACCTATTGGTCAAATTTGGGAAAACTTCACCATTGCTGCCTCTTTCTTGCTTAATGCCTTTAAATATCCCTTACTTTCTGCATTTGCTGTTCTGCTGGTAGCGCTTTTGTTTGGAGGCTGGATCGGAGGACTTGTGGGTAGACTGATCGGAGCTTTGGTATTTCAGAGTCCTTCCAAATGATTATTAGATCCAAGATTTTTTTTGAGCAGAACATTTTCAGTCCAAGAGTTGGCCTCGCATTTACGGGTTTTGACCTATTTGAGCCAGGGATTCCCGGCGTTTTTTATAGGCGCGAGCTCCCCAATAAAGTAATCCAATAAATGCGATCATTCCTCCAAACAGGTATAAATAGTTGAGTATACCTCTAAGTCCGAAGGTAGCCAGGAATGTGATGGAAACCAGAAAGAGGGTAGGAACTTCATTGAGCAGCCTGAACTGAAAGTCGCTGTACGTTTTCTTTTCGGCTTCCAGGTTTCGGATCGTACGTTTACACCAAAGGTGATATACGGTCATGAGTACAACCAGCATTAGCTTAGCATGCAGCCACCCTCCTACGCCGACCTTAGGATCCAGGTAATTGGGAATTTCCGGCCGCCAAATGCCTAAGCCAAGCATGATCAGCCCTGCTATCCAGGTAATCATCATAGCTGGATTACAAATAATCTGATAGGCCCGCCTCTGCATAAGGCTGTACTGGGACTTGAACAGGTTTGCCTCCGATTCGGAAAAATCATTCGCCTCTACATGGTAGACAAACATTCGGCCCAAGTAGAATAATCCTGCAAACCAGGATACAAAACCAATTATGTGTATGGCTTTGGAGAAAAAATAAAAAGTGGTCATACCTGTAACGGCTTATTGGGCTCAAGATAAGGTAAAGCCACCATTGGAGATGTAATGGCTTGTTCAAACCCGCTGCAAGCAGTGTCCAATTTTTCGGCAAAAAAGGATCCTGCTAACGAAGAATCTGGCTTGAAATGAAGGCCGGCTTTAAGTTAGGATAGGGATCAGGATTTCTCACTCCCAATTGCGGTCCCAGTTATCCCAATCATCCCAGTTGTAATCTCCAAACCCTCCAATACGCAAGGAAAGAACGCCCACTGGACTGCTGAAGTCACTGTTATTCAGTCCGGGTAATTTGCTAACGCCATTGGTCCACCTAAAACCAAAAGTAGCTGCCAGGCGAAGAAAGCGGTACAAGTTGACCTCGGCTCCTATTTCCGGGGTCATGACAAAAATGCGGTCGGAAATGGAGTTAAACTCATTTTCAATCCGGGCATTTCCCCAACCCAATCGAAGGCTACTGTAGAGGTGAAACAATTTTTGCGGCTTGTGTGTATAGCCGAACCAAAGGCCTCCGTGTTTGTGGCGAATATTGTATCTACCGGCCTCAGGCCCTTCCTCCAGGTTGAAATCCGCAAATTTATTACCCAGGCCGTAACCACCGAAAAAGATATTTCTCATGGAAATAGCGCCTCCACCGCCGAAATACGCGGCAACTTGTCCATTGATGGCTCCAATTTCCATTATGGGTCCACCAAACGCACCTAAATCCCGCCAATCATTGAATAGGGTTTCGTGTTGGGCTTGCAAGGAAAAAGTGGTTAGCCAAAACAAGACTCCGCAAAGGGTAAATATCTTCATAATTAATTTCTGATTTGTGAGTGTGAATCCATCCAAATAGAGCATACGGGTGTTTATACAGCATACGAATTGATGAAAATGCATTCGGTGTAAGTGTGCCTCGTTACAAGTAATTTTCATAGAAAAAGCAAATGAACCAGCTTGTGTTGAGCATACTTTTCTGGATATTGGATGGGGCAATAAAGCAAACACCCCTATTTGATTTCAAGAAAACCTAAATTTTGGGGAATGAACTTTGATAAGGACGTCATAGAGCGGAGCTACTCAATACCTGTTGTAGTTGATTTTTGGGCTTCCTGGTGCGGTCCGTGTAAAGTATTAGGACCGGTAATCGAGCAGTTGGCTGATGAGCAAGAGGGACGCTGGGAGTTGGTTAAGGTAGATACGGAAGCCAATCAGGATTTAGCGAATCGTTTTGGAATTCGAAGTATTCCGAATGTAAAGCTGTTTTCAAAGGGGGATGTGGTTGCAGAATTTGCGGGGGCATTGCCCAGAAACCAGATTGCGAAGTGGTTGGATGAACATCTTCCTGACGAACGTAAAGAAAAACTGGAAAGCCTGTTGGAAGCCATTGAAAACGGTACAGATTCTCTAGATAGTCTCCGTGTCTTTCAGATTCAATATCCAGATTGGCCGGAAGCTCGTATTGCTCTGGCCCGGCAATTGGTTTTCAGTGAACCGGAGGAGGCTGCAAATCTGGTCAGCCCTATTCGATTGGGGGAAAAAGGATCACAAGAAGCCGAAGATATTCGTTTGATACAGGTCTTTATGGAGCATCAAACCGATCATTCTCCAGCCGGGCTGGCTATGAACAAAGCTCAACGCGCTTTCTCCCAAGGAGATCTCGAGGGAGGTATACTTCGTGTGATTGAAGCCACACAGGCGGATAAGAATTATTCCCAGGAGCTGCCACGGAAAGTAGCGATTGCTATATTCAGGCTGCTTGGGACCGACCATCCGCTGACCAAGGAATACCGTTGGCGGTTTGATATGGCCTTGTACTGAGCCAAATAAGAAAAGCGGTTATCCAGGAATGGATTCCAACTTTTGTCGATCTACGATCTGAATAACTCCGCTTTCAATCTTAATGTACCCGTCTTCCCGAAATTCGGTCAACATCCGGATCACGCTTTCCTTTGCAGTGCCTACAATGCGGGCAAGGTCGTCGCGCAGAATGCTGACCTCCGGTTTTCCTTCCTTCTCAATCAAGTATAAGAGTGCATTCGCAACCCGTCTTCGCACCGAGTTATAGGCGAGGTTTAACAATTGCTCCTCCTTTTCCACCATATTGTTGGCCAGCATTTTGATCAACTGAGAAGCAACGTCCCGGTTTCCGTTGAGCAGGGTGAAGAAATCTTCTTTGGGAATTAAGCTAAGCCTGGTTTCCTCCATGGCGGTAGCTGATTCTGTATATCGATCTTCCTTGATCAGGTCCAGGTAGCCGAAAAAATCTCCTTTGCCGTGAATGGAAATAATGTATTCTTTACCATCATCATTGGTTTTAAAAACCTTGACCTTTCCCTCCTGAATGAAAAATAGGTAGCGTGGGTACTCTTCTTCCTCAAAGATGATCTCTCTTTTTTTGAAGTTTTTCGTCCTTCGGTCCTCCGAAAGTTTCTTCATTTGATTGTAGCCCCGAGCTTCGTCAATAAACGCAGAGAGTCCAGCTTCGGTGCGATCGAACTGCTTTTTGAGTTGAACATTTTTGCGAAGGCGAGTTTCGATCACCTGAAGGAGTTCATCCTTATAGAAAGGTTTGGTTATGTAGTCATCTGCACCTAGGTTCATCCCCCTTCTAAAGTCCTCCTTTTCTGTTTTTGCTGTCAGGAATACAAAGGGTACAGCTGCTGTTGCAGGCCGTTTTGATAAAATATTCAACACGCCGAATCCATCTAGTACGGGCATCATGATATCGCACAGGATAAGATCCGGGGGTTGGGCCACAGCTAGTTCCACCCCGATTTTGCCATTCGCAGCGTCTGACACT
This sequence comes from uncultured Saprospiraceae bacterium, assembly GCA_964641965.1. Classification (GTDB taxonomy): domain Bacteria; phylum Bacteroidota; class Bacteroidia; order Chitinophagales; family Saprospiraceae; genus JAJDFU01. The sequence goes on along the minus strand of CAZXLD010000010.1, from coordinate 81,566 downwards.
TCATAGCCTGAAAGGGAAAGTATTTCGACCAGGTTCTCACGCACTTCTTCATTGTCCTCAATGACCAGGATTCGATTCATACCAGTTGTAATTTTTTATTCCAGCTGTTGCTGAGTCCGTTTAAAAGTAGGGATCAAAATGGATTAGGCAATATACCTATATCTTGGATTTTGTCCTTGTTTTCAGCTGGTACAGACCTAAGGCTAAGATCAATTACCAGCTGATTCCGATGGGTCCGGCTCAAGAGGAAGATAAATCATAAAAAGGGTACCTACTCCTTCCTCACTTCGAAAATCAATTTTTCCACCCATCAACGATACATATTGCTTGACGATATGCAGACCCAAACCCGTTCCTTTTATATTCTCTACATTTTGAGCACGAAAAAACCGGCCAAATAGATGCGGTTGATCCGCTTTCGGTATGCCTATGCCTTGATCTTCCACTGCCAGATAGATTTCTTCATTTTGCAAAGTAATCTGACAGGAAATGTCCGCTTGTTCTGGGGAGTATTTGATGGCGTTGGAAAGCAGGTTGATCAGGATATTTTTAAGCAGTTTTTTATCTAGGGTAATCGTCTCATCTGGAATAGGGGTAGGGTGGATAATCGATTGACCGGGTTTTAGGATGCCATCTAGCTCTTCCATCAGCTCCTTGCAAAAACCAGTCAAGGTAAAGCGAACAGGTTCCATTTGAATTCTGCCCTCTTCCAGGCGACTCAGGGAGAGAAAATCATTCAAGATATTATTGAGGTGGGTTACGGCCGACCGAATTCGCCTGGAATGCTTTAGTCGCTGGGGGTGCTGATCCGTCTGCACATATGCCTCAATTAAATCAGAAGAGGATTGAATAGTAGCCAGGGGGGTGCGAAACTCATGCGATGCCATGGAAACGAATCGGGATTTTAACCGGCTCAACTCCATTTCTTTTTCATATGCTTGCCGGAGCTCCATTTCTTTTTTCCGAAGGGCATCTACTGCTGCTTTGCGTTCCCGGATTTCAAATTCCAGTTTTTGATTGCTGGAAAGAAGCTTGTTTACGGCGCTGGCAAGTTCTTCGGTTCGTTGATTGACGCGTTCCTCCAGTTCGAGTTCCATCAACCGCCTTTTCGTTATATCAGTACCTGAGAGGATATAGCCGGCAACATGCCCGGCGTCGTTGTAGAGGAAATTGGTATGCCAGGCGAAAAAGTAGGTGTTTTGGTGATGGTCATAGGTTTTGGACTCAAAAAAGGGGACGAAAGGTTTGCTTTGGTCAGACATTGCTGGAAAGTCGATATCCGGCTTGGTTAATGGAGCCGGAATAAAGGTATCCATCCAATCCTGCCCTACTAATTCGGCCTCGGATCGCCCCAGGAATTGTTGCGCCCGTTTATTGATCTGAACGATACGACCATTTGGGTCAAGTACCAGATTCATTGTATTGGCCAGGTCAAAATACGTTTGGGCTCTCTCCTTTTCCTTTTGGAGTGCTTCCTGCGCTTTTTTCTGCTCACTCAGGTCGTGTACAATACCGGTGAATTTCCGACCACCATTGATGTGCAATTCGCTGATGGAAAGGCGGAGGGGGAAGGTCGTTCCATCTTTTCGGAGCCCGTCTACTTCCCGTCCAATGCCTATGATCTTGGCCTCACCGGTTTGTAAATACCTCTTGATGTAGTGATCATGCTGGCCTTTATGTGGAGAGGGTACAATCAGGCTAACATTTTTACCTACCATGTTTTCCGAAGTATACTTAAACAGATTGGCAGCGGCTTGATTGACCATTTCGATAGTGCCCTCAGCATTAATGACAATAATCCCGTCAATTGCTGAGCGAAATACCGCATCTAATAACAGTTCATATTCGGAGGAATTAAATCTAGACGGGTGTTGATCCAAGGGTTGGGGAAGTTTTTAGCTGGGTTAAAAAATGACCCACATCGGCAAGTGCGGGTTTTTGGACCGGAAAGTAAGGTACGGAACTAATTCTTTTTCAGGCCTCTTGATTCTCATAATGCTCAAGTTCTCAAGGTGTTTCGCTAACATAATTCAGGAAAAGAATAGAATTCGGCTGACAAATATCATTAACTGTAGAACGTCTAGTCTGCAATTTGCATTCAACAGGGCGATGAATCGTTACTTCCTTTTTTAAATAACCTGACGTTCTAATTTCTGATCATGACCGTAGATAATTTCAGCCGATCTGTTGCCCATTTAGAACTGTTGGGAATTGGCTCTCATCGGCACCAGTTATTCAAAACTAATTTAGTTCGCGCCATGGAAGATCTTCGGATCTCCAATCCGATATCCGAAGTGACCGACTTGGCCGATTTGCTCAACTATGATATTGCGGGAATACCAGCCCTGGTAATTAATGGGCGGGTGATTTTTCAGAAAGTGGTACCCAGTGTGGAGGACTTGAAGTTGGTGCTGGGTACCATTCTTGCTCGTCCTAGAATTGGATTTCAGTTAAATCGGGTGGTCGTGCCCACTGATTTTTCCCCAGCAGCAGATAATGCGCTTCGATATTCCATGGCATTAGCTTCAAGCTACCAAGCCGATGTCCGGTTGGTCCATGTGCATCAGCATGTGGCCCCTTCCGGTAGTTTTGGCCAATTATCTTTAGGGAATTCTGATTTTCTAGAAGTAAAGAGAGCATTGCTCCAAGATCGGATCCGCCGGTTTGGCAAAGAGGCCAAAACCATTAAGTTAGAAGAGGAACTGCAATGTGGGAAAGTCGTTGAGACCTTAAGGGAAATCGCTCAGCGAGAGCATACGGACCTACTGGTACTGGGAGCTACAGGTGAAGGTGCTAACCGACTGGAACGGATCGGAAGCCATGCCTCTGCGGTAGCGAGGAGGGCTGATTGCCCTGTATTACTGGTTCCTCAGGATGTAGCCTTTAGGCCCTACAAGCGTATCGTATTCGCCAGTAAATTACTTCCTGGTGAAGAGAGTGTTTGGCCCAAAGTGGTTGATTTAGCCATTCATTACGGCGCAGAGATCCACTTTGTCCATGTGCAGGAAAAAGAAGTGAATGGTTACCATCTGGGTAAAGCCCAGAAGGGCCAAAGTCTGTTGGATGGCCAGGCTCCCTTTCGGATCGTTACGATTCAAGCCAAGAACGTTATCGAGGGATTGAGCCAGTACGCTGAAGAGCAGCAAGCAGATTTACTGGTGATGGCGACCACCCATCGCAATTTCCTACAGGATCTGTTGCACAGAAGCGCTACGCATCGTATGATCTTTACCAGTAAAATTCCACTCTTGGTCCTACATTTTTCTTTACCCAATTCTGCCTGACCTTATCCGGAAGTTGTAAATTGGCTATCATTCTAAATCGCTGTTACTCCATTCAGGTAATCCGCTCTTTTTTATGAAAAAGATATTTTCACCCACCGATTTTTCTCGAGCCAGCCAAAAGACACTTCCCTACCTAAGAGAATTTCATAGACTCTTGCAAGCTGATATCACATTGGTGCATACCTATGAAACTAGGTCAACTGCCAGTATGCTCAAGTCGCTGGACCGAATTATGGAGGAAGATGCCAACCGACGGATTGCAAATTGGAAAACAGAACTAGTCAAGGGGTTAGATTCAGATGAAGGTATACATACTCGAGTGGTCAGGGGTAACACGGTGGAAGTGATCAAGGAAATGGTTAATAAAGAAGACTTCGACCTCGCTGTTTTTGGTACAACCGGAGTATCCGGATTCCTGGAAATGGTGGAAGGCAGTTTCACCAACAAAGTACTTAAGCAAACTAAGGTACCCATCCTGGCCATACCCGAAGATTTTGATTACAAACCCATGGATACCATCGTCCTTGCAGTGGATGACCTGAAGTTCGAGACTGTAGAGACCTTAAAACCCTTTTTCGCGCTCGCGAAAGCATATAATTCCAAACTTTGGGTATACCATAAAGATACCGGTGATCACGCTGCACCAGCTCTGGAGCAAGAACTCGCTGAGTTGCCATCGGTCAGTTACTTTCATGAACCTCAGGAGAATGGCAGTATTTTAGAAAGTATCCTTGCTTTTAGTAAAGACCAGGATGCAGGGCTGTTGTGTATGGTACGGCATAAACAAAGCTTTATTGATAAAACGCTAAATCTAAGTACGACTTCCCAAGGTCTTTTTGCCGCTATGCTTCCCATGTTGTTCCTGTCTGAATAAGGAATCCGTCAAAATTGGGCTTTTGATTTATCCGTAGGTTGGAGTTGGGTTCTCAGTAGAACTCAATAGGCATCACCTTGACAGATCTCGCTCGGTTTGATGATCAATATCATTCAGGCAAACCCTTATTTCAAATAGTTTTAAAATAGTTGCAAAACAGAGGTTCTTGCCGGTTGCGAGAGATCTGAGGTTAATTTTTCAATTGGCTAATAGGCAACTTTAGTTAGTCCAATTCGTACACTTCTAAATGGTAATGTTATGCGTCCGAATATTCCCCTTCGAGAGATTATGACAACGGATTTGGTAACGGTTGAAAAAACGGCAACGAGTACCCAGATCAAGGAAATATTTGAAAAAAATAGCTTTCATCACCTTCCGGTGGTAGACAAGGCAGACCGCCTCCAAGGCATCATAAGCCGAGAAGATTTCTACCGCATTGCCTACCTGTTGAATCAAACCTTAGATGGAAAACAAGAAGCCGAAAGAATGATCCAACAATTGGAAGCTATGGATCTGATGACCCCGCAGCCCCTGTCGCTAGACCCGGACGATACGGTTGGTCTTGCAGCGGATATTTTCCTGGCGAATGAGTTTCACGCCTTACCTATTAAGGAGGATGATCGATTGGTAGGTCTTGTAACTACCCACGATCTGCTGGCATACGGTTTTCAATCTCCTATTGAAGAACAACATTGAATCTCGAAGTGTCATGGTTGGCAATGAATTGGTACAGGACCATATGACCAAAGAGGTCGTATTTCTTTCTCCTAAAGATCCTATGCTTAAGGCAAAAGAACTGTTTGAGTCAAATGCTTTTCATCATTTGCCAGTAATAGATAATGGGAAGGTCGTTGGCATGGTGAGCAAATCGGATTACGCTAAATTGCTACACGGCTTTACCATTTTCAAAACTCGTGGAAGCGAGGTCTATAACGAGAGTGTATTTCGGTCTATCCTGGTCGAGGAAATCATGTCCTCACCAGTCATAAGTGTGCAGCCAGGCGATACCCTCGAACTGGTGGCCACTATTTTTAAGGAGAACCTCTTTCATGCGCTCCCGGTAGTGGATCGCCAAAATAATCTACTGGGAATGATAACCCCATTTGATTTGCTGGCATGTGCCTTTGCTAAACCTCCAAAATTACTTAAGCAGAGTTGAGCTTCTACTATCGATAGTACTGGCTCAATGCACCTTCATAGAGCATTCATATAGGTCAGGATATTTGGATAGCAGCCTCCTTCACCTTTTTGAGTAAGGAGGCTGACCTTTTCTGAAGCTACCTTTTCGATAAAAAAATCCTAACGGAAGGAAAGGAGAGGAATCTTGCTGTGAAAGGCCATTTTTTTACTAAAGCTATTGTGAAAGAGTCGTTCAAATAGCTTTCGTTTTGGAATGAAAAGAGCCAATAAATCGATACTATTCTTTACCAAATAGTCTTCAATTCCTTCAAAAAGGGACTTGTTTTGAATTAAAGTGAACTGGCTATACCCATATTTACGCATTACTTCTTCCCGTCTGCCCTCAAGGGTCTGTCCATTCCCACTGGTATCAATATGGACATATTCGATTTGAGCAGACAAGTTTTTGGCAAAGGTGGTCAGTTGCTGGATTGCCTCTTTCTGATCCGGGAAAAAATCGGTAGCGAAAGCAATTCGCTTGATGGGGCGGTAACCGGCATGTTCAGGGATAGCAAGCACAGGGGAACTGGCATGCATCATCATTTGGGAGGTTACACTTCCCATCAGCTTTTCTATGGCATTGTGTTCACCTTTTGTACCCATGGCGATCAGGTCATACTGCTGATCCCTGGCTTTGTCGGTCACCTCTTGATAAACAAAAACTCCGTACTCCGCAATGAGCTCACCGGTAGTAGCGGAGGGATATTCCTTGGCGAATGCATCCAGCTGATTATATATAGCACTTCGCTTTTCATCCAGCATCTCCTGGATAAAATCGGGTGGGACACTACTCGCGTCACTTACCGGTAAATTAAAAATGGAGATCAAGTCGACATCTGCCCGGAGTTTTCGGGCTAGTTGCTGGGTATAAACAAACGCATTGGACGCACAGGTTGAAAAATCTGTGGGGAATAAAATCTTCTTCATAGGTCGTTGTTAATGGTACTGCTTAACAATTAAAGTAGGTATTTGCTGATTCAGGGAAAGGTACTTTTCTGTTACGCTACCCATTAAAAGCAATTCGACTTTTGAATGCCCCATGGCACCCATAACCGTTAAGTCTATCTGATTCTCTTCTGCAAAATGGTGAATATAATGTGCAATGGGCTTAGTTGATTTCTGCTGAAGAACCAGCTGTAGGTCATCGGCCTCTTCTGGAAAATGATCCCGAATAAAGGCAGAGAAGGCTGCTTCCCGGTCTTGTTTTAATACCGATTCGACTTCTGCTCTGGATCTGCGGCGGTCCATGGGGATTGCTGGTAGGTCAAATACATGCAGGCAGCTAATTTTTGTTGCGCCATGTTGACCTTTACGGATATCCAGCGCTAGGCGTAAGGCTTGGAGCGCATATTTGGAAAAATCGATAGGCACCAAAATATGGGATAATGAATGTGGAGTGTTTTCAGGAATGACCAAGGCATTGCTTTTCACTTTACGAGCAAAATTTTTAGCTAGGATGCCATGGTGTTTTTTGGTAGATCGTTGTCCGATGATGACCAGATCAGGCCTGATATCGCTCGCTTGATGCAATAGTTCCTCCAATGGATTTCCAATGGATATATGATAATTGAGCTGAGGAATTCGATTGGAAAAGGACCAGCCTGAAATTTTTTGGCGAATTTGCTCGGTCAATTCGTCTGTTCGCTGATAGTTTTCTTCGAAGAAACTGAGTTCTTCATCCGGACTGCTGAAAAGCCGAACTTTCGGTACTATATGAGCCAGGTTCAACTGACCAATAGGAACCATGGTAGAAATAAAATCCAGGTAATCAAGCATGGGATGGTCGCTAGGTCCAAGCTCGAGCCCTGCCAGGGCATTTTTAACCTTGAACCCATCCCATTCTAAAGGCTTGTTTTTCAGTTTTGAAGCGGAAGTACGCATACCTTTTGAGATTTGAGTTCAGAGTAAGGTATGCTTGAATAATCTTGTATGAATTGATCATCATCAATTTGCCAACATGATAATAGTCAGGAGGTAGTTTGGCATTCTTCTATGAACCTATTATGCCTGACGGACCTGGGAGGGTAAGCTGTTATTGAGATGACCAAACTTGTCTGTCGAAATTAAATAGGTGGGTACCGATAACTTCAATCTTCATGGATTTTCATACCATTGCTCATCGGAAAAGCGCCCTTGATTAGCGTCTTTACTCTTCAGGACAGCCACTACCTGGAAACCTACAAAAAAAGGCAGTAGCGCCATACTGAGCATGGCTAACCACGCATTGGGCCACACGATAAGAAGACCTACCAGAAAAAGTAAACCGGCGAAAATCCAGGCTGAGTAGGTTTTATAATTAAACATGGTAGGAAGGTTGAACTTTACTTACACGAAAGGCAGTACGGTGTCACTGCTTTAAAATAGAATGCGATCCAAGCTTAATTGTTCTGGATACCAGTTAGTTCAAACGGAGATCATTAGCTTTCTCGTGTTTAATTATCGGGCCAGGAAAATGGGACGGGAGTAAGGGTAAAACCTTCCGCTTCCAAAAGTCGGATAACGCCATTGTCTCCTACCAGATGGCCGGCACCCACTGCAAATAGGATGGATCCGGATTCCATCATCTTTTTCATGATCGGTATCCAATTCCGATTGCGCGTATTGAGCAATAAGTCCTCGTAAGACCCCAATCCAGATTGATCGGATTGAAACATCTTTTCCATCTCGTTCAAATCTTGGGCTTTGTAAAGCTGCACAAGGGAATCCAGCTCATTGGTACCCTCACTTGAAGTTCCCTTAATGCTTTCGACAAGCATTTTGGCCTGAGCCTGGTAGGGTATACTGTCGAAAACGCTCATTTGAAATTCCACCGATTCAAGTCCGTCAAACGATTTGTCATGTTCCTGGGCTACCTTCATGATTTCCATTTCATAAGAGACGGTGCTTCCGTCGGCAAGTGGGTTCCCTTCTGAAAAGTTGAAATCATTGCCCGCAAGCGCAGAAAGAAAGAGGGGCTTTATTCGTTGAAGGAATAGCATGGGTAGCCCCATCTGGGCGAAATGTTCTTCTACCATTCGGAATTCCTCCTCACTGAGTAAGTCCTGAAGCGAAGTATCATTAGCCATAAAAGCATTCATCAACATGCCCATCATGACACTCATATCGTCCATGGACTCCATGTTGATTTCAAAAACCACCTTGTCAGCATCCACAATGGCAGTTTTCAACGGCTCGCATAAAAAGAAATCCTCCCGTTCGATCATGTGGATAGTACCAAAGAGGTAGGATGAACTTTCCGAATCAGGACTAACTATTTCCCAAAGCAGGGCATTCGCCAGCTTTTCCTGAGCTTGGATTGAAATAGAAAAGGTGGCTATGAACAAAACCACTACTAAAGAGCGCATTGCTTTCATGCTTCAATATTTTTTCGAAATGGTTTAGTGGGTACGGTCAAATTCTTCTACAATCTTCAACAATAATAGGGTGTCGGAAAAAAACTCGCGGACCAAGCCAAAACTCAAATTTGATCTGTATATATAGGGTTCCATCAAGTCTTTTGGTTCCGTGACACCAACATAAATTTCCCGATTCTGAAATGAGAAATACATGTTTTTGCCAGTGGCACGCAAGTAGTTGATAATTTCTTCTTGCATGGGCTCTGTCAAAATACCGGCTACATGAGTTTCAGGCAAGGCATATGTGATAAACAACGCTCTGAACTCCTGGTTCATAATTTCATGATCAACGGGATCACCTCCCTTTCGGGTAAATGATTTGATCGCCCGCATTAAATATTGTCGCTGGTTCCTAGGCCATACCTGGATATGCCCCTTGGCAAAATCTGGGAAGGTTGCTTTGAGAAAAACCCCCCTAAACACATCTTTTTTTTCATTTTTCACCAAAGAGTTCTCTGCAACACGCAATTCGCTTAGGGAAAAAGGAGTGTGGCCAATTTTACCGCTGATAAAATCTTCTCCAGTGTAATAGGGGGCAGAACTGGAAAAGATTTGGCTTTCTTGAAATACCTTTTTCTCGATCATACGATCTGCTTGGTAGGAGAGTGTTCCGATATTGCTGTCGTCATCAATAAAGTCCAGGATTAAGGCCATGATCCTGGGTTTAAAGGTGAGTCGAAACTTTCGAATCCGATGCAATAAATAAGAGACATAGAAAATAATGGGAAGGGCTACAAATGCAGTCAAGACAAATAACTTGACATAGATAAGGAACCCCCCAATCAGGAGTAGGGCGAGCATGGAGGTACCCAATAGCCATAATAATCGCTTTCTGCGATGCTCCATGCGAAGCAGCTCCGGATAAATCTGTTTGTTGTAGTAGATTCTGAAATCTTCCAGCCGCATAGGGTCCACCAGGTCTATAATCCATCAAAGAAATAAAGAAAAGATGGATACCGACAAGCCTCCAAAAGAATAAAAGGCTCAACCAACCCTAGCCGATGGAAACGGATCTTTTACCCAGACCCTGTGAGTCTTGGTTGATTATTTTCAACTTTGCCAATCAAATCATTTCCTTTATCTTTGCACGCCTATGAAAATCAGCTTTTTAACGTATTTGCCGGTATTGAAAAAAGAAAGTTACCCCCAGGGCGTATTTATCATTGGTGCTTTCGCCATGCTACTGGCAACCGGGTGTAAGAGTCCGTTCGAGGCAGCCAGGCAAAGTGGCGATCCTGCCCGGATTTATAAAGCTGCAAATAAATATTACGAGCAAAAGCAGTATCAAAAAGCACAAACCCTCTACGAATTGGTAGTGGGGCCATACAGAGGTAAACCGGAATCAGAAGAGATCTATTTTAACTACGCCTACACCTACTACTATTTGAAGCAATACCTGACTGCTTCGTATTACTTCAAGAATTTCTCAGATACGTATTCGATCAGTACCAAGCGGGAGGAGGCGGATTTTATGGCTGCCTTTTCAAATTATCAAATGTCTCCATCGTTTCGATTAGATCAATCCAGCACGCTGGAGGCTATTGATGGATTTCAATTGTTTGTTAATACGTTTCCAAATAGCGAACGAGTTGAAACCTGCAACCGTCTTATTGATGAACTTCGGGGTAAGTTGGAAAAGAAGGGCTTTGAGGAAGGTAAAATGTATTTCAATACTCGAAATTACCAGGCTGCTATGCATAGCTTGGAGAATCTTTTGAAAGATTTTCCGGATACAGATAATGCTTCAGAAATTTTGTACTACATCATCAAGTCAGCCAACTTGATGGCAGAGAATAGTGTACTCCTTAAGAAAGAAAAACGTTTTCAGGATGTATTGGAGCGCTCCACTGAATTTTTAGCGCGTTACCCGGATAGCAGTTTTGCTAAAGAAGTTCGCAACATTCGCTCCGATGCCCTCAAAAAATTAAAAAGAAAAGACGATGACGGATATCAAGAACAAAGTGCAAGGGCTCGATCCTAATATCAGTGCTCGCAGTATCAATTATCTGGTAAAAGACACCAACAATATCTACAAGACTTTGGCCATCATTGCCAAGCGTTCCAAGCAGGTCGGTGTTGACTTAAAGCATGAGTTGCACAATAAGTTGGAAGAGTTTGCCACTTCAGCCGAGACGATAGAGGAAGTGAGTGAGAATAAGGAGCAGATTGAGATTTCCAAGTTTTATGAAAAGTTGCCAAATCCTGTGATCATTGCTATGCAGGAGTATTTGGAGGACGAATTGTACAGCCGACACTCCAACCGCAGGCCTGAAGGCGAGTAAGCCTTCCCAAGCTGTAAAGATCAACAGGCCGGTTTTCTCCATTAAGGGAAAGTCGGTCTTTTGATTTAAACCACTCTTGTCAGTATGTCTTCTCTTACCGGTAAACGGATTTTAGTAGGTGTCAGTGGTAGTATAGCTGCCTACAAGGCTGCTTTTTTAGTTCGGTTATTGGTAAAGGAAGGAGCAGAAGTGCAAGTGTTAATGACCCCAGCGGCAACCCGATTCATCAGTAGTCTGACCTTGAGTACACTTTCCAAACGTCCGGTCTTCTCGCAAGTGAGCAGCGATGAAGGCTGGAATAACCATGTAGAACTTGGTATTTGGGCAGATGCCTACCTGATTGCACCAGCTACAGCCAACACCTTAGCCCACTTTGCCCAGGGCTTGTGCGATAATATGGTGTCGGCTGTGTATTTATCGGCACGCTGTCCCGTTTTTCTAGCTCCGGCTATGGATATGGACATGTGGCATCATCCGGCTACCCGGGCTAATGTAGATCGACTTGCGGGTTATGGGAACCATATGATTGAGGTAGGCCATGGTGAGTTGGCCAGTGGCCTTATTGGAGCAGGTCGACTGGCTGAGCCTGAAGAAATGGTAGCACATTTGAAATCCTTCTTCGATCCCCAGTTGCCGTTGAAGGGAAAACGAGTACTATTGACAGCAGGCCCTACTCATGAAGCCATTGATCCGGTTCGTTTTATCGGCAATCGGTCTTCCGGAAAAATGGGGGTTGCTCTAGCTTGGGAAGCCCAGCGATTGGGGGCGGAGGTGGATCTGGTTTTAGGACCGTCAGCGGAAAACATAGAGCATACTCGTATTCAGCTCCATCGGGTGGAAAGTGCCCAGGAAATGTGGGAAAAAGCAACGGCTTTATTTTCACACGCTGATATTGGAATATTAGCTGCGGCAGTGGCGGATTATCGGCCCGAAAAATCCGTCACACAAAAGATTAAAAGCAAAGAAGGGGAGATGCTGCTTCGGTTGGTAAAAAATCCGGATATCGCAGCGACTCTGGGGAGCGTCAAGAAAAAAGACCAACTTTTAGTCGGCTTCGCCCTGGAAACCCATGACGCCATCCAACATGCAACAAGCAAATTGGAAAAGAAAAACCTGGATTTGATCGTTCTGAATTCATTAGAAGATCCTGGAGCAGGTTTTGGTCACGATACCAATAAAATTACCTTGCTTTCACCGGAAGGTATGGTGCGTCATTTCGAACTCAAAACCAAAGTAGAGGTGGCTAAAGATATTTTTCAGGCCATTTTGGACACGATCATACTAAAAAACAAGGAGTGATGGGATTAATGAATCGGTTGTTTATGTTGGTGCTATTTGTCTTTGTCGGAAGTCCAACTTTCAGTCAGGAACTGAATTTTACCGTTCGTGTCAACTACCAAAAGCGACAAATTGTAGATCCCAAAGTTTACCAAGCTTTGGAGAACAGCATTCGGGACTTTCTGAATGCCCAGCGTTGGACTGAAGATCTTTTTAATCCGGAAGAACGGATCAATTGTAATTTGCTGCTGACCATCCAGGAAGAATTGTCGCAGACCCAGTTTCGCGCAGACCTAGCTATTTCTGCTACCCGACCTGTATACGGCAGTGACTATGAAACTACGCTGATTAACCATCTGGATAAGCAGGTTACTTTCGACTATGAGCAATTTCTTCCCATCATATATTCGGAGAATACATTCACCAATAATCTGTCAGCAATCCTGTCCTTCTATGTTTTCATCATTCTTGGATACGATTATGACTCTTTCAGCCCCTATGGTGGTGAACCTCATTTCCAAAAAGCACAAGCGGTATTGAATAATGTACCTCAAGGAGCAGCAGCTTTTTATGGAGGATGGCAGTCGACAGATGGCAATCGCAATCGTTTTTTCATTATTCAAAATATGTTGGACCCCAGGATGCGTGACTATCGCAGGGCTTGGTATGATTATCATAGGTTAGGATTGGATGTGATGTATGAAAATCCTTCTGCCGGGCAAAACGTGCTATTAAAGTCGTTGGAGTTGCTGGAAAAAACCAATGTCGTATTTCGAAATACAATGGTTTTGCAAATGTTTAATAATGCCAAAGCAGAAGAGATTATTCAGGTGTTTCGAGGAGCTCCGAGGGAACTGGGCAATAAAGTGATACAAATAATGTCACAGATCGATGCTGCCAATCTTGACCGGTACAAAAGAATTCGGACCTAAATGTTTATATTACCAACTTGGTTTCAAAATATTGGCGTTCAGCTTGTTGAGAATTGGTTGTTGGGGCCTGGATTTCAAGTCTATTCGATAAATTTGTAACTTTCTGTTGAAAGGAATACTTGGATAATCTTGAAGAATATTGCCATCCTGGCTTCGGGTAGAGGGAGCAATGCCAGAAGGATTCTTGAATATTTTCAAAACCACCCCTCAATTCGCGTGGTTTTGATAATTAGCAATAAGGAACACGCTCCTGTTCTCCATGTAGCACAAGAATTTGGGGTTGACCGCAAATTCCTGGATAGAGAGCGTTTCTACGATAAAGCCACTTTACTGGCACTACTAGACCACTACAAGATTGATTTGATCGTTCTTGCCGGCTTCCTCTGGAAGGTGCCTGTTGAGCTTGTACAAGCCTACTCCGGTAAAATGATCAATATTCACCCAGCCTTACTGCCCAAATATGGAGGGAAAGGAATGTACGGTATGCATGTGCATAAGGCAGTAAGAGCGGCAGGTGAAAAGGAATCTGGAATAACCGTGCATTGGGTAAATGAACAGTACGATGATGGTGCAATAGTATTCCAGGCAACCTGCAACTTAACAGAGGAAGATGAAGCTCCGGATATTGCTCGCAAGGTGCAAGCACTGGAGCACCTTCATTTTCCTCCTCTTATAGAGCGTTTGTTGATATTATAATTACTGCAAATTAAAATCCCTAATTCAATGAAGAAGCACCTGCTTTTACTCATGGCGGTATGCGTTTTGGTTCTTCCAGCCCAAGCGCAAAAAAAACAAAGCTGGAAATCCTTGAAAAAAGAAGCTGATGCGTTCCTGTCGGTGCAGGAATATGAAAAAGCTGCCAAAGCGTACGAACTCGCTTTTGAGAGCAAGTCCAAAAAAACGGAACTCATTTACAGTGCCGCCGAAGCGTATTACAAAGCCAGAAATTACAAAAAAGCCGCTGCGGCCTACAAGCAGGTGGTCGATGACACCAAGTCTTATCCGCTTGCTAACCTAAACTATGCACGCGCCTTAAAGAGTGAAGGCAACTACGATCAGGCAATTCGTGCTTTGCGCAATTTGTCTAACAGTTACTCAGGAGCTGGCAAAGAGAAACTGGATATGGTAATTCAACGGGAGATGGTCGGTGCCCAGCTTGCTTCATCTATGGTTTTGACGGAAGGTACACGGGTGATATATCCAGGGGAAGGGATTAATTCGGATGAAGATGAGTTTGCCCCCACTCTTTTAGCAGATATCTTACTGTTCTCGTCTACGCGTAATGGTAAGGCTACGGTTTTGTCTGCTACACCCGAGGCCAATGGAAATTGGGAAATCGGAGGTTTGCCGGATAATTTTCCCCGATTGACCGAGGGACATTTTGGGAACACAGCCCTTTCTCCTAACGGCAATACGCTTTACTTCACCATTTGTGATGCCTCAACTTCATACAGAGTCAAAGAGTCGCAATGTGCCATTTATTATGTGACAAGAAACGGCGATATCTGGGGTAAACCGGAAAAGCTTCCTGCGCCGATCAACAAAGAAGGAACCAACAATACACATCCTGCAGTAATGCAAAACGGCTCACTCGAAGTCTTGTATTTTTCATCCAACCGGCCTGGAGGAAGTGGAGAAATGGATATTTGGTTTGCTACTCGAAATTTGAACACTTCTGTTTTTACCTTCAGTAATCCGGTAAACCTGGGAGCACAGGTCAATTCAATTGGGGACGATATTACTCCGTTTTACGATCCTGGTTCACAAACCCTCTATTTTTCGACCAATGGTCATCCAAGTATCGGAGGGTTTGATGTTTACATGGCAAAAGGAAATATGCAATCCTGGGGCAAGGCAGCCCATGCGGGTAAGCCGATCAACTCTCCAGCAGACGATTATTATTATAACTTCTTTGGTCCTCGTGCTTTTATTGCTTCCAATCGCAAGCTTTCCGGATTGCGCAATGGAACCACAAATGATGATATTTTCGGTTTTGTTTTACCGGGTAGACCTGTTACGCTCGCCGGGCAAGTGATGGATCAGCAAACGCAAACCCCGCTATTAAATGCTTCGGTAACCGTCTATGAATCCGGTGAAGCTGGTCGCTCTCTGATCGGTACTCAAACGACTAGTAATGGCGAATACCGTTTTGAAGTACAGGCTGATAAGTCCTATGCCGTGGAGATTACCAGCCCGGATTACCAGCCCGGTTCTTATACCGTAAGCACTACGGATATTAATATGGATACTTATGGGCAGCCGGTTTATTTGGATGCGGTGGAAGAGAAAGAGCCTGCATCTAGTAGTTCTGCACCTTCAATGACAGATGAAATTACTGCCGGTGCTTTACCCATTCTGGACGACTCAGGCACAGAATATACGGCTAAGGGGATCAATGGTAATGATAACCTTGAATACATTAGTAAAGCTCCCCGTTATCAGGGACGGTACTATAAAATTCAACTAATTGCCACCCGGAAAGGACTGCCCAGCCTGCAACCCAGAATTTCTCATCTGGAGGATATGGGACGCTTCGATACCGAATATTTGATCCGGTCCAAACTGACTCGTATCCTAATTGGGGATTTCTTTTCGGAAGCGGAGGCTTACAATGCCTTGGACAGGGTACAAAGCAGCGGGTACGCAACCGCTTTTGTGGTTCAATACGAAGATGGTGTGCGGTTTGGGCGAATTAACCTGTAAGTTCATTTATTGATAAGCTGACCTCTTGAAAAGGGCTGTTCAAATGTTTGGACAGCCCTTTTCATGTAAAGGAAATCCCGAAGCGCTCTTCAAATCCAAACCTTCCCTGCAATCCTCCGCTATGAATCAGGATTAGGTCTTTTGGCCCTTTCCATCGTCCTTTTTCCAATTCTTGGATTATTCCCCAACATAATTTAGCAGTATAAATTGGGTCCAGAGGTATACCATGCTGGAGTTCAAAATGGCGGATAAAAGCTGTAAGCTCAGGAGTAAGTCTGGCAAAGCCGCCGAAGTGGTAATCCGGGATAATGGCCCATTCAGCACGAACAGAACTGTTTTTCACCAAGGCTTCTATCTCTATGCGTGGCCAATTCCCTTTCAGCGCAGGAAAAATCAATACCTGAGAAGCAGGGGCTGAGCCCAAGACCAAACCAGCTGCTGTGCCACCAGTACCCATGGATACAGCTATTAGATCCGGGGGGTTACCCAACTGTTGGATGAGTTCCTTTGCAAGTTCCTCACCCCCCTTTAAAGCAAGTGGGTTTGTACCTCCTTCCGGAATGTGGAAGTAATCTGGGAATTCGCTCAGAATCGATTGAACCAGAGGAGCTCTTTCTTTTTTTCGATAGGCTGAACGTTTCGCGTATCGAAACTCCATCCCTGCCTCCTGAGCCATTCGCAAAGTAGGATTCAAGGGTAGGTTTTCTTCTCCCCGGATGATCCCGATGGTGCGAAAACCAAAGATTTGGCCGGCGGCGGCTGTGGCGGCAATATGATTTGAGTAAGCACCTCCAAAGGTAATCAGCCCAGCACTTCCTAGTTGCTTTGCCTTCAGGAGGTTGTATTTCAGCTTACGCCATTTGTTGCCACAAAAAGCCAAATTATTATTTTCCGTAGGCAGGCATAGTTGGTCATCCCGCTTGATCCAAACTTTTATCGAGTTGGAGACTGCATTGCCGAGATTCAATGGGACCAGTGGGCTGGGTGCATGGGTACTCAGTACTTCCCAAGGCGATCTATGTGACCTAATATCCAAAGAGTTGTTCCATACTTAGCTCTTCGACTTCACCCAGTTGGTCGAGGTAATTAAAATTAATGCGGCTCCGATCTCCAAGTACCAATAGGGTGTAGGGTCTGCCTTTGACATGGTTTTTCTGAAAAAGGACCAAATCGTCCGGGCTCAATGCGTCCATACGTTCATACATGTCCTTACGTACATCCCTGTCCAATCCCCGGTCCTTATTGCGCCTGCCTTCCCAAAAAATAGCTGACGGGGCAATCCGTTCTGTTTCAATTCGCTTGCGAATCGAAATTCGAGCCTGGTTTATCAACGCTGGTACAACAGGCATTTCTTCCAGGATTTGCTTGAGGGAAGTGACGGCTTCTTCCATCTTATCAGGCTGAGTTCCTACAAAAGCACGCAAATAGTGTGCTTTATCCTGCCGTTCAGGGGAACTGTAGTATGCATAGGTAGCATATGCCAAGGCCCTGGCTTCTCGAATTTCCTGAAAAACAATCGAGCTCAATCCATAACCAAAGTACTCATTGTATAATTGAGACAATAGGTATTCTTCCAAGGAAAATTGAGGAGTCCCTCGAGACAGGAACATCAATTCCACCTGGACCATGGGAAAATGAACAAAATAGATCTTATCGGCCGGCGTATCCAGTTCCGGGTACGTTTTACTTGAGGTTTCTTCGATCTGGAGGCCGTTTAGCGAATGGTGCTCCAGGAATAAGTTTTGCAACTTTCCCATTCCCATCTGTCCATAGTAATAGATCTGATGTTCCTGCTGACTAACTGTGGATAGGTGCTGGGCCAATTGTTTTGGGTCCAGCGCTTGGAGAGATTTTTCAGGCAGAATATCGGTGAATGGTGAAATTGCCCCATATCGGGCATAATTTACCAGCCCTTGTTGTAAAACGGTCTGTTTGTTTTGCTTGGCATTTTGCCGTTTAACCAATATGTCAGCCACCAGATTGCTGAGGGCATCCGGATTTTCTTTGACTTCGGTAAGAATGTGGCCCAGTAACTGAATACCTTCAGGCAAGGATTCCTCGAGGCCCGTCAACGAAATTCGAAATCGCCGTTCAGAAAGGTGCGTATTTAGGCGTAAGCCAAGCTTGAATAACAGTCGTTGTTTTTCAGTAACGCTGTACTTGTTGGTGCCCAGATAGGGTAAATATTTTAGGGAAACTGTTAACAAGGGATCTGCAGCGGCCCCATATTCATACAGATAAGACAGGTTGAAAATGGGATTATCCGGGTTATGGACCCGATTTAGTTGGAGGTTTTGTCCAACCGAAGCCGTTTCAATCTCGTTGGCGAAATCGGTGAATACCGGATCTAATCCCGGAGCTGTTTCTGATAAGAACGCCTTCCCGTATTCGGACAACGCTTGCCTATCGAGTGATACGGGCGTGATTTCCGGCTTGTCCACTTTGACTACAGAGCTGTCTGTTCCTTGTCTTTTATATGCAATGACATAGCCCTGGTCCAGATTCGCTTTAACGAAATCCTGTATTTTTTCCGCAGTAAGCTGCTCCAGGAAATCAAACCGTTTCACAAATCGGTCCCAGCTGATTCCCAGGATAAATGCATTGGTCAATAAGTGCGCCCGGACTTCATTATCTTCTGTAGCGCGCAGCTCATTAATTTTTAGATCCCGGATAGCACCTTCGAGCAACCAATCGTCAAAATCCCCCTTTTTGAGGGAATCAACCTGAGCCAGCAATAAATCTTTAACCTCTTCAAGGTTTTGACCTTCCCGGGCTTTACCATACAATCCGAAAACGGAGTAATCTTCATACAGCCAGGCCCACGCATTGGCTTCCAACACCTTCTGGGGCCGAAGTAGCTTTTCGTCAAATAAACCTGCCCTTCGATTATATAGCATGGTCTGAATGACGCCTAATAGAAAAGGATTATCACTCTTGGCTCCCTCGGTTCGCCATGCAACTTCGACGAATGGTGCTTCTTGCCCGAAGACCTCCCTGGTTACTGGCTCGGAAAGTACGGGCTGCTCCTCGAACGTGAAGGGAGGAATCTCTTGTGGGGAATACGTACCAAAGTACTGCTCGGCAAGCTGAATGGCGGAATCAGGATCAAAATCGCCAGCCAGTATGATCGCCATATTATTTGGCACATAGTAGGTTTTAAAATACCATTGAATGTTGTGCATGGATGGATTCTTCAGGTCATTTGCTGATCCAATGGTAGTCTGCGTGCCGTAAGGATGATTAGGGAAAAGGACTTCCCGTATCGCTTTGTTTACTTTGCGAAAATCTCGGTCTTGGCTGATATTAAACTCCTCGTATACGGTTTCAAGCTCAGTATGAAACAATCGGAGAGCCATCATGCGGAACCGTTCAGACTCCAGCCTCATCCACCGTTCCAATTCGTTGGAAGGGATATCGTTGAGAAATACCGTTTGTTCTACCCAGGTATAAGCATTTGTATTTTTGGCTCCGATCGCCGTGGTTAGTTTGTCGTATTCATTTGGGGCAACAAGATGGGCTGCTTTATTAGACAGTTGATCGATCTCCTGATATAGGTTTTTGCGCTCCTCCTCTTCTTTGGAATGCCGGTGTTTTTCAAACAAATCAGCAATCTTTTCCAGTAATTGGGCCTCTTCCTCCCAATTCAGGGTACCAATTTTACTGGTACCTTTAAAAAGCATGTGCTCCATGTAATGGGCCAGACCGGTGGTTTCCCGAGGGTCTTGTTTAGAGCCGGCTCTCACTGCAATTTGAGTGTTGATTCGAGGCTCGTTCGGATTAATACTCATAAACAGCTTCATGCCATTCCGCAGGGTGTATTCCTGAACGGCAAAGGGATCGTTGGGGATTTCTTTTAACAAAGTATGATTATAGGGAATATGCATGTCTGAAAGATTGTGGTTGTTCAAATGTGGATGATGTATGGGCTAAGGAATAGTGCGTACACGAACAAGAGGAATGTATTAGTTGAGGTTTCTTACATCGCTTTCTAAACCAGTTTCAGGGCTCCATGGCTTTATTATTTTGAAAAATTAGCAATTTATAACTGTGGAACATTAAAGCTAGGCGGCACACATGAAAGCGATACTTCTCACCTATCATGGTGACAGTAAGTTTATCCGGGTGCTTGCAATCTACTACGAATATTAACCTAAAGACTGCCTAACGAACAAATAAAACCGAATTGATGTTTCCGGCGGAATCGCGTTCTTTCAGGGTGTTTTCAGGATCCAATATCCAGGTTCCATCTACAATAAATTTATAGTGGTGTTTCCCGCCAACTAATGGAATCTGTACTTCCCAAACGGTTCCCATCCTCTCCATCGGAAGTTCATCTGTTTTCCAAGCATTAAAAGATCCTGCCAGGTAAACCTCAGTCGCTGCTTCAAAACCGGATAAGACAAATTTGTGCTCCTTGGTGATCCGAAGAACAGAGTTGAGGGTTTCAAACTCGTTTTTCACCCGATTAGGATTGGATGGATCGTGAATCCAATCCCCGTCCACGATAAATTTATATTCATACCTCCCTGGAGCAAGTGAAACAGGTAGATACCAGCCTTCCTTGGTTTTCTCCATTTGCAATGCAGTTTCATTCCACTCGTTAAAAGTACCGGCAAGAACCACCTCCTTTGCCCA
Organism: uncultured Saprospiraceae bacterium; assembly: GCA_964641965.1. GTDB lineage: Bacteria > Bacteroidota > Bacteroidia > Chitinophagales > Saprospiraceae > JAJDFU01. The sequence continues at coordinate 61,004 of CAZXLD010000010.1, read as the reverse complement.
AAGATGACCAGAAAGAAAAAACTGAACGTTTCCATCCGGATCATATCGAATATGATAGGGAGATATATTGTATAGGGAATTCCAAAGGGAACTATTTACAGATTTTAGTTCAGGATAAATGATCGGAGAGTACAAATCCCCTTCTCGAATAAAGTACTTGAACTCTTCCGGAAACACATCTTGGAAAGAGGATAATGGCTTGCGAAGTTGGTATCGGCCAGGCTCTACCTGGCGCATGGTCCAGCTTTGGGACTGCCAGTTCTCCAAGTCCCCGTAGACAATAATTGAGTCGATATCCAGGTCATTGAAGTCCAAGCCTTCCTTGCTTTTTGCCCATTGGTAGGCATCGAGATCAAATTCAAAAACTACCGTATCGCCTTCAAAAAAATAAACGGCTGGGGCATTACCTCCCGGCTGGGCCAGCCCCCAATTACCTCCTATGTTCAGGAGGAGAAACAGCAGATACTTCATATGCTTGCGAGAAGCATTCATTAAGTAAAATTGTAAGCGGTCTCAGGGACCGTATTTCTTAAAAAAGTACAATTTCCGCTTTCGGTAGTTGATCAACATACGCTTGCCACTTAAAAACGGGAAGCCTAGGATACCATCCAAGGATGTGCCAACTACGATCTTATTCAAATCATCCATTTTCGATGCCAGAGTCATTAAGGGGCCACACCGAATGTGCCCAACCTGCAATCGGTAAAAGCGTCCAGCCAGTACTTCGATTTCTTTTTTTCCTGCCCCTCGGAGTAGTGTACGCTTGGTTACTTCGAAATTAGCTTTCACCTTCCGAATCACCTTTGGGTCAAGAATATTGATCTCGGCACCTGTGTCTAGCCCCAATTTCAACCTTATGCCGTTGGAGACACCCTTTAGGACAATCATATGTCCTTTGCGGTTGAAGGATAAACTATCTTCCGGAGTTTCCAGGATTCCTACACTATCCATCTTATTGCCTGCCTTATCCAGCCGAATCAAGGTGATTTGCTGAAGGTGGTAGTCTACGAATACTTCGAATGGCTCAAGCACTTCGAATCCAAGTATACCAATCAAGCGTATTCGCTTTTGGTGTTCTATATGGGTCAGGTCTAGAACGTGGGCTTGTAATTTACCCAGCAAAAATCCATTCCATCCCAGGCTATCTACTTTTTTGGTAGCCACTTCCTCAACTATTCCGGTTTGGCCATAGGCAAGTAATCCTCTACTGAGAGATTGCCCCTGAAAATGATTGCTATTTAGCAGCAAACGTTTTGATCCGGTATCCAAAAGTACATTTCCCTTTACATTCCCGATTTGGGATTCCAATAGCACTAAATTTCCGGCCATCCGGAAAGGAACTCTCACCGTATGTGCAGACAACACTTCTGCCTTGGGGAATGAAATTTCATACGCCAGACTGGAAGAAGTACCGGAAGTGGTTGCCATATGCAGCAATACAAGGACAGCCCAAGTCGCCTTTGGGTTGGATTTAGAAGGAAACCTCTTACATTTAATGTTTCTGTACCAGGATGGCATATATTGAATCTACCAAGTCCATTGAAGAAGATCTCAAAAATAACGGACCCATATTGTTGTTTTTCGACTAGGGAAAGAATTCGATCGCTTTCTTCTCGCATTCGATTAGAGCGCAAAACTGTTCCTATGTATCTGTTGGTTCTTGGAGTACTATTTTCTACGCTCACCTGTCAACCTGGAACCACCTCCTCTGCAAACCTGGCGCAGCGACTGTATAACCTGTACAATGATTATCAGTACGGTTCAATTACGCATCGTCGGTTTTCTCCAGAACAGATTCAAGAGATCATTTTAGAGCTTAAAGCTCCTTTTGTAGTGCAGGACGAAGGGTATTCGGTAGAGGGAAGGCCTATTCGTTCCGTTCGAATAGGTAGTGGAAAGACTAAAGTGCTGCTTTGGTCGCAAATGCATGGGGACGAGGCAACAGCTACCATGGCTTTACTCGATATTTTTCGGTTTTTTCAGGGGAGTGGAGATGGATTTGACCAAGTGCGTACCCGATTACTGGAAGAGCTATCTATAGTATTTGTCCCGCTACTGAATCCAGATGGAGCCGCTCGTTTTCAGCGACGAAATGCCTTGGGATTGGATGTAAATCGAGATGCGTTAATGCTTACCAGTCCAGAGGCACAAATATTGAAGCAACTGCATGCACAAATTGACCCGGATTGGGGCTTCAATCTGCATGATCAGGGCCGTTTCTATGGCGTGAGCGGTACTTCCAATGCAGCAGCACTGGCTTTCCTAGCCCCAGCTTATAATCAGGAGCGAGGCGTTGACCCGAAAAGGCAAGCTGCCATGCAATTGATCGGTGGGATTTACATGGATATCAAATCCTTTGTGGAAGGCCATGTAGCAAAGTATAACGATGCCTTCGAACCCAGGGCTTTCGGAGATAACTTTCAAAAATGGGGTACTAGAACGATCCTTGTAGAATCCGGATTTATCCAAGGAGATCCGGAACGGCAAAGGCTTAGGCGGCTAAATTTTGTGCTTTTGCTTTGTGCGCTGGATCGAATTGCTACCGAAAGTTGGCAATCCGTTTCCCGTAAGGAATACGAACAGATACCCTTCAATGCACGAAATGCTTTTTTTGATTTGATGCTGCGCAATACACAGGTTAAAGACCAATCGGGAAAATGGAGAAGGCTGGATTTCGGTTTTCGAAATGTTGATCTCGATTGGGATTCCAAGATCGGTACTGTTTACAGAGGAAGAGTAGGGGATATAGGAGACCTTAGTTTGGCCTATGGGCACCAGGATCTGGATGCATCCGACTATTCAGCGCAAACAGGCAAGGTGTACCCCCGCACTTTCCAAAATTTGGACCAGCTCCTTTCATCTAATCCTGTGCAGCTCATCCAGGAAGGTTATTCCTTTTTTCAAGTGCGTGCTTTTCCTTCTTCTGAGATCCAACTACGATTACCCTTTGAACTGGTAGCATCAAGCGTAGAACCTGTATTAAATATTCAACTGGGTAGTAATCCGACTTTCTTCCTTTGTAATCAGCAGGGTGGTTGCAGGTACTACGTCAGGAACGGTCGATTATTTGATTTACAAACTGAAATGGAAGCCCTTAGGCGGCTGCTACCCTAAGGAAAAAGGCCTGTCTCCAATTAAGAAACAGGCCTTTAAATAACCGAGGCAGAGGCAGTTTACCAATTTGGGTTTTGGGTTAATGCCCCCGCAGTAACATCAATTTCAGTTTGGGGAATGGGTAGTAACTCGTGCTTGCCCTCTACAAAATTGAGTTTTCCGACACCGGTCATCACTTCTGCTGCTCTCCCTTGGCGGATCAGGTCAAACCAGCGGTGCTGTTCCATGGCAAGCTCAACTCGACGTTCTTGCCAGATGCGGGTTCGGAGTTGATCCTGGTTAGTAGTAGTCACATCTGGGAGTAAATTGGGGTTTCCACCGCGTGCTCTTTCCCGTACTTGGTTCAGAAGAGCCAGTGCATCGGTAGAATTCCCATTCTCATTCATGGCTTCGGCAGCCATCAGGAGCACATCCGCATACCGGAGAACCCGAATATTGCCGGGGCCGTTCCCAAGGCCGCCCGGGTGTCGAGCTACCCAGGATTTTTGGTTGTAGCGTTCATTGTCTACTCCCGGATTATCCTCTACAATGGCAGATCCATCGGGGAGTACTTCACCAACATTTAGGATCGTCGCCTCCCGGCGAGGATCTCCAGGTTCATAGGCTCTGACTAGATCATCCGATGGCCGGTTGAATCCCCAGCCCAGGTTGGGGGTACCCCTTACACCTTGTACTTGATTGTATTGAGATCCTCCACCTCCTTCCGGAAAAGCGGTTGCCTGGACCTCGAAAAGCGATTCCACATTGTTTTCATTTTCTTCCCGAAAAAGGGTTGCGTAATCCGAGAACAGGGAATACTCATTAGAGTTAATCACCTCCATAGCCAGTGTCTCTGCTTGTTGAAAATCCCCCACTGTCAAATACACTTTAGCTAACAATCCTTGTGCAGCGCCTTGTGTGGCACGGCCCAGGTCGGCTGAGGGATACTCTGATCTGGTGGGTAAGCTAGCTATGGCGAATTCCAGATCGGAAATGATCAAATCGTAAATTTGCTCCTTAGGTACTCTCGTTTGGACGAATTCGTCAGGTGCCAATGGCATGGTGATTAAAGGTAGATCGCCGAACCAGCGAACCAGGCTGAAGTAAAAGTAAGCCCTCAAAAAGCGATTCTCTGCAATAAGCCTATCAGCCAAGGCCGGGTCCAGGTTCGGAACTGTAGGAATACCTTCGATGGCATAGTTGGCTCGATAAATACCCCTAAAATATCCTGTCCAGACTCCGCCCAGAGCTGTATTGCCAGGATCATAGGTAAAATCGTCTATCTCTTGAAGGAAATTGGCATCATTTGGGATACTTCCCTTATCAGCATCGTCTGAAATGATATCTGTGACGCCGATGTAGGAAAACACGTGTACCAACCAGTCCCGGAGTTGATTATAGGTAGCGTTGGTAGCCCATACGGCGTGATCAGGTTGAGTGAAGAAACTGTCTGAAGAAAGTTCTCCGAGTTTCTTTCTGTCCAGAAATTCTTCGCCGCAGGAGGTGCTGATCAGCAGCATTAAAATAGCCAATCCTGCAGTTTTATATATTTTCATGATTTCTATTTTTGCTAATGTAAAAAATTGAAAACCAGTTTTTTGCAACAAAATTGTCATACGCCCACTCCACTTAAAAGGAGAGGTCTATTCCGAAAGTATACACCCTGGGTATCGGAAAGGAAAGGCGATCTACCCCTACAGACAATGGGTCTTCTGGGTTAGTACCGAATATCTCGGGATTAAAACCGTTGAATTCTGTCCAGGTAACGAGATTTGTACCAGAGGCATAGATCCGCAGGCGCTCAATTCCGATTCGGCTGGTAATGTTGAATGGAAGCGTATATCCCAGCGTGATGTTTCTGAGCCGGACAAATCCACCGTCCTCGATGAGCCAGTCGGACATATTGTAGTTATGACCTCCATTGGTCACACGTGGCTCGGTATTGCTGGTACCTTCACCGGTCCAACGAGCCAGGTAGGAATCTTCGTAATTGAAAGTCCCGAAGCGAGCAGCTTTTTTGGCGTTGACGATCTTGTTTCCGGCCTGTCCGTTGAATTCGATCAAAAAGTCGATACCGACATACTGGAATCCGGCATTAAGGCCGAAAAGAGTAGTAGGAATCGGGCTGCCCAGAAAGGTTCGGTCTTCAGTTGTAATCACGCCATCTCCATCAACATCGACGAACCGCAGGTCGCCAGGCACTTCATTGCCAAGGGTAGGGCTGTTGGCAATTTCGTCCTCCGTCTGGAAGATGCCATCGGTCTGAAAACCGTAGAAAGCCCCAATGGGGAGGCCTGGAACAGTCCTAGAGGCTGTCTTTCCACCAACACCTAATGCTCCGCCGATCAATTGTTCGTTGCCTTGGCCCAGGCTCAATACTTCGTTATCTACGTAAGAGAAGACAACACCTACATTATAACTGAAACGGCCTGCTTGTGTCCAGTTCAGAGACAGGTCGACCCCTCTGTTTCGTACGTCAGCTGCATTGACCACAGGGTCACCCTCCGATCCGACATAATCCGGAATTGGTACGGCAATTAAGATATCTGAAGTTTCACGTGTATACAGGTCGAGTTCACCCGTAAGTCGGTTTTGCAAAAAACCGAATTCAATACCCAGGTTCCATTGGGACGTTTCCTCCCATTTCAATTGAGGATTAGCTAAACTGGTCAAAGTAGACCCCAGATTGAGTGTTTCCCCGGGACCAAAGATGGCATTTTGATTTGGGGAGATCGTAGCTTGTGCGGGGTAAAATCCCAGAGCCCGGTCGTTTCCGATAATACCAAAGCCAAGACGAAGTTTCATCCGACTAAGTACGGATTGGCTCGCCATAAAATTCTCGTTGGTCAGGTTCCAGCCTACGGAGAAGGACGGGAAATTACCATATCGGTTTTCCCTTCCAAAACGGGAAGAACCATCCCGTCGAAAGTTCAAGGTAAGTAGGTACCGCCCTTTAAACGAATAGTTGACCCTGGCCAGGATGGAGAAGATACTCCACTCTCCTCCGAGATTGGCGTTGGTCTGCCCTTCTGCAGAACCGGCACTTAGGAACCAAAACTCCTCTGCCTCATCTGGGACATTTAGTCGGGCACCATTGATGAACTCATTTTCAAACTCCTGGGCCGTGACTCCAAACAGGGCCTCCACATTATGATCGCCAAATTCCTTGCGGAAGGTCAACGTATTGTCCCAAACCAGCTTTTGACTGCGGTCGAAGTTGACAAAAATGCGGCTCTCATCATTTTGCTGGTTAGGAGAGACGAAGAAAACAGGTGTAAAGCTCTTGTTTTCACCCTGGCTGAATTCTCCGGAGAATTGGGTCCGAAGGTAGAAGTATTTGAAGAGGTTGAGTTCACCGAACACAGTACCAACTACTCGGTTGGTAAAGGCTTCATTGTTGTTAAATTCGAAAGAAGCAGCCAGGTTACCTACGGGGGAAGTATCGTTAAAGTTGCCAGCAGAATCCCGTGGGGCGATCGTTGGCCAGGCCCGGTACGTATTCCCTATAACATTTGGCGCATTAACACGGTCTTCTCGAATAAAGGCAATATTGTGGCCTAACTTGAAGATATCGGCTAATTGATAGGTATTGTTCAGTCGAAACGTGATCCGTTCAAACTCAGACTGTTTGACCACGCCTTCTTGCCTGAAATAGTTACCGCTGAAGCTGTAGGATATTTTATCCGTACCCCCAATGGCGCTGAGTTGATAGTTTTGTATCGGGGCTGTCTGAAAGGCTTCATCTTGCCAATCGGTACCTTCTCCAAAACTTTGCACCTCTTCTTCGGTGTAGAGTGGGCTACGGCCTTCATTGATGGCGGTTTCATTGGCGAGTTGAGCAAACTCACGGGCATTGGCGAGCTCTATCCGGTTCTCTACTTCCTGAAACCCGTAATAGGCATTGAATGAAAACTGGGTCTTTTTACCTATTTCTCCGGTTTTGGTGGTAATGATGATCACTCCATTGGCACCCTGTGCCCCGTAAATGGCCTGGGCTGATGCATCCTTCAAAACGTCAATAGTTTCTATATCATTTGGATTGAGGAAATCAATGTTTTCTGTGATCAATCCATCGACCACAAAGAGTGGAGAGTTGTTGTTTAGGGTTCCGGTTCCTCGTATCCGTACCACAGCGGAAGCGCCCGGTTCCCCGGATACCGGTGAGGCAAATACACCTGCAATCTTCCCCTGCAAGGCTTGCGTAACTGAAGCCGTGGGGATATTCGAGATTTCATCTCCGCTGACCCTCGCCACTGCACCTGTAACATCACTTTTCTTTTGGGTACCATATCCAACCACAATGACTTCATCCAGAAGCTCGGAAGACAAATACATTTGAATATTGACCTCAGCTCTTCCTGCAATCGGAACTTCCTGGTTTTGGTAGCCCGTGTAGCTTAATTGGAGGGTATCATCTAGAGAGGGCACCTCAAGGATGAAATTGCCATCCAGGTCAGTAACCGTTCCGATACTCGTACCCTTGACAATAATATTGGCCCCGATCAGGGGTTCATTTTCAGTTCCGGAGGTAACGGTCCCGGAAACCGTATTTTGGGCGGAAAGCATTCCTATGCTCCAAAAAAGGACTAAGGGATAAAATATCCATTTCATAACTCGTGATTTTGGTAAAAGGACCTATTGGGTGGACCGTCGTTATCGCACCCCTCTTTTTATTCGGTTATTTTGGCATTTTGCATAAGTGTAGGCCGCTGTGTGTGCATTAAAAAGGTTTCCAGCCCGCCCGGAACGAACATCTTCTTTGTAATTTTCTCCCCATGTAGGTTCCTGTCTGATTGGTTGTGGGCATGATGTCGAATTGTTACATTTCCCCAAGCCAGCCCCCGGTGAAACCCGCTTTTTTCAAGCCGGAAATGAGATAGGGATTCTGTTTCATGAGGTTCCAGATCATTTCATTTTCGTGGTTCTGCAATTGAATGAGTATTGGTCCTTGGTCAATGCCCAGGTAATCGGTGTCAAACCATCCACTTGGATTTCCTTTGGTGTAGGTAAGGTTGAAAGCATCCCGAAATCCATATTTACCAATCAACTGATCGGCATGCGTATTCCACATATATTCCAGAGCGGCTAAGGATGCTTCCGATGCAAATGGAATAGATCCGCCCGCAGCTGTCGGTGCAATGGTGCCATCGTCTACGATACGCTGGGCGGAGGCGCCGCGAGCTCGGTAGGTAAAGGTTTGAATAGGTTTGCCTTGTACCTGGATGCGGTCATTTGCCGGACCGTCGCAAGCTGTCAGTCCCCATTGATTAGGGCCATATCCTGTAAATCCGGAAGGGTTATCTATACAGTAAGCTCGGTTTGCCAAAGTGGCCCGGCGCGCATTTTCAAAGTAGTCGATACCCTTTTCCCGCATGTAAGCATCCTGGATACCCCGAAAATCGACGTACATGTGGCTGTATTGATGCCCAAACAGGGGATCAAAATTGACATGCTCCATTCCGTAAAAATCCATCCATTCGTAGGGTTCGCACCAAAGTTCCCAACTGTTTGCAGGGATCGGATGTGTAGGAGACCCCATGGCCAGGAGGATCAGAATCATTGCTTCATTATAGCCTCTCCAGTCAGCTTCAATGAAGCCTCTTTCCGGATGCCAACCCATGGAAAGTCGGCCTTCCTCATTCAGGAACCAATCCCATTCGACTCGGCGATAGAGGTTGTCTGCCAGTTCCCGTATCTTTTTTTCTGTGGGGTTGTCTTTACTAAAATAGGTTTGAGCACTTAAAATTCCCGCCATCAATAAACCGGTATCAATCGTTGATAATTCGACCTCTTTGAACCGGGTTCCTTTTTCGTAGGTAAGGAAGTGATAAAAAAAACCTTTATAACCGCCCATGCCGGTTTGGGCAGCTCCTTGGGGGAGATGGTAGAGGACTTCCAGGACGTGCAGGACGCGTTCGGCAGCGGCTTGCCGAGAAACATATTCGTTTTCAATGCCGATTAAAAAAGAGGTGATGCCGAATCCAGTAGCTGCTATGCTGGAAAAGGTACGGCTGGGCCATCGGTCAGGGGTTTGCCACTGTGTAGTGGAATCGGTTAGCTCCCAAAAGTATTGAAAGGTCCTTTGTTTGAGCTCTTCAGTAGAAAAAGGAACAAATGGTGTTGGTTGCTCGGCCGGGGTAGGTCGAGAGTTGCAGGATATAAAAAGGATGGTAAGGAAGAGAATTGAATAAATCCTCATTGTGACCAGGGATGGTTAAAATGCGGAAGGCTGATCAGCCTTCCGCATGAATACTATTGTATGGAAATTAACGCTTTATAAATCGTCCGGAAGCAACCAGCTTGCCGGAATCGTTGTAGCCGTTGAGGTAATACATACCGGTATTCAGATTCTGAATGTCGATCTGAACATTGAAGGCTGTAGCATCCTGGATAATCATAACCCGTTGTCCGAGATTATTGAAGATCGCATAACGGCGTACGGATTGCACTTTCTCAACAGTGAGTCGATCATAGGCTGGGTTGGGAAACATTCGGAAAGTTTCTACCCGTACCGGATTGAAAATGTTTACTGTTGGGTTGGCGCAATCTCCTCCTTTGATAGCAATATCATCGAAGAAGTGAGTCTGTTCTACTTCTGGAATTTCATCGAAGTTGGGAATAATGGTCAGCCGTTGGTAGACTGAGTTCGCCGGGATAGGATCTCCCCCCTGAGTCAGGGTGTAGGTCCAGGTCAACTCCTTCCATTGTCCGGGCGTATCATAATCCTCATCCGAGAAGATATCTCCGGAGCTCGGTGCCCCGTCAAGTCCCTGCTCTACTTTCAATACAACACGACCTGCCACCGGCATCCAGATCTTAGCTGTAAGCTGGCGATCTTCACCGATATTGAAAGGCGCATCCGGGTTCGGATTGGAAAAAGCACCGGCAAAATTATTACCGTCTGGTGTTTCGATGAATTGAGCAACGGTTTCACTCATATTGATACCAGACTGGTCCGGGTTAGGTACTACCAAGTTTTGGATACCCGAGGAATTGGCACCATCGCCATTCGCAAAATACTGCCAGGAAGGAACAGAGAAGGCAGGTTCTTCAAAGTTGGCGATACAGCCTGTTATCGTTGGCCGCACCCATTTTACATCATCGATGAAATATTCATCCGTATTGGTACCCGGTGCTACGCCGAAATTGAAGAAAATAGATAAGGTCTGAAAATCGCCTTCCGCCTGGTCGGTGAACGGGATTAAATATTCGATCCATTCGCCGGCTTCGCTCACCATCATAGTGGTCTCGAAAGGTGCACTTGAGCCGCCTTCCAATTTGAAGCCTAAGGGCACTACTGCAGGAGACCAGATTTTTACAGAAAGGATATTGTAAATAGATAAGTCTATGGACTGGCCGGTACTATAAGACAGTGCTGAAAACTGGTCGTCCGGATCGGTATATTTACCCACCGTGGTGCTTGGATTACCATCGCTTACATCCGGATTGACAACAACCTCCAGCTGGTTACCTCCATTGATGACGTCATAGTTCCGTTGACATTCGAAATCATCAATAGCTGTGGGAATGCTATCTACTTCCAGACAGGGATCTACGGTGGATTGACCCACGCTCAAGTTATCGAAGAAAAAGGCACTTGTGTTCTCTATCCCCGGATCAAAGATCAACTGAACCTGGTCAAAATCAGTAATATCTTGACTTTCGGTAAAGTCGAATCCAAGGTTGACCCAGGTTTCAGTTTCCTCAATCGGGGCAGTAGCCGATTTAACACCTTCCAATGGGCTGACTAAGCTCATCCGGACTTCAGTTGCTCCGGCAGGAGCCCATACTTGCAGGTTCACCTGTGGGAATACACTCAGATCAATACCTTCCGGGAGGGCAGCAGATACCTGTCCCAAGGCGGCAGATTTGGCAAAGGAACCAATGTTGGCGCTAGTGTTCTCCCCTGAAGCGTCCGGATTGGCAATCGGACCATCAAAAGTACCGTTGGTACCGGTCCAGATCAGTTTTCCGCCTTCTTCGAAGTCTTCCAGCGGACCAGGTGCAACGAGTTCTGTGAATGAAATATCGTCCACATACCAAACCGTTGATACGGTATCCGATTCGTTAAAGCCGAAAAAGAGGACAACCCGTTTGTGATTAGCGTTGGCTTGATCGCTAAAGTCAATGGAATACTGGATCCAAGTCTCCGATTCAGGTATTTCAGCTGTTGTTTCAACTGCCGGAGAGGCTCCTCCTTCCAACTTGAAGCCCATGGTGGTTGCTCCGGCAGGTGCCCAGACTTTTGCATTCAGCTGATTGTTGGTAGTCAAGTCTACATTTACTTCATAATCAAGCACCAACGCACTAAAGTTGTTGTTGGGCGGATCTCCCCAACGCCCCACAGTACTACTGGTATTGATACCGGATGCATCTGGATTGGGTACTGCGGTAAGGCTGTCGAACCCAACGCCATAGGTGGCATTTCGCTGACATTCGAAATCATCCAGGAGGGTTGGATCCGGGACTGTGCCGGCGCAGGGACCTTCCGGGTTCTGAATGATGTTGTCGACCAGGTAAGTGTCTGTGCTTTCTCCATCCCCCGGGTCAAAAAAGATCAGGATTTGGTTTAGACTGTCTAAACCTGCCGCTTGGCTAAAATCAAAGGTATAGGTCCTCCACTGATTGGCAACAGGTATATTCGTCCTAGCCTCGATAGCCTGACCAGGCCCCTGAAGTTTGAAAATGAAGGAGGTGGCCTCACCGGCGTAAACCTGAATGGAGAATTCGTTTTCAAGGCTCAGATCGAGCGGAGTTTCCAAAAATGTCCGGAAAAGGCTGAAGCCAAAGGTGTCTTTGGTGTAAGAACCCACATCGGGGCTTGGATTTCGCCCGGTGGTATCTTCTGGATTGGCCACAATGGCGAATGATCCCTGGATTAGGGTGTCCCAGCGAAGCTTGCCTCCGTCTTCGAAATCTTCAATGACCGTTTGGCCTTGAAGACAGATCCCGAAGGTAAGTAGCGCGATGAAAGTGTAAAGAAATCGCTTCATAGATTAGGGATGAGTTTGGTTAAAAAATATTATCTGGTTATGACTATTCGTCTTACAAACAGCTGTCTCCCGGATCGTACGCGTGCTACGTAGATGCCAGGTTCCCAGCTGATTGTCGACAATTGCCATAGCTTTATATCTCCAGAATAGGTAGTGTTCGTAATCTGCGTAGGAATCAGCTTTCCATCCAGGCCGGCAACCTCCAGTTGGGCATCTCTGTTTTGTACGCCATCAGCAATAATGTAGAGTTGATCGTTTGCTGGGTTAGGGAATACTTCAAGTTCCTTTACTGGTACTTTGCGTTCTACCGTTGAAACGACCAATGTACTGTCCGGCTCGAATCCGATCGCTTCCATAGCCGGCATGATCTCCGGATTTTGCATGAAATTTTCCCATAGTAAGCCAGTGCGATGATTTTCAATCATACAAATGATGGGTCCCTGGTCAATAGCGAGGTAGCTATTCGCAAACCAATTGCGGCCCAGGTTGAATGCATCGTAAAATCCATATTGCCCCCAAAGCCGATCACCCAGGTCACGGTAAAAGTGCTTGAGGGCCTCCATAGAAAATTCCGGTGTGTAAGGCATGGAACTTAAGGCTGCAGTTGGGCTTATCGTTCCGTTGTCCCGTTGTGAATTGGCAGGGGAGTGTGCCAAATAACCATCTGGATCGTCGCTTGCTGTGATACCCCAACATTTTGCACTATACCCAACTCGATCATATGGATTTTCGATACTATGTGCCCGATTGATCAGCGTATGGTACGTATTTCGATTAAAATAATTGGTGTATTCATCTTTCATGTACCTGGGGTCCCATCCGATGTAGGAATAATGAGAGAAGAAGAGCGGACCTCCGCGGAATCCACCTACTTCCAGGGGATATCCGTAGTAAGAGGAGCCGTTGGTATAACTTGAAAGGCCGGCCCAACCTTCATGATAGAGGCTGGTTGGTACTCGAAATGAGGGTACCGGGGAGGCAATAGCTAAAAGGTAGACGATGTGGGTTTCATTGAATCCACGGATCTGCAGATCGATATCGAAATTAAAATCGGGCGACCAATGCCACCAAAGTACTTTTTCTACCTGTTTGCGATACCAGTTAAAGTCTACTGTTTCCCATATATCTGTGATCAAGCCCCTTAGCTCTGTTTCTTCTGGCGTGTCAGTTGAAAAGTAAGCCCTGGCAGTTAATAGGCCTTCCAGCAAAAAGGCAGTCTCTACCAGATCGCCACCATTATCCCGAGGACTAAATGGAATGACTACCCCTGTAGCCCCATTGAGCCAATGTGAGTACACTCCTTTAAAACGTTGGGCTTTATCGGTAAGGAAATTAGCAATCTTGAGCAAACGGTCACGGCCTTCTTCCCGGGTAATAAACCCCCGTTCAATACCTACTAGGATGGCCATAATACCAAAGCCGGAACCTCCGGTTGTAACAGTAGCTGTCGTATTGCGTTCCCGGGCAAGACCGGAAATCGGATGCGCAAAATCCCAAAAATAGCGGAACGTATATTGCTGCACCATGGTGAGCAATTCGTCATCAGTCATTTCAAAGGTTCCCGCGGAAATCGTATCCGAGGGTGCGCTTTCTCTTCCCTGGGTATTGATCGAAGTGAGAAAATATTGGTAGGATACATCTTCTCTACCCGTAAAATCGATGTAGTAGGTACTGGGAGTAGAAACCATGGTAACAGGTTGGAAAGTTAATCCTCCATCACTGCTTCGATACACCTGAGCGGATTTCACCTCGATATCCGGATTGATATCCCAGTTTAATTCAATGTGGCTGTCATATCCCACAGCTACCAAACCGGAAGGTGGGTTTTGGGCCCCCATGTTGCCTGCCAATAAACAGAAGCATATACCCTGGATCAGATATCCGGAATACGTACTCCAATAGGTCAACTGTCTCTGCTCTTTGTTTTTCAATTCCATATAAAAATAAGAGAATAACTTCCCGTACCATATAAAACTCGGCAAATCGGTCCGTTTTCAATAAAAAAAGACTACACTTTTACTACGCCAATGCCTGAAAGCAATAACTCAAGGCCTAGAACTGGATGAAATATTCGTTTAAGTTGGTTTCTGGAGACAGATTCATTTTTTTTCGGAGTCGATAGCGACGGTTTTCGACTCCTCGAATGCTAATGTGCAGCAAGGGCGCAATCTCTTTAGTGGAGAGATTCATCTTCAGGAAAGCAGCTAATTGGAGGTCGGCAGAGGTTAAGTTGGGGTGATCGTGTTTCAATCGATCGAAAAAGTGATTGTGAACCTGATTGAAATATTGGTCAAATAACTGCCGGTCTTTATCATCATCCAAATGGGCGTCAATGGTTTGGATAACCTTCCGAATCGGAGTTGTGGTTTGGGTTTCACTTTTTTCCAGCTTGTTGAGTTGCTTTTTTACCTGACTAAGCACCTCATTTTTGCGGGCCAGGTTGTAGGCCGTATTTACCAGCTCTTTGGATTGCTGTTCCAAATTGAATTCGAGCTGCCGCGTTTGGGTTTTCAGTCGTTGCCTTCGTAGTTCCTTTCGTTGCTTTTGCATCTGATTTAACTTCTCCCGAGCTAATCGTATCCGGTGCCAACGAAGGAGAGCGACAAACAGGCCGCCTATCAAAATTATCCAAAGCACCATTGCCCCTGTGCTCAAGTACCAGGGAACAGGGATTCGGAAGTGGTATTGCCAGCCTTGACCAGTGAGATTGGATTCTACTTCCAAATGATAGAACCCAGGTGGAAGGTTGACTAAATCAACAAACGGTTCCGATCTCCAAGGTGACCACTGTTCATCTAAGCCCACCACTCGATACCGGTATAAGGCTTCTTTTTCAAAATTGGGGGTGGCAAAATGGAAAAGGATCCGACCTGTATTCCTGGGAAAGCGAACGGGATGTGGGGAGGAGAGCGGCATATAAACCGGAGACTGCTGGAGTTGCCCGTTGTAGCTAAGGATCCACCTGGGCATCAAATCGGGGACAAATACCTCGGTAGGTTCCCGGTCTTTAGGATAAAGCGCATAACCATTATCCATACAAAACAGGATGTGTTGCTTAAGTGGTATAGCTACTTTATAGCCATCTACTAATCGCAAGGGCAGGTTAAAAGGATGGTTGCCAAGCTGATTCAGGAGAATAGACTCCTCTAGAACCTCTAGATAAGAACCGGACTCCAGGGCCAGAATCTGGTTTGGAGAATAAAACCGGTGATCCGGTTGAACCGGCTGGAGACGTTGTTTGACCGAGTCCCAGATCAAATTTTTTTCGTCAGACCAAACAATGATTTCACCCTCTAGATTCGTAATGGATATATTGAATTGGTCGGGTAAGCCATTTACCTCGCTGAAGGTTTGAATCTGGTCTACAGACGCCCAATCCTTTGACAAGTGAATCCGAAACAATCCTTTGATGGGGTGTTGGGCCCAAAACCAACGATCTTTTTCGTACAGCAATTTGTTTATCGGAAAAGAGAAGTTTGCCAGCTGTCCGGCGTGCTCCCATTGGCCGTTATTCAGTATAAATTTCGAGATTCCGGTGTAAGTACCTTGGAAAATGCAGCCTTCTTTTTCGGGAACTTGGCAAAATGACCAGCCCCCATTGACATCAGATATTAATTTGGGGTTTCCAGCGCTACCTATCAGATAGGTCCCTTCGTTATTGCCGCAGAGTAGGCCGTAATCAGTGGCATGCAAATCCCAAACTTGCCCTACTAAATTACCAACCAACTCAAAATTAGGAACTTCCTCTGGTTTAAAGGATTGAACAAATAGACCTTGATTAGTACCTAGATAAAAGCGGTTTTGAAACCGGGCAGCACCATATACCGAACCTACATTCCCTTCCTCATCGATGAAATAAACAGTAGGATCATTTAAAACGACCAGATCCAGTCCATTGTCCAGACCGATCCAGAGGTTATGGGCACGATCCTCTCGAAAGGCTAGTACGGTATTATTCTGAAGGCCCTTACCTCGTTTGAGGTGGTAGGCGAGGCTGCCGTCGGTCCCAATGAGAAAAGCCCCATTGCGAATGGTGCCCAAGGCGAGCATGCCGGACTTCAAAACCAGGGCTTTATTCAATTCAAATTGCTTCAGCCAGTCATTCACTGGTGAATTCCACGGAACCCAACTGGACGGCTTTTTGATAAAGATACCGTTCTTCTTTGTGCCGACGCATAGGTCCCCATCTACTTCGAATACGGCACTAATGCTGAATTGGGCTAGAAATTCGGAGTCTTCAACAAGTTGCAGATCGCCATTGAGGGATAGGGTATACAAACCCTGACGGATAACGGGCAAGTAAAAACGCTCACCAATGTTTTGTATAAACATGATGTTGCCCGGGACGGTAAGATTGCGGACGGTATCTCCCTGCCAAAGGTAAAGAGCAGAAAAGGACTGAAATAGTACTCCTTTTGGATGAATTACAATGTTCCATATCTCTTCCTGATCAAATATGGAACTCCTGATCTTGGTTTTGAGCGACTGAAAATGGAGTTGCCCGATAGAATCGTAGGACCAGAATCCAAAATCTCCAAAACCGCCGGTATAGATCCGGCCCATTGAATCCGAAGCGACAGATCGGATCCGGTGGTGACCCGGAAGCGGCCGCAACATCCAGCGATGGCCATCGAATTCCAAGAGACCCCGGTCGTTACCGGTGTATATAAATCCGTTTTGCCCTTGAGTAATGGACCAGTTTTGTCGACCAGCCTGAATACTTTCCATTTCATAATGGATGATCCGGGGTATTTCAGCGCTCCGGGTAGACGGAAAGGGAGAGTTCCAGGCAGCAAAGATCATCCCGCAAAAAGTTAGACTTATTGCAATTGTTCCTGTTACCTTTAATCCTATCCTGCAATTCGTTTGGATTCGATATTTCATTTTTTTCAAATCCTAGAAGCTCAAGTTAGGTTATGTTACGAAAAAAGGTGGCTTTTCTCCTGGTCGGATGTTTTCATTTTGCTATTTCTTCAAGCCTTGGACAATCCTTTGAAGCTAGGATATTCAATGCGGGTGATGGCGGAAATCTACCGTATCGGATTTTATTCCCTGAATCTTATGACCGGGACCAATCTTACCCATTGGTCTTATTCCTGCATGGGGCCGGTGAAAGAGGTGCTGATAATGAAGCTCAATTGACGCATGGCGCCAATTTGTTTTTGGATGAAAAACAGCGGGAAAAGTTTCCGGCAATTGTGGTTTTTCCTCAATGCCCTAAAAATGGTTTTTGGTCCTCATTAGAGCGGGACGGCCAGAACTGGTCCTTTCCTTTTAGTGCAGATCCGAATAAGGATCTGGCTTATGTGATGGAATTAGTAGATAAAATTGAGCTGGAAGAAGCTGTTGACCCGAAGCGGATCTATGTTATGGGGCTTTCCATGGGAGGCTTTGGCACGCTGGAGTTAATTGCCCGGCAGCCGGAACGTTTTGCAGCGGCTATTCCCATTTGTGGAGGTGGGAATTTGGCTTTGACCAAAGCCTATGGACCTCAGGTTCCGGTTTGGCTTTTTCATGGTGCTTTGGATGATGTGGTGCCTCCCCAGCTATCCAGAGACCTTTATGACAAACTACGTGCTGAAGGAGCAGAGGTGCGGTATACAGAATATCCAGAAGCGAATCATAACAGTTGGGATTCTACTTTTGCAGAGCCGATGCTGTTGCCTTGGCTCTTCCAGCAAAGGAAAATGGATGCCATGTCACTCAAGACCTCGGCTGTCCGATCATCGACTTCTACCTATGCCAAGAAACAAAAAGAGCTACTCCAACTGGATTTGTTCCAGCCTGAAGATCCAGGTATTTTAAATGGTGCTACGATTATCTATGTCCATGGGGGAGGGTTCGCCGGAGGCCAACGCGACGAACCGAGGCATATCGATTTTGCCCAAAATCTGGCGAGGCGAGGATATACGGTGGCTAATATTTCGTACCTGTTAACTATGAAAGGGAAATCATTTTCTTGTGATCAGCCCGCCAAGAATAAACTCAAGACCTTTCTCGCTGCCGTAAATGACATTCGATCAGCTACTCAGTATCTACTGGACCAGACAGCGGATCTTGGGATTGATCCTACAAAAATTGTATTAGCTGGTAGTAGTGCAGGCGCAGAAGCCATTTTGCACGCCGCTTTCTGGGATAAAAGCAATGCGCCAGGAAAACTGGAATCCTTGCCCAAAGGCTTCCAATATGCCGGGCTCATTAGTATGGCGGGTGCAATCGTCGATATCTCATTAATACAAGAGGAAAATGCCATTCCATCCATGTTTTACCATGGAACCTGTGACAATCTCGTCCCTTATGCAGCATCTCCCCACCATTACTGTGCTAAAGGTGCGGTTGGTTATTTGCCCTTGTACGGATCCTATTCCATTGCCCAGCGGCTAGCCGAATTAGAGACGTCCAGTTACTTGTTCACTGCCTGTGGTGGGGGGCATGAATGGGCTGGTTTACCACTGGCCAAAGCATATATTCCGGAGATGGATCAATTTATACAACAGACGGTTTTGAAAGGACAATATATGCAGGTGCACATGACCCATTCCCAGTCCGGCTCGTGTAACGATAAGCCGCAACCGGGAAACCTTTGTCGCTGATCACCATGTCCAACCAAATCGGAGGTCTACCTGTAGAAAATAGGTATTAATATCCTCGTCTGGAACCAGATTGGGATCATTGCGACGGATGAAGCGATAACCGCCTTGTACGCCGAGTTTAAATATTTTCCAGATGTTGAGTTCCACGCCTGCGGAAGGCTGGAGCACCAATATTCTCTTTTTAATCGGACCAATGAAGTAATCGCCGGGGCCCACGACAAAGGAAATTTCAGGATGCAGCACCTTGCGGCCCCAAGGGGTAAAATCGACTGTAAATCCATTATAATTTAGCCTCCAGGTATCCACCTGATCGGGAAATAACACCCGGTCGCGCATACGCATCCATTGCCAGCCAATAGCTATTGTTCGATCAAACCCAAAAGCAAAGTACCCTCCGAAAATCCGGTTAGGCGTACCGTCGAAATAAGAAAAGTTAAAGAGCGGGCCGGCATAAATCCCTGATAGTCGGATGTCTTTAAGCAGGTAATCGGATCGTTGAGCCTGGCTATGTTGCAATCCAAGTAGAAGGAAAAATCCGATAAGCAGGGCAAGTATAAGTTCACGCATAAGTACCTTTTTGTAAGTTAGGATGCGTCTCCTGCCCAATTACCCCTATTGAATCAAGGGCGAATAATGATAAATCGGCGAGCCGTGATCACCTTTCCGGTAGAATCCTCCAGGCTGTAAAGGTAGGTTCCTCTTTTAAATCGAGTTAGGCTGACCTTTTCGGTCCTATCCTGATCCAGGAAATAGGTCTTTTTCCATAAAGGCTGACCTAGTACATTATAGATTTTGAGGGTGTAGGTGTCTGGCTTAAGATCTGAAAAGTCAAAGCGAATCTGAGTAATGGCCGGATTGGGATAAGCAACTACCCCGGGTTGAGTCTGTGTTTGATCCTGTACATTGGTGATAACCCCATTCGATTTATATTCTATCAGAATGGGATTGGTACCGGAATCGTCTGTGTAAACAACGGCAATGGGCTCTTTGGCCTCGTCATTGAAAAAATGATAAGCAATAGCTGTATCGGCTTCGGCAAAGGTTTCAGGGAGCAAATTGCTATTCAGGCTTACCCACCCCACCACAGGCAGTAAGGCTTCCAGAGTTGGTCTTCGGACCTCTGTCCTTTTTTCGCGGAGTACCGGATAACTGGCATCTGGAAGGAGGACTGATCCCCAGGCGTCTACCTCGTAGTTTCGATCAATGTCAAGTGTGATCCGAACCGAATCGGGTTGAATGGGCAATGTGTCAGAGAACAGGGGTGCAATGACTTCAAATGCTACAGCCACAGAAAAGGAGAAGGAATGGTCCCGGTTGTCGCGATAATTCAACGGGGCCCATTTTTCAACAGAAGGTTCATTGAAACGCAGGTTAAGATCAAGGCTCAAGCCTTCTATGGAGGGACCAGAAACGCCTAATAATTCGAGGCGATTCGAAGAAACTTGGAAATACCCTTGACCCTCGAGTTGGGGTACCTCCGCTGTAAAAGTAGCTTCTGGAAAAAGGTCTGACGCATTGCCTTCCTCGGGGTCCTGTATCAAGATCCTGCGTGCAAAAGGAGCTTGCAGGTTGCTAAAGTTCCAGTTGTGAGGGCCACCTGGTCCTATTAAATCAATGGCAACAGGCAGATTATCTGAGCAAATGATTAAGCTATCCCCTGGACGTGGAAAGGTTGAGGCGTCAACTGTGATCTGGGATTTACCGCTGGCGCAGGCAAGACCTAACAAGAATAGTAGGAGTAGCACTGACTTCATGCGCAGGCGAAAGGGCTTCAAAAGATTGATTTTATACCATTCTGTGTTGAAAACGGCCTGTCCCCTGAAAAGTATTCCTTGAAATGGTATAATGGTGACCAAGTTTGGCTATTTTCTTAATTTTTAAATAAGTCATTTTAAGCTTGCGTCAGTATTAAACTTGCGTCAGTGTTACAAGAAAATACATTTCCTTCCTCAAAAATCCGGAAAAAATCGGGCTCAAAAAAGTCGAAAAGCTCAAAAGCCTTGCAGACGGACGAGTTTTTCGTAGGTACCTCCTACCTCAAGCAGGCTAGTGTGTGAACCTTCCTCTACGATGTGGCCTTGATCCATGACCACAATTCGGTCTACGTGCTGGATGGTACTCAATCGGTGGGCAATGACAATACTAGTTCGGTTTTTCATGAGTTCAAACAAGGCCTGCTGAACTAGTTTTTCGGATTCGGCATCAAGAGCGGAAGTAGCCTCATCCAGAATCAAAATAGGCGGATTTTGCAGAATCGCCCGCGCTATGGTTATTCGTTGTCGCTGTCCGCCGCTGAGCTTCTGGCCTCGATCACCAATGTTGGTGGAATACCCCTGTTCGGTCTGCATAATGAATTCATGCGCATAGGCCACCTGGGCCGCTTGCTCTACGTCTTTCTTTGATACGCCCTCCAAACCGAAAACAATATTGTTGTAAATCGAATCATTGAATAGTACCGCTTCCTGACTGACGATCCCGAATAAGGACCTGAGATCCTTGATTCTAATATTGCGAATATCTTCTCCATCAATCCGAATTGAACCAGCACTCACATCATAAAAACGAGGTAATAAATCGACCAGAGTTGACTTCCCCGCCCCCGAAGCACCTATCAAGGCTATGGAACTCCCTTTCTTTATCTGTAGATCGATATTATCCAGTACTAGTTCGTCATGCGGGGCATATTTGAAGGAGACCTTTCGGTATTCCAAATGGTCAATAAACTGATCTTTATTCACCGCTGTTGGCGCATCTTGGATGGTGATAGGGGCATGGAGGAGGGCTTCGATCCGTTCCAAAGCTGCCAGCCCCTTCTGGATAGTATATTGGGCATTGGAAAACTTTTTGGCAGGATCGATCACATTATAAAAGGCAAAAATGAAGGTGAGGAAGGTAGCTGCCTCGAAGGTGCCGGCAAATACGAGTCCTGAACCATACCAAAGGAGCACGGCTACCGTAGCGATTCCAAGAAATTCACTCAATGGAGAAGCCAGATCCCTGCGCCAAAGCAAGCGAGTTAAAAACCATCGATACTGTTCATTCGATTGATGGAATTTGCGTTCCTGATAGGGTTCAGCATTGAATCCTTTTATGATTCGAAGCCCTGATAAGGCCTCATCCAGGATGGATACCAAATTCCCAAGTTGCTCCTGTACTCTAGAAGAAGCTTTTTTTAAGGTTCGACCGACTCCGCCAATAACAAGTCCGGTGAACAGAATCAATACTATGACAAACAGGGTGAGACGAGGGCTTATATACAACATGAAACCCAGTGAGCCTATGATGATGAGCGGCTCTCGGAACACTACCTCCAATGCATTAAGAATACTGTATTCCACCTCCTGTACATCGGCAGTAGTCCTGGACATCAAATCCCCTTTTCGTTCATTACTGAAATAGGCTAGGGGTAGATGAAGTACTTTCCCAAATAACTGATCCCGAAGGTCCCTGACGATCCCGTTTCGCACGGGTGCCATAAAGAACAAGGCCAGGTATCGGAACAGGTTCTTTGCAAAAAAGACAGTCACAATAGCTATGCACACATAGGCAAGAGCGGTTTCACGGCCGTATTCAAGAATAATTTGGCTGAGGAAAAATTGAGCATAGGAGACCACACCATCCAGGTTGCCGATTTTCGCTGGGGGGGTAGTGATTAGCTCCGTTTGATCAAATAGGATATTCAGGAATGGGACCAGTAGCGGAATACTGAGGGTGGTGAATAGGGCGGTGAGTATCTGACTTAGGATACTAAGGCTGACCAGGCCTTTATACTTTTTAAGGTAACCAAGGAATTTCCATAATTTACCCATACAAGCTGACCGGAATACTCCTCCTTATTAAACAAGGTATAAGAAGCAGGGATATTGATAAACACAATTAGACTGTAGATTAGTTGAATTTCGTGCCATCACTTCTTCTTTTTATTCAGGTCGTCTACATAACGGGTATCGTATTTTCCAGCACGAAAATTCTCATCTCGCATCAGTTTTTGGTGGAACGGCACTGTGGTCTTTACTCCCTCGATAATGAATTCATCCAAGGCGCGCTCCATCTTGGTGATGCATTCTTCCCGTGTTCGAGCCCTGCAGATGAGTTTGGCAATCATGGAATCATAGTAAGGAGGAATGGTGTATCCGGCATACACGTGGGTGTCCACACGCACACCGTGACCTTTGGAGCTATGAAAACTCTGAATCTTGCCCGGGCTTGGTCGAAAACCATTATCAGGGTCTTCTGCATTGATTCGGCACTCCATAGCATGTCCATTCGGGAAGTAATTTCCTCCGGCAATGGGCTCGCCTGACGCGATTTTTAGTTGCTCTTTGATAAGGTCATGATCAATAACTTCCTCGGTCACGGGGTGTTCCACCTGGATCCGAGTATTCATTTCCATGAAGTAGAAGTTGCGATACTTGTCCACCAGAAACTCTACCGTGCCTACCCCTTCGTAATTTATGCACTCCCCAGCCAATACAGCCGCCTCGCCCATCGCTTTTCGGAGGTCATCGGTCATGAAGGGCGAAGGGCACTCTTCCACCAGTTTTTGGTGTCGGCGTTGGATGGAGCAATCGCGTTCAGACAAGTGGACAACTTTACCGTATTGATCTCCGGCAATCTGAAATTCTATATGTCTGGGCTCTTCAATAAACTTTTCAATGTAGATCCCATCATTGCCAAAGGCAGCTTTTGCCTCTTTGCGCGCACTTTCCCATGAGGGTTCAAACTCGGATTCCTCTGTGACAATACGCATCCCTTTGCCGCCGCCCCCAGCTGTGGCTTTGATCATGACCGGATAACCGATCTCGCCGGCAATCTTAACCCCCGCTTTGAGGTCGCGAACTAAGCCATCCGAGCCTGGAACCACGGGTACGCCTGCTTTAATCATGGTTTCCTTCGCAGTGATTTTGTCCCCCATCCTTCGGATCTGTTCGGGAGTTGGCCCGATAAATTTGATTCCGTATTCCTGGCAGACCTCAGCGAAGTCGGCATTTTCAGCCAAAAATCCATAACCGGGATGGACTGCATCCGCGTTCGTAATTTCAACGGCCGCCATAATCCTAGGGATGCTTAAATAGGACTCGGACGAAGGAGGAGCACCAATACAAACCGCTTCATCAGCAAAGCGGACATGCAAACTGTCTTTATCTGCAGTTGAATAAACTGCCACGGTTTTGATACCCATTTCACGGCAGGTGCGTATGATTCGCAAAGCAATTTCCCCCCGATTGGCTATGAGAACTTTTTTGAACATTTTTCCTGATTGATCTGCCTATGCCCATTGGGCATTAGTTTGGGAAAAAGGATAAGAAAGGACTTCCCTTTATATCAAGCATTCGGATCGACCAAATATAGAACCTGGTCGTACTCTACAGGGGAGGCATCTTCCACCATTACTTTCACGACTTTGCCGGCCACATCCGATTCAATCTCATTGAACAGCTTCATGGCTTCAACAATGCATACCACCGACCCAACTTCAATGGTATCACCAACTTTCACATAGGGTGGCTTTTCCGGAGAAGAACTTCGATAAAAAGTACCGACGATCGGGGATCTGATCTCGAGATAATTTTTGGAGGATTCTGCAGGAGCAGCCTCTTCGGCTTTGGAATCAGGAGCAGCTGCTGGCCCGAGAGAAACCTGAGGTGGCAAGGAAGGAGCAGGAGCTGTAACCTGAGGAACGGAAATGACCTGGCTCGGCGTCGTTACCGGTATGCCTTCCCGTTTGGTTTTTTCGTAGTGTTTGGTTCGGACAGAAAGCTCGAACTCTCCGTCACGCATCTTGAATTCTGATAATTCGAGTTTGTTTACGAGCTTCAGCAATTCGGATATTTCCTTGAATGTCATATTCTATTTTTTAACCCGCTCCATGTAGGCTCCGGTGCGTGTATCAATTTTTACAATATCTCCCTGATTGATGAATAGTGGCACCCTCACTTCAGCCCCACTTTCTATTTTAGCCGGTTTTAGGGTATTTGTCGCAGTATCCCCCCTCAAACCCGGTTCTGTATAAGTAACTTCCATTTCCACGTATTGGGGCATCTCCATGGTAAGTGGTGTATTCTCTGCTGCATGAAATAAAACATCTACTTCCATACCTTCTTGCAGGAATTGGGGGGCATCCAAAATAGACTCCGGCAGGGCCACTTGATCATAAGTTTCATTATCCATGAAATGGAAGCCCATATCATCGTTGTATAAGTATTGAAATTTCCTTCGTTCAACCCGGACTTCCTCAATTTTATGACCGGCAGGGAATGTATGGTCAAGGACTTTTCCAGAAGTTACACTCTTTAATTTAGTGCGAACAAAAGCAGCGCCTTTGCCCGGCTTCACGTGCAGAAATTCTACTACCGAAAAAATGTCGTTGTTAAAGGCAATACACAGACCATTTCGAATATCGGAAGTGGAGGCCATAGTTAGTTGGTTTTTATTCCTTAAGGCAAGATTTCGTTGGTAGGATAAAGATAGAAAATGAGCCCTATTCCGTATCATAGGCCCACTTCAGATATACCGCTCCCCATGTAAATCCACCCCCGAAGGCAGTCAGGATCAGGTTATCTCCCTTTTGGAGCTTTTCTTCCCATTCCCACAAGCACAAGGGTAGCGTACCTGCTGTGGTATTTCCGTATTTTTGAATGTTGACCATCACCTTTTCCATGGGGAAATCAGTCATGGAAGCCACACCTTCAATGATGCGTCTGTTGGCCTGGTGAGGCACCAACCAGGCAATATCCTCGGTCGTCAGCTGATTGCGAGCCATTAATTGTTTGACCACATCGGTCATCCCCGATACAGCAGCTTTGAAAACGGGCCTCCCAATTTGCCGAACAAAGTGTTCCCGATTGTTAACCGTTTCGGCAGTGGCTGGGAATCTGGAACCTCCCGCTTTCTGGTAAAGCAATTCTGAACCTGAGCCATCGCTTCGGAGAATAGCATCCATTACCCCCAGGTTTTCTTTGCTTGGTTCGAGCATGACAGCTCCCGCTCCATCTCCAAAAATGATACAGGTGGTTCGATCGGTGTAGTCTACAATCGAGGACATTTTATCCCCTCCGATGATGAGTACCTTTTTGTAAGTACCAGACTCAATAAATTTCGCCCCGGTGGTTAGAGCGAATAAAAATCCGGAGCAAGCAGCGCTGAGATCGTAAGTGAATGCATTTTTGATCCCTAGTTTGTCTGCAACGATATTGGCTGTATCCGGGAAGTTCATGTCCGGTGTGACAGTAGCGAGAATGACCAGTTCTACCTCTTCTGGTTTGGTATTGGTCTTTTCCAGCACTCCTCTGGCAGCTTCGACCGCCATTATGGAAGTGCCCTGGTGCTCTCCCTTCAAGATCCGCCTTTCTCGTATTCCGGTTCTGGTGGTTATCCATTCATCGTTGGTATCCACCATGGTTTCCAATTCCTGATTGGTAAGAATGTAATCCGGAACATAGCCGTGAACACCTGTGATCGCTGCCAGGATTGAATTTCCCATTCGTGCTGCTGCTTAAAATTGCCCGCAAGGTATAAAAAAAGAGCTATAGTAATCCGGCGCTCCGTTCGTCAGTAGACTTCCCCGACTGGCCGGCCGGAGCATCTGGGATTGACAATATCCACAATCCCAAAAAAGTAAGTAATCCGTTCAAGGCCAGGGTTAAAAAGCCGAATTGGAACCCTCCAAAAAGATTTACTGAGAAGTAGTCCAATACAAAAGAAAGCAAGGGCGAAATCAAGCACACAACCCAAACCCAACGGTCTTTAACTGCTATACGTGTGAGTAAACCAAAGGAAAACAAACCTAATAAAGGGCCGTATGTGTACCCGGCTGCACGAAAAAGGGAGTTGATGACAGCTTCGTTTTCGATGGCCCAAAAAATGAGGATGATTATTAATAAGAGGCCTGAAAAAGCCAGGTGAACCCAGAAGCGGACCCTTTTTTGGTAATCGGTATCTTGCACTTCCTTTTCGAAGCCCATAAAATCGATGCAAAAAGAAGTGGTTAAAGCTGTAAGGGCCGAATCGGCGCTCGAATAGGCGGCGGCGAGCAGCCCAATCAGAAACACAATTCCCAATGCGGTGGGGAAGTAGTTCAATGCCAGCATTGGAAAAAGCTGGTCAGATCGCTCCGGTACCGGGATCCCATTTTCAGCGATATAAACGTACAACAGAGCACCTAAAGTCAAGAAAATCAGATTCGCAACCACCAATACTGCACTGAACGAATACATGTTTTTTTGGGCGTCTTTTAATGTTTTACAACTCAGGTTCTTCTGCATCATATCCTGGTCTAGTCCCGTCATGACGATGGTAATGAGCGCACCGCTAAAGAATTGTTTGAAAAAGTTATTCGGGTCGGACCAACCGCCTTCAAAAAACAGTACTTGATTGTAGCCTGCCTCCGAGATGGTATTCCAGATTTGCCCCCAGTCACCGCCCAAGGTTTGAACGATGTAGATGATTGTCCATATGGCAGCCCCCAACATGCTTATGGTTTGAAGGGTATCGGTCCAAACAATGGTATTTAGCCCCCCGCGATAGGTATAAACCCAGATTAAGGCAATGGTGCCAAAACCGGTTAGCCAAAATGGAACACCTATAGGCCCTAATAGAAAGCTGTGAAGCACCAAAGCGACCAGAAAAAGGCGAAAAGAAGCACCTATGCTCCTGGAAAGTAAAAAGAAAGCGGATCCGGTTTTATAGGAAGTAGGACCAAATCTGTTGCCCAAATAAGTATAAATGGAGGTTAATTGCAGCCGGTAGTATAAGGGAAGCAGGACGTTGGCTATGAACAGATAGCCCAGTAAGTAACCAAATACAATTTGCAGGTAGGAAAAGTCACGATTTGCACCTCCGGCTCCCACAACGCCGGGGATGGATATGAACGTAACTCCGGATAAACTGGCGCCAATCATTCCAATGGCGACCACCAGCCAGGGTGACCGGCGGCCAGCCAGGAAAAAATGGTCGTTATTTGATCGCTTGCCTGTCTGCCAGGATATCAACAACAACAACAGAAAATATCCGGCCAGACAGATTAAAAACAAGCTTGGCGTAATAGAACTAGCCATGGTCATTTCAATTCTTCTCTAAGGTTGACACTCCAGGCTACCGGTTTGTCAGCAAAATGGATTTTGGTCTGTGCCCATACGCCTTTGAATAACTGACTTACTCGATAGGCTTCCAAGTGATCTGGGGATTCCCAATGGCTGTAGGTGAAAAAAACATGCTCATTTGGTTCATCTTGCTGCCAAAGTTCCAAATGAAGGCAGCCCGGGAAGCTTCGGATAGCATTTTTGTGTGCTGCAAAATGATCGAGAAATTCCGGAACCGATTCCGGTTTAAAGGTAAGTTTAACCAGACGTTTGATCATGAATTTCCGGATTTGAAGTAAAAGAGATGAATTAGATACGGGGTACCATCGAGGTTCAAGCCTTGAACTTGACTTGCACAGTATCTTCCACACTCAATCCCAATAAACTGACTGCTTTTCCTTTGTTGATGGCAACCTCCAAATAGCCTGCCGAATTAAACCGGCAAAGGGCTGAACCTAAAGGAGCTTGGTGATAATGTTCCACTAGTCTTTTGATCGGGTCATTTCTTTTGAAAAAGAGCGCGAATTCCCGGCCTTGCCCCACCTTTTGGAAGAGATCCTGCCGGATGTTGGTAATGGCATTGTCGTAGTTATCGATATAAATCACATTGCCCTGGATCATGGCCGGTCCGATAATCGGGTGGAAGCTCAATCGTTGGGTAATGGTTTTGGTCTTGGTTCCCAACCCGTCCAGGGAATTTGTCCGAACGATATGCGCTACCGCCTTGGCGTAGGTCGCTGCGAAGGGAGTAGATTGCTCCAATGGTATCGAAATATGGTGGCAGTCTTGCGGGATTTCATCAAAAATGAGTGAGAACAATCCATTATCCGGACCAATGAAATAATGTTCATCCTGCTTTAGGCCCAATGCCTGAGGAAGTTCATTGTCAAAATCATTGATGCTCAGTAGATGTATGGTACCGGCAGGGAAGGCTTTCCAGGCGTTTGAAAAAAGGTAGGCTGCTTGAACAATATTGTAGTTTTCAATATCATGCGAAATATCGATCATTCGAATGTCGGGATCCTGCTTTAAAAGGGTTCCTTTTAAGGTTGCCAAATAGTGGTCGCGCAGGCCGTAATCCGTCGTTAGGGTTACTAAGGCCATTTCGGAAATTTGCGAATTAGCGTTTATTTAAAATTGCACTTTTGGGTCATCCTTCCCGAAAGTCGTAATTTAGAGAATTAATTAGTTGGCCGAGCCACAAAAGTAATGCGTCTGACATGGAGTAGCGCAAAGAAACACTGCCTTCGCCAATAGTACCAAATAGGAGACCGCCTTTGAGTGAAATCATTTTAACTGTAGACGACCTGGATCCTGTCGAATTATTCGGCGAAAACAACATAAAACTTGACCTGCTTCGGAAAGCCTATCCGGAGCTCACCATTACCAGCCGGGGTTCGAATCTGAAAATCAGCGGAGATAAGAAACATACGCAGAAAGCAAAAGCCAAGTTCGAGCTGATGGTTCGGCTTTTGCGAGAGCATAAAGAGCTTCCCTTGCAAGTCGTGGAGGATGTATTGCAGGGGGAAAACCCATTCGCTACCCGCCTGGGGAATGGCAAGCACAATAAAGCCATTTTGTACGGTCGAGGAGGGAAAGAGATTAAAGCCAAGACCCGCAATCAAAAAAGGCTGATTGAGGCATCGGAACAAAGCGATATCATATTTGCCGTCGGCCCTGCCGGTACCGGGAAAACCTATACGGCAGTTGCTCTGGCAGTTCGGGCGCTCAAAAATCGAATGGTTAAAAAGATTATTCTAACCCGGCCGGCCGTAGAAGCAGGCGAAAGTCTCGGATTCCTTCCCGGAGACCTGAAGGAAAAAATAGATCCCTACTTGCGTCCGCTTTACGATGCTCTGGACGATATGCTTCCGACCGAAAAGCTGGATCACTTCATGAATACCCGCGTAATCGAGGTAGCCCCATTGGCTTTCATGCGCGGGCGTACTTTAGATAATGCGTTCATCATCCTGGATGAGGCACAAAACTGTTCTACCCTTCAAATAAAGATGTTCCTGACCCGCCTGGGGCCAACTGCAAAATGCATCATCACCGGTGATCTGTCACAAGTGGATCTCCCATTTCATCAGAAGTCCGGCCTTCGTCGTGCGATTGGCATATTAGGCGAATTGGAAGGGATTGAAACTATTTACCTTGACGCCGAGGACGTTGTTCGCCACCGGTTGGTCAAAGCCATCATTAAGGCCTACGAAGCCTCCGATGAAGCCCGCCGGAAACGGTCAAAAGGCAAAAATGAAGAAGAATGACATCAGAGGTAATCTATACCGGTAACCTTCGCACCTCCGCCAAGCATCTCAAATCGGGAATGGAAATCATAACCGATGCCCCAACCGACAACCAGGGCCAAGGACAGGCCTTTTCCCCTACGGATTTGGTTGCTACAGCGCTTGCAAGCTGTATGTTGACTACCATGGGCATAAAAGCCGGGGATAAAGGGTGGGATCTGGAAGGTTCCCAGGCATCTGTCCTTAAAGTTATGGCTGCTAATCCGAGAAGAATAACCGAAGTACACATCGTCCTTTCCATGAAGCACAGCGACCTGGGTACGGATGAGCGGCATATGCTGGAGGAAACTGCTCGGAATTGCCCGGTGGCAAAAAGCGTGCACCCGGATATGGTACAGCAGGTCCAGTTTGAATGGTAATACGGATGAATGCATAATAGCATCTGAATTTAGACTGTAAATTGTCATACAATGCTGGTTGTCAATTTACTATGGACTATATTTTTAGTTACGGCATAACTCCAATTGTTTTTTAATGAAAAAGGAAGAAAAGAAAGCGACTTATTATCTGGTTGAGGTACAGAGCAAGCACCGAAAGGCTTTCCAAAAAGTGATGAACGGATTGAAGGAAGCTGAAATCATATCCCACTTTCAGGAACAAGAAGAAAAAGATCCTGCTAAGAGCGGGACTAAGAAACGCGAGCAAAACGAACAGATTCGGCAGTACCACGATCTGTTAGACTAAGCTACCCATGGTTGTCCAACTAGAACCCTTTCCGGGGGCAGTACAAGGAAGCCTTGAGTTGCCGGGCAGTAAGAGCATCAGTAACCGGGTGCTGATCATACGAGCTTTATCCGAGTTGGATTTCCCCATTGAAGGGTTGGCAGAAGCCCAGGATACCCAAACCTTGATCCGATTGTTGCAAGACCCGTCAGGAACACTGGACGCCGGGCCTGCAGGGACAACTTTCCGATTTCTAACTGCTTTTTTATCCCTGCAGCTAGGGAATCAGTTGCTTACAGGAAGCCAACGGATGAAACAGCGCCCGATCGGTTTGTTGGTTGAAGCCCTTCAGGAACTGGGAGCTCAGATTACCTATCAGGAACAGGAAGGCTATCCACCTCTACAGATCGGATCATTCAATCCAGCCCACCAACAAACCCGTCACCTGGTCATTCCCGCCTCAACAAGCAGCCAGTTTATATCCGCTTTACTGCTTATTGCCCCTGTTCTGCCAAGAGGGTTGGATTTGGAGCTTTCGGGTTTCATTGTTTCCCGCCCATACATCCAAATGACCTTGAATATCATGGCCTATTTCGGAATAACATCGCAGTGGGAAGATAATAGAATACTGGTTGACCCACAGCCTTATCAAGGTAGGTCCTATAAGGTGGAATCGGACTGGTCGGCCGTGAGCTACTATTATGCCCTGGCGGCTTTAGCTCCTGAAGCAGATCTCCGGATCAGCCAGTTTTTCAAGGAAAGTGTGCAAGGCGATGCTGTACTGGGGGAAATGATGAAGGCATTTGGCGTTCATTCCAATTTTGATGGTGAAACCCTTCATTTGACGAAGTCCAAAGGGACGCCGGCACCAGAGGTATTTGAGTTTGACTTTCTGGAGTGTCCAGACCTGGCACAAACCCTGGCCGTGATTTGTGCAGGGCTTGGCGTACCTGCTTGGTTTAAAGGGCTGAGCACCCTAAGGGTGAAAGAAACCGATCGGATTCAAGCGCTTATCCAGGAATTAGAAAAAGTAAATGTTAGTGTTCAGGCGATTGGGGATGACCAAATAAAGATATCAGGAAAGGCCAAGGTAGCTGCCTATCCCTTATTCGAAACCTATGAGGATCACCGCATGGCTATGGCATTTGCCCCGTTGGCCTGCCTGGGTGGTATTCGAATCGCCGAACCCCAGGTGGTTGGTAAATCTTATCCTTCATTCTGGGAAGATTTTAGCAAACTGGGGTTTCAGGTCCAGCAGCAATCCTAGATACCGCCCTATTTTAATTTGCCCTTTCGCCGACTTCCAGGATCTTGATTTCCACCCGTTGATTTTTGCGCCGTCCCTCCATGGTATCGTCTGAAGCAATCAAATACCGCTTACCATAACCCTTGTATTCCAATTGTTTGCCGGGAATACCTCTATCTCTCAAATAGGTAGCAACAGATTTGGCTCTGTCTGTTGATAGTCGATCGCAATAATCCTCCTCAGGCAATCCATTGGTATGTCCACCGATCTCGATAATGACGTTTGGGTTCTCTCTCAGGAAGCCGTAAAGGTCGTTTAAGGCCTCCTCGGATCCGGTCCGGATAGAAGCTTTATCTGCATCGAAAAAGAGCTTATCCATCCGAAGCGTTTGCCCTTTTCGGACATTATCTCGATTGAGCTCGGAGACTTTGGTCGGATTTTCAATGGTCCGGTTGGGTTGGGCTGCGGGAGGATTAGGAGTAGGGTTGGTAGGTGGATTCATAACCACAGGCTCCGGATTACCTCTTGCAGGGTCCCGCTCCATTTCGGGTTCAGCTGGTGCAGGGGCCTGATTGACCACTACTTCTTCCGATAAAGCCTCTTCTATGGGTGTAGCGCAACCCATTGGAACAAGCTCGGAAGCGCCGTCGACCAAAATGTTTCCATTATAAGGCAACAAAACAGGCGTATCGTAGTAAGCTTCCAAGACCAGATAGGTAAAATTACTTTGAGGCTCCAGTTTGAATTGGAATTCGGACCATTCGAAGTTGGTCACCATTTTTGATTCCGCAAGCAGTTGCCGGCGGTCGCAATGGCCAAATCCACCATATACCCTCAATTTCGCGGGTGTATTGTAGTTTACAACTTCTTCGGTGCGGCGGCTCAAGCTGACATACATTTCAGAGCGGGCCAACATAATCGAAAAAGAATAGCACTCGCCATTCACCATGGGGGCGCTGAGCCGTTGGGATACGGACTCATAAGTATCATTATCCCGGACCACCATGCCTAGATAGGTCATACCGTGGGCAGCGGGTTTAGAAACCGCAAATTCGTTGTTCGGTTGCGTATCCGGAGCTGTCTCTCCGGCAAAACCACAATCATTCCAACCCGAAGGTTGGCGGCTATGCTTGGGAACATCTTCAAAAGAACCGTTGGTCAGTTTAATGGAACCGGGCTGGCTGTTTTGCCCCAACAGCATTGCGGGAATCAAAAACAGGCATACATTGGATAGAATTGTTAGACACCACCTCTTCATGTCAAATCGTTTTCCTTTTTTTCAAACGCTAAAATCAGGGGATTTGGTTTTAAGGTCAATCCCTTGTGCTCAACCATTCAAAAATGGGGTAGGTGTGACTATTGACAAGCATCAATCAGACCGGATTGAAATCCAAGCTTCAATGTTGCTAAGCTAGGTGCTTCGTTTTGATAGGATAGAGTACTCGGGATACCTTCTAACGCAAATTATGAAAAAATATGACTATTGAAAGGCATTTAATCCGGTGATATCCATTCCTGTGATCAACAGATGAACATCGTGCGTCCCTTCATAGGTCAAAACCGTTTCCAGATTCATCATATGACGCATAACAGGATATTCGTCCGTAATACCCATTCCGCCATGAATTTGCCGGGCTTCGCGAGCAACCTGAAGCGCTATGTGGACATTATTCCGCTTGGCCATTGAAATTTGGGCCGGTGTGGCACGACTTTCATTGGCTAGTTTGCCTAATCGCCAAACCAACAGTTGGGCTTTGGTAATTTCCGTAATCATTTCAGCCAGTTTCTTCTGTTGAAGCTGGAATTGGCCAATGGGACGACCAAACTGTTCTCGTTCCAGGCTATAGCGCAGGGCAGAATCGTAGCAATCCAAGGCTGCACCCACTGCTCCCCAGGCAATGCCGTAGCGAGCCTTGTTCAGGCAGGAAAGCGGCCCCTTCAACCCTTTGACATTGGGCAACAGGTTGGTTTTCGGCACCCGCACATCTTCAAACACGAGTTCACCGGTTATAGAAGCCCTCAGGCTCCATTTACCTTTGATTTCAGGGGCAGAAAAGCCTGGAGTATCTGCGTCCACAATCAGCCCCCGGATCACACCCTCCTCGTCTTTGGCCCAGACCACAGCAACATCAGCCACAGGGGAATTGGTGATCCACATTTTGGACCCGTTGAGGATATACGCATCTCCGTCATCGCGGATGTTGGTGAGCATACCCCCAGGGTTAGAGCCATGGTCCGGTTCGGTCAGACCAAAGCAACCGATCATGGCACCGCTTCCCAGTTTGGGCAGGTATTTTTTCTTTTGTTCCTCAGAGCCAAATCGGTAAATCGGGTACATAACCAACGAGCCTTGCACGGATGCCATCGACCGGACGCCGGAATCTCCTCGTTCCAACTCTTGCATAATTACCCCATAGGCGATTTCATCCATGCCGCCACCTCCATATTCCAACGGAAGGCTAGGTCCAAAAGCGCCGATTGCAGCGAGGCCATTGAACAGGTGCCTGGGACATTCGGCACGTTGGGAATAATCCTCGATTATAGGGGAAACTTCCTGCTTGACCCATGCGCGGACTGCATCCCTGGCAAGCAAGTGATCCTCTTCCAGGAGTTCGTCCATCAAATAATAGTCGTGGTGTTGGTATGGGTCCTGACGTGCTTTTCGATCATGAACGTCTACGGAACCGTTGCTATGTTGGTCTGCCATCAACTTTACCGTTTACTTGGTTAGGAATCAAATACAAAAATAAGCTTTTGATCACAATACATGAGATACGGTTAACCCTGTTGAAAAGCTAACTTTAGGTCAAATTTTAAATACATGGCGATTGTATCCTTGATCGATATGCGTTTTCATGCCTTTCACGGTTTTTATGAGGAGGAACAACTGGCGGGAGGGGAGTTCATCGTGGACCTTTGGGTAGATGTGAAATTATCCGGGAAAGAGGCGAAAAAAGATAACCTGGAGAAGACCGTGAATTATGAGACGCTGTATCTATTCTGCCAATTGGAAATGAAAAAAACCTCCAAGCTGATCGAAACGGTAGCACAGCGAATCGTAGATCGGATCCAAGGTCAATTTGGAGGTCAGGTAGAAGGGGTGCGGATCCATTTGAAGAAAATGCATCCTCCACTTGGAGGGGCATTATCCCATGCCTCTGTAGCCTTGGGCGTCGGGACCTTGCTGGTCGATCCTGTACAAACCTTTTTAGGGACTTCTATCCTTTTAAACCGCATAAAGTAATACCATGTCTATTTCCAAGCGCTCTATTTCCGGGAACCTCCTATTGTGGCTGACTATTGGCTTGTTGACAGCTTGCGATACGGTCAACCAGGCACTGGATGTGCTAACCGAGACCTCTACCCAGTTGACCGAAGCCGAAGTTTCCGGTGGCCTGAAGGAGGCTCTGGATCAAGGGATCACCAAAGGAGCTCAATTGCTTTCTCAGGAGGGCGGCTATTTCGATAGCCCCTACCGGATTCTGATTCCGGAAGAAGCTCGTAAAATAACTGATAAGTTGAGTAATATCCCCGGATTTAAAGATGTAGAGGAAATCATTCTGCGCAAGATCAATCAAGGAGCAGAAGACGCCGCCAAGAAAGCAGCACCTATTTTCAAGGATGCCATCACCAGCATGACCTTTGCCGACGCTTCAACTATTCTACTCGGACCGGATACAGCGGCCACCTCCTACCTAAGGGGGGCTACCTACGACCAGCTCTTTCAGGAGTTTGAACCGGTGATTACCGAATCGCTTGACAAGTTCAATGCGCAAGAGTACTGGGGAAAGGCCACCAATGCCTACAATGCGCTTCCTTTTGTAGAGAAAATCAATCCGGATTTATCGGACTATGTGACCCAGGAAGCCCTCAAAGGATTGTTCACTATGGTTGAAAAAGAAGAGGTTCGAATCCGACGTAACGTTTCGGCTCGTACCACAGCATTGATGAAAAAGGTATTTGCCAGGCAGGATTGACCTGGGATTGGGGATGGATGATGTTGGCCGAATTGGAAATGCTTGTCGTTTAAATGTAATTGGTTTCACAAACCTACAATTTAGGTACGCTCTAAATAGTTGGCAGTCAATTGGGAAAGCTAGCATCTATTGGTGCTAGGCTATAGATTTATAGGCTAGAACAAACAGCATAGACCCAATGGATGTCGAAATACTTTCCCGAATACAGTTTGCTTTCACCATTTCCTTCCATTACATCTATCCGCCACTAAGTATTGGTCTGGGGTTAATCATGGTGATCCTCGAAGGCTTGTATCTACGAACGAAAAACGAGGAATACCACCGTCTGGCCCGGTTTTGGACCCGGATCTTTGCGCTGACCTTCGGTTTGGGGGTAGCTACAGGCATCGTTATGGAGTTTGAGTTCGGGACAAACTGGGCTACCTATTCCCGCTATGTGGGCGATGTTTTCGGCTCTGCCTTGGCCGCAGAAGGTATTTTCGCTTTTGCGCTGGAAAGCGGCTTTTTAGGTGTTCTTTTGTTCGGGTGGAATCGAGTTAAGCCTATCGTGCATTTTATTGCTACGGTCGGTGTATTCTTGGGAAGTATGTTCAGTGCGATTTGGATTGTGGTGGCCAACAGCTGGCAGCAGACACCGGCTGGATATCATATAGTGGGAGAGGGCCTGGAAGCCAGAGCGGAAATAATCGATTTCTGGGCTATGGTATTTAATCCGTCCAGTGTAGATCGGATAACGCACGTTTGGATCGGTGCTTTTTTGGCTGGGGCATTTCTGGTGTTGAGTGTTCACGCCTGGTATTTGCTGAAAAACCGGCATGTGGAAGTGTCCAAAAAAGCCTTTCGAATTGCTTTGGTAGTTGCCACGGTTGGCTCCCTGGCCCAGCTCCTGGCTGGACACCGCTCCGCAGAGGGTGTAGCTCATAATCAACCTGCCAAGCTGGCTGCCTTTGAGGGACACTTTGATACCTTGGCTCCAGCTGACCTCTACTTGTTGGGCTGGGTAGATAAAAAGACCCAACAGGTCACAGGAATAGGGATTCCCGGAGGGACTTCTTTTCTTCTGGATCAGGACTTTTCAACTCCGGTCAAAGGCTTGAATGCTTTTCCTGAGGAAGACCGTCCGACAGCCTTAAATGCCATTTTCCAGTTTTACCACCTGATGGTAGCTTGTGGTATGCTCATGATCGGTCTTACCATGCTGGCTTCCTTTTATTGGTGGAGGGGTAGTCTGTTCAAGCAGCGTTGGTTGTTGTGGGCCTTCGTATTTGCTGTCCTCCTGCCGAATATAGCCAACCAGGTTGGTTGGTATTCAGCCGAGATGGGTCGACAGCCCTGGGTGGTTTACGGCTTATTGCGGACCAGCGATGCTTTGAGTAAAGTAGTAGAGGCTAATCAAGTCCTGTTTTCCCTAATCCTGTTTACGTTGGTCTATGCCTTGTTGTTTGTATTGTTCATTTATTTATTAAACAAGAAGATCCAGCACGGGCCGGAAGATGGTCCCAGTATACAGCATAGCCCTATTCAGGAGGGTATGGTGGATATTTTTAAGTGAAAACGAGGGCGTGGGTAGTTGGAAATGCGAAAATGTGGGGATAAGCTCTGCTTGTCTTGTCCAAAAAAAGGAAGGGCTGAACAATATAATTTCGGATTAAGCAAGGTTGATGTCTAAACCTTCTTCTATTTGATTATAAAATCCAAATGAGCTTATGTACACGGCTACAATTTTAGGAATGGATTACCCTACGCTCTGGTTTTTGGTGCTTGGAGGCTTGTTTTCCGGTTATGCCATTCTGGATGGATTTGATCTAGGGGCCGGTGCGTGGCATTTGTTTTTGCGAAAAGAGAAAAGCAGACGCATTGCCTTGAACGCAATCGGGCCGGTATGGGACGGAAACGAAGTCTGGCTGGTCATTGGAGGTGGTTCCTTATTTGCTGGTTTTCCGGATGTATACGCCACCTTATTTTCGGCCATGTACATTCCATTTATGTTGTTTTTGTTCTTTTTGATCTTCCGAGCAGTAAGTATTGAGTTTAGAAGTAAGGAGCCCATGAAATGGTGGCGGCAAATGTGGGATATCAGTTATTCGGTTTCCAGCATAATGTTATCCTTCTTGCTAGGGGTCGTATTGGGTAATGTATTGCAAGGGATGGATCTTGGGCCGGATAAAGAATATCGGGGTGAATGGTTGACCTTTTTAAATCCATATTCGTTTTTGGTGGGTATAACCACCTTGGCTTTGTTTATGATGCACGGAGCCATCTATCTGACGCTGAAAACAGAAGGGCGACTCTTTGCCAAAGTGGCGCTGTTGCTTAGGCGGGCAATTCTGTTTTTTGCTGTAAGCTTCGGCTTGCTCACCTTGTACACCCTAATTTATATTCCCCATTTATCTGATGATTTTCGGGATAGTCCTGCATTATTTATACTGCCGGCTGGCGCGTTTTTGAGTATTGCCAACATTCCCCGATTAGTGGGTAAAAAGAATTATCGGGCAGCTTTCCTTTTTTCGGGACTAACGGTAGCCTTATTGTTGATGATCGTGGCCTTCGAGCTTTATCCCGTCATCATTTTATCGGTTCCCGATTTTGAAAATAGCCTTACGGTGCTGAATGCGGCGGCTTCGGAAAAAGCGCTTGGGATTATGTTGACTTTTGCTGCAATCGGAACCCCCATGGTGTTATCCTACACCGCTTTCGTTTTCTATACCTTTCGGGGGAAGGTTCAACTGGATGAGACGAGTTATTGATGTAAAGCGGTTGGTAGTTTGTAGAAGGTAAAAGGTATGGGGTAGCAGGTAAATTGAAGCGATTCCGGGGGGGCAAATTCTGTTCTTTCAGTGGTTATTGGTGCTGGGGAAGTTCCAGGCCATAGGGTAAATTACTAGAGGCTGGATTTAGCCAAGCTGATGCTTACCTTTAGAGCTTACCAATACGCTTGTATTCCATGGATAAAAAATTCCTCCTCCTCCTTTTATTTTCTTCAGTTGTCTGTATTGATTTATCTGCTCAGGGATTTGCTTGGGGCTTAAAAGCAGGACCTTCTTTGGGGTTTCAGTTGTGGCAGCCCAATGCAGACCGCGGGGCTTTATTTCGATATCATGCAGCTGCCTATATTGAATCATTAGATGCTGAAAATCGGTATTCGATCTATGCGCAATTGGGATACCACCTTCGGGGGAGTACGGTCCGGTTTCAATTTGTGGATTTCAACACCGGAGAGCGCTTCCAGGAACGTGAGGCTAACACCTTTGGCAATCTGGCGCTACAGGCAGGGGTCAAACAGAAATTTAATGCTGGGCAGGGTGGTTCCAGCGTTTTTTATTTATTGGGCCTTCGGGGAGAATACAATTTGACCAACAACCTGCCCGAATCTTCTGATCAGATCTTCTATCACAGCGGAACTCTATTCAAGGAGTTTGTCAATGATTTTGTATTTGGGGTTAGCCTGGGGGGCGGTATAGAATTTCCATTCTCGGACTATATCGGAGGTATGATTGAGATTTCAGTTAATCCGGATTTTTCCAGGCAATTCAATCAACAGGGCGATTTAAATTTGATCAATCCTTTTTTTCCCCAGAACACTGTATTTATTCCCGCAAGATCAATTCGAAACCTAACCTTGGAATTGACGTTTGCGATTCGATTTTTGAGGGTGTATGAGTAATAAGGCCAGCTATTAGAGGGGTAGACGGTAGATTTTTGTATTAAATGGCCGAATATCAATTCAATATTTTGCAACGCTCTACTATCTATGGACAATGACAATCCTTTTTGTGAGTAAAAAGGATGAATCCTATGAAGACAATTTCGGAGGTACACCAAGATCCTCCGAAAATAAGGGCTGGTCCGACTTGTTGTCGGACCGAGCCTTTCTAACCAACTTTACAGGAAATCCAAAAAAAAGGCTAGCTCACAAGTCTTTATTGCGCAATAATCAGTTGCTTGGAATTGGCCAAATTATCTACCTGCAAATGAACGATGTATTTTCCACCGGGAAGGTTAAGTGTATTTAAATTAATTTGGCGGTTATGTGTACCTGCATCTAAGCTACCTAAATACAAGCGGTGCACTTCCTTCCCCTGTATATCGAACATAGTAATGCTGGCTTTCTCCGCAGGGGCACTGATTTTGAATCGAACAGTGACCTGATCGACAGCCGCATTGGGAAAGATTTCCGAGGTAAGTACCTGCTGGGTATTGGAAGGGTCTAATTGCTCTGTAGAAATAGGCTGTCGATTATCGTAGTCCCGGTTTTTGCGTTTTTTCTGAGTCTTCACTTCTGATTTAACACCATCAGTTTTCTGAGTTTTCGGTTTTTTCTTATTGGCCACCCTAAACTTAGTTTTTATGACGATTACTCCATTTTTTCCCGCCTCCCCATACTGTTCGATAGCCTTTTCTCCCTTT
The DNA here is from genome assembly GCA_964641965.1 of uncultured Saprospiraceae bacterium. Lineage (GTDB taxonomy): Bacteria > Bacteroidota > Bacteroidia > Chitinophagales > Saprospiraceae > JAJDFU01. Next base: position 20,646 of record CAZXLD010000010.1, on the reverse strand, counting down.
ATTACGGTGATGGATTTAACATCGTTTGGGTCAATGCTATTAAAATATTTTGGAACATCCCTTTTGAAAAGTAGAACCCCATCCAGTACAAATAATACGGCAGAGTCCTGGAATGTGGAAGAAACCTTGGCTCGACCGCTTTCAATTTCCAGGTAGTAACCTTCTCTAATGATGATAGAATCGGAAGAAGGTCTTATTTTATCTTGCGTTGCAGCTCCGGATTTTATATTTTCAAGCTCAGTATTAAAATCAGCAGTATCCTCCAGTTCGACCTGAATGTATCCATTTAGGGCAGCCTCTAGAGAGGGATAGGATTTGAAGGGAGCCTGATAATCTGCAGTTGGTGCTCCGATTGTCAATTTTTTAATATCCACCTTTTCCAACAATTCAAAAACGTCTAGCTGTGTGTATGGCAAGGTTACCCCTGGCCGGAGCGTAGTAAGGGCGATATTTTCATCGTTTACAAATAGCAGCGGCTGCATTCCCGGCCGAAGCTGCAACCGACTTACCTTTTGCATATCTAGTTCCGTAAGATTGGAGGTAGTCCAGCCTTCTGTGATTTCCTGAAACGGGTTGGACCCATCTTTGGTAACTTGGGTAGGGTCGAAGCTGATTTTGGCCGTAATGACCAATTTTGCTTTCAGGCCGGCCTCTGATTCGAATTCTTTAATGAAGAATTGCTCACCCGGACGAATTTGGCCTACCTTGGATCGAAACTCCTTTTCCCACTCTGCTCCCGTCAATAGGGGAACTTCTCCATTCCAACCAAATGCGGTAGTAAGGTCACCCATATCCAGTATTTTCCCTTGTTTTTTGAACGCATACTCTTTCCCATCGACCACCAGTTTGAAGGGGGTGCCGACTAGGTTTCGAATCTCCTCCGAAGGAAGTTCGAACGCCAGGTTATTCATCCATTTCCCGGCAGTATGGCGTCCCCACTTCAAGGTAATTTTAGGAGGAATTATGGAGGTTGCTGTGTTCAATTCAATACCATCTTTTAGGACGAATCTCAACTTAAGGCTTTCTTCATCCTGCATGGTCAGTATTAGAGTTGCGCTGCCAGATTGCAAGGTCTGCAAGGGAATTAGATCCTTCAATTCTACTATTCGTTTTCCATCCATCTGCAAGTCCTGGCTCAAGCCAGGCACCTTGAGCGATACAGAAGCCAGACCTACCGGCTCGGTATTGTTCTTCAGGATTTGCATGGGGTGAGCAAGCAGCTCCCGGAAGTCTTTTGTATTTAAGTAACGGATTCCTTCCTTGGTCATCTGGTCTATGGCAATTCGGGTGTCGCCTATTTTGGCGGTATAGGCATAATCCAGGGACTCCCGTCGATCATTTACAGTAAGGTGAAATTTAAACCAGGTCTTTTCTCCGGACTGAAAAGATACTTTCAATACATTTCCCTTTGGGGATTTCTTCCAAAATGCCGATTCCGGGTTGAAGGCTCCCTGCTCCTCGAATTGAGATAAAAAACCTTGCATCGGTATCGCTTGCTGGCTCATAACCTGGATATTTTTAATAAATACCGGTTGGCCGTCCTTAAATAATTGGAACCCGGTTTGCTGGCGGGCGAGTTTTTTCAGCTCGCTGGACCGGAAACTCAAATTTTCGCAGTGGAAATAATTAGTCACCTGATCTTCAAAGCAATCACAGGTTCTTTCGTCCCATTTCAACTGATACGTTTCTGTTGGAACGGTAGTATAAGCCACCGGCTGCTCCACGGCTTCTGTGATCAGGTGCTCTAACTTATTCACAGGTCGGGTGATTTCTTCAGGTAGTTCATCTACCATGTCAAAAGAAAATAAAAGGATTAGTCCGCTTAAAAGGGGAAGTGCTAATATATACTTCCAGCTTTGTCTCCGGTTGGAGGGGGATTGGCCAAGCATATGCAGTCTTTTTCGAGTGATTGAATTAAATGTGTTGGTGAATAGGGGCGTTTGGCTCCCTTTGCTATGGGTAACTAATAGCATAGCGTAATCCACCGGATTTACGTTTTGGGTAACCTGATGATCCGCTATGAATTCATGTACTTCTTTGAGGTATGCCCGGAAAAGGTAGATCAGGGGGTGGAACCAGAAAACGATAATTAAAACTTCGTGTAATAGAATATCTAAACTGTGCCGCTGTTTGACATGCACCATTTCATGTGCCAGGATAACCGATTCAAATGCAGCTGTCTTTTCCCGATTGAGAAAGATATAGTTGAGGAAGGAAGCAGCGGGAAAATTAGCCGGTACTTCTACCAGGGTAGCTCCGTCCAAGGTTCTGCGATTGGACTGATTGGAGATCCAATGGTACATTCTCCAGAATAGATATAGTTGCCGGGCTGCAGTCACGATCATACCTAAGAGATAAATCCCCAGAGCTACTTCGCCGAGGGTAATAGCCCAACCTGTAAATGCAGGTTCGTAAACGGGCTCCCACATCGTTTCCTGAAAGGCCTGAATATCATTGACTGTGGGAAAAATCAGGTCCAATGGTGCTTCTGAGGGGCTCTTATAAATAGGAGCAGGGGTAAAGTCAATCTGAATATGCAGATACGGTATGAGAAAAGATAACAATGGGGTGATCAAGAGATAGACTCGGTTGACCTGAAAAAAAGTCTCCTTGCGCAATAGAAACTGGTACAAGAAAAAAAACAGCAGCAGGCAAAAACTGCATTCGATTATATATTGGGCTACAGAAGCAGGCATGGCAAAAGGATGGATGTAGTATTGAATGATTTGGCAGCGCGACTATTTTTTGCGTTTGATTTTCTCCAGCAGGCGATTTATTTCCTCGGGGTCCATTTGTTCTTCCTGAACAAAAAAGGAAAGGACGCGCTCCGGAGATCCTCCGAAGTAATCATCCAGGACCCGTTGGAAAAAGGACTTTCGATAATCCTCCAGGCTTACTTTGGGGAAATAGCGATGCGTTTTCCCAAAAGCTTCATAACCAATAAAACCTTCCGATTCCAGTTTTCGCACAATGGAGGAAACCGTAGTGATAGGTGGTTTGGGGTCTGCCAGTTCAGCCCGGATTTCTTTTGCAAATGCCCGCTCCAGCTTCCATAAAGCTTGCATGACGGGTTCTTCTTTTTCTGTTAATCTTCTCATGGGGCCAACTTACAACTATTTTTTAGTTAAATCAACTAATTTTTCGTTTTAGTAGTTTTTTCCTCAAAAAATAGTGTGGATCATTGTCTAGTGCTTTATACCTCTCTACTTTCAGGGAAAAGGATCTTCATGCGTTGGATACTGCTGTTGTTTTTAGCGGTTGGGCATTTACACTCAGTGGGCCAGGGTCAGCAGTCGACTGAAGAGCGAATAGAGGCCTATTTAGATCAGATTCGGCAGGATCGTGTTCGACTTAGGCTTTTTTTCCAACAAATGCCGAAGGGGGGGGATCTGCATCATCATTTCAGTGGATCGGTCTATGCAGAGACCTATTTGGATTTTGCCGAAAAGGAAAACTACTGGGTACATAGCAGGACCTTTGCGGTAAAGCGTTCTCCCAAGGTAGATACAAACTGGGTGGCTATCACAACCCTCCAGGAAGAAGGTACCTGGCCTGTAGTCCGGGAGCGCATCCTCCGGAAGTGGTCCACCAAAGAGTACCAAGCAGGTACGCTTTCACCGGCAGAAGATTTCTTCGAACCTTTTCTGCTCTTCGACTCCATCAAGAACCGTACGATCCGAACGGGTCTGCTCGAATTAAAACAAAGGGCACTGGAGCAGCAGGTTAGCTATATCGAAACCCAGTTTGATTGTCCACGTTGGAAGGATCCCTTTCCGAAAGAAGCTGCGCGGAACAAAGTACTACTCGAACTTGCAAATGCTTCGGCGGAGATCCTGTTTGACAGTTTGGAAAACTGGTACGATCAGTATCTGGCTCGAGACGATTATCACTCTTCCGTGCAGCAATATGTTGATTCGATGGAGGCTCGCCATCATTCTTTGCAATTGGATGATAGCCTATTTGTGATGCGTTATCAAAATTATGCCATTCGTATCCTTCCTCCTGCTCATGTCTTTCGAGACCTTGTATTGGGATTTGCTACTGCGAATGCTTCTTCCTTGATTGTAGGCGTGAATCTGGTCGCTCCTGAACACGACCCCATAGCGCTTCGAGATTATCAATTGCATATGCAGTTTTTTCGTTTTCTGAAAAGCAAATTTCCGGATGTCCGAGTAGCCTTGCATGCGGGGGAATTGCGTTTAGGCCAAGTTCGGCCGGAGGATTTGAATTGGCATATCGGAGCAGCTTTACAAATAGCCCAACCGGATCGAATTGGACACGGTGTTGCCATTGCTCATGAATCAAATGCTTTTGAGATATTGGACAGATTGAAGTCCGATAGAGTCGCCGTAGAAATCAATTTATCCAGCAATGCTTTTATCCTAGGTATAGAGGGTGCGGATCATCCCATTTTAGCTTATTGGGAAGCAGGGGTCCCAATTGTAATCAGTACCGACGATGAGGGCGTTCTTCGAACAGATATGACAGAGCAGTTCGTCTTACTGGCCTACCAGTATCCTGAAATTTCCTACCGGGAAATAAAAGAGATCGTTTTGAATAGTATTCGCTATAGCTTTATGGAGCAAGCCGTTCAAAACAGACTTTTGGAGCATGTTTTGGCCGCTTTTACCCAGTTTGAATCCACAATTCTTACTCGAATCGATTAAATTCCGCCAATTCTCAGGCTTTTTTTTAAATAAACTAAATTTGTATTAATTTAAATGCCTGATAAATAGCCTATTAAACCTATAGAATCACATGGCCAATCTATATGTATTTGGAGATACCCTGGTAAGTGGAGAAGAATTTTACGAGCGAATGGTCTTGGGGGAATTCGAGCGGGTAACTGCTGGAGTCATGCGCGAAGAATCCATTCTCTTCCGGAATGGCACGGTTACCGGGGTCGAGATTGAGCGAAAGAATCAGGATATCATTCCTGAATTCACGCCTATTGACATTGGGCGACCGCTGAGTCTGGAGTTGCTCTCCCTTTACACCGGCGATGCGCCTAAAAAACGCTTGTTTTCCGGCCGGCCGGATATGTTGGTAGCCACTTCCATGAAGGCGCCCCAAACTTACGATGTAGCTCCAAGGGCGATCAATCAAATCATTAAGGATATAGACGATAACCAATTTTACAAGCCGGCTTCTTTGAATGAAGGTTCGCCTATTATTTATTATACCAAGGCGGCTGAAGCGTCTACCTTATTTTACTCAGTTGAATTAGTAACGGAGTCCTTTAGCCGGGATATTTTTGATTTTCTTGGTAATCTGTTCAAGCGGGCAGCCAATATTCCCATTTTTTCCTTCGCCAAGTCTTATCTGCTGGCCGGGGTGAATGTGGTAGACGTAGCTGGGGACCTCGGAAAGCACTTATTCGAGTCCAAACCATTCCTGCGTTCTTATCAAGATTTGCGATTTGATACGCCTGGTTTGCGCCGTGCTATGAGCCGCTTGCAGGTCGTTGTCAATGATCACGACGAATGGCGATTTGATGGCTACATGGTCGGTCGGGTGGTCAATCCGTTCGGAGATGATAAAGTAGCCTTGGTAGATAAGCGTACCGGCCTCGAATACAGAGGACCTGCCCCATACGTTATTCTAAGCATCGACGGACGAGAGCGCCGCGATTTAGATGAATTTGCTCCTCGCCTCGCAACTGCTGCAGTCATGGAGAAATTCTTCGGTGAGCAGATTGACAGCCCGGTAATTGATACCCTGGATCAAGCCATGCGGTTGTACAATGACTTTCAATACAGGCGCAAAGCAGTACGACTTTCAAAGGTTATCAATAACCTGGATCCCAATGATCCCGGATACCAGGAATTGGAACAGTTGCTTGGTGCGTACCTGAAAAATATTGAGAATGACTTTCTGCGTAAGGGGATTGAAACCGACGAAGAATAGGTCAAGCGACTGAAAGTTTTTTAATTATCCTACATTTGATGCCTGGATTGCCTTCCGCCTCTTTTTTTCCGAGGAGGAAAGCTTTTGCGTTTCCCTACGAGTACCCAAAGCATCATTTGAAATGAAATACCTTTTTATTCTATCCGGACTTCTAGTATGGGGGCTGACCGGTAGTGCCCAAAGTTCCTCCAAATTGGTTGATTCCTGGCATCGAGAAGGGATGCCACCCAACATGTACAAACGTATCGGTATACTTGCTTTTACCCCCAATATGGGCAATAGGGCCACTGTGGAAGAGCAAATTGAAATGGCCTTTCAGGCCAAGAAAATTAACGGTATTGGTACGTTCGACATTTTTCCGCTGGCTGGGCATCCTGAAATTTTCGAAGGTGTATCCGAAGAGGAAGTGCACGCTTCCGTTCGGAAAGCCATGGAAAAATATGGTCTGGATGCTTTAATGACCATCGCCTTGTTCGATACGGAAAAGGAAGAGCGGTATAAGCAGGGACCGTCCTTTACGGTCTCGGCTCCTGTCTATTCAGCGCCGGCTTATGGGTATAACTATTATCAATATTATACCTATGCTACAGCAACCGTGTCCAAGCCGGGCTATTATGAGACTTCCTCCACCTACTTCCTGGAATTCAATTTATACGATAAGGAAACGGAAGAGTTGATCTGGACCGGCCAGAGTCGTACTAAGGATCCCAGATCTCTGTCAAGGGAAGCTGAAAAGTTGGGTAAAATGATCGTCAAGGACCTATTGAAAAACAAGGTGTTGGCTAAGCCTTAGCTGACTCCCTGCTTGCTCAATACTTAGAATATCTGATGATCTTTGTCCTTTGGTAGTTTGGCTTCCAGGGCAAACACCATTGGGATGAGGCCTTCTAGTCCTTTAATTTGATAGCCATTTGGTGCTGGGACTTCACGTCCATCGAAACAAGGCCAGGGAGAATAATCGTATTCTTTGAATTGTTCGATGCTAAATCCTTCATTTAAAAGCGCGGTAAAAATTGCCGCAAGGCTGTGACTCCATGACCATTCTTCACCCTTAATGGCATCTTCCCCATCGGTATATGTGCCGGTTGTATGCTCAATAATCGGCCCAGTGTTGAAGTAACCGTAGGTAATAGAAGTGAAGGAGTCATTGAACATCCAAACTATTGGATGGAATTCCACCAACAAGAGTCGGCCGCCGGGTTTAAGCCGCATTTTGATTTGGTGGGCCCAAGCTCCCATGTCTGGTAGCCATCCCAATACGCCATACGAAGTGAACACCAGATCAAATTGCTCGTGTAACACCTGGTCCATTTGGAGGACATCCGCACAAATAAACCGGGCCGTAAGATCCAATTCCTGGCTAAGGCGTCGGGCGGTAGATATGGCTTGATCTGAAAAATCGACACCGGTTACCAAGCTGCCCATTCGACTCAGGGAAAGTGTATCTTGTCCAAAATGGCATTGAAGGTGTAAAATCTCAAGTCCTTTTACATCGCCCAAAAGCTCCAACTCTATTTTTTGAAGGGAATTACGCCCATTTCGGAACCCTTCCATATCATAAAATTCGGACTTCAAGTGTACCGTAACCCGCTCATTCCATCTGGCTTTATTCTTGGAAAGGTGAAGTTGGTTGTTTTTCATAGTTGTAATTTCTTGTCGTTGAAAATCGATTACCTATCGATAAAGCATTGCGTTGGTTGAACCCCCCCAACCTGTTTAAGTTATATCGAACTGATAATGGAATATCACCAGCTATTCTATTTTTATTCCGGGATTTAGCTGGATATCAATTTTTTTTGATCAGAAATAGGATCAGTTTTCGGTCCGGTTCCTTTTTTTCACCATGTATTTTCCAAATACCATTCTACATGAAAAATCTGTGCTCTCTTTTTATTGCCTTATCAATTTGTTCGTTTTCCTACGCTCAGGCAGGCCTGAATGATGTTCTGGTGGGGAAATGGATTGGGGCTTTGGAATACCTGGATTACCAAGACAATACATCAAGGGTATCCTTGCCAACCGAATTGACCGTAAAAGAGGCCGGAAAAAAGCTTAAACTGCAATTCGCTTACCTGGAACCCAACGGAAAAATTGTTCGTGGCAAAAATAAGGTGATCATCGGCGATGAGACTATCGAATGGGGCGGCTCCGATTGGGACATTCAATCGGTTGAGGGCGAGCCAGACGAAGGAGGCTGGAAGATGGTCTTGCTTACTGAGGGCGAAGACGATGATCGGCCAGCTACCCTTAGGCAAACAATTATCCGGAAAAAGAATGAACTTACCCTCTTGAAAGAGGTGCGATACGGACCGGATGAACCCTTTACTTTCCGGAATACTTACCGGTTCAGTGAACGTATAGAGCCTCCGAAAAAGTAAATCAGGCATGCTACCCTCAACGACCCCAAACGGCTGGATCCCAATTCATCTGATTCGTATACCGGGATTTTTCTTGCTGGCAGCCGTACTGGTTATACAAGCTTGTATCCCCACTGCTTCATCTAAATACGCTTCCAGTGAAGATGTTCAGGTGTTGCAAACAAATCGTGCAAATAGTGCGCGCATGGCCAATCCCTGTCTTGCCTCTGCCAATTACATCCCGGATACCAATTATTTGGCTGCTACTCCGGTGCGGACTATTCTGCTCAATTTTCATTTCATGGATAACAGCCAGGGTACCCAAAACCGAAAGCCGGAAGAGGCGCGTAAGTTTGCCAGAGATTTGGTCTACTATGCTTTAAAGGATTTAAGGGACAACCAAAAAATGAAGCTGCCAATTGGAAATGAAACCCCTGTTTTACCCACAAGGCTGAATTATCAGATTGTGGGGCGCCCAGGCAACCCGAACGATGATGGGATCTATTTCCATCGAGACGATGAGCTTTTTTTCTATATCCACAAAGGCCCCAAGCGAAACCTGTTTGATCGAAGGGTGATTGTTAAGTATGGAGTTCAATTAGATACGGTATTGAATATTTTTATCATGCCTATGCATCCGGACAGTATCCAGCCGGGTAAACCCGTAGGTGGCGGGGTGGGTGTCTTTTTGAGAAATGCCATTAAAATAAATGGTCCTGCCGAGACCAAGGATGCAGCTTGGAAATACCGCCAGGTTTTTAATCACGAAATAGGCCATGCCTTGGGTTTAAGCCATAGCTGGAACACCAATGATGGATGTTCGGATACGCCCAAACATACCAATTGCTGGAACTACTCCCGGTCCGAACCTTGCCAGGAGCAGGTCTCCAATAATGTGATGGATTACAATATCTTCCAACATGCCTGGACACCTTGCCAGATCGGTCGTATGCACCAGACCATTTCCAGGGAAGGAAGTTCGGGGCGGCGTTTCGCGCGGCGCGATTGGTGCACACTCGATCCCGAACAGACGGTTACGATTAGAGATACGGTCGAATGGTTTGGACAAAAGGATCTCCATGGGGATCTGGTCGTTGAATCCAGTGGATACCTTACTATTGGTTGTAGAGTTTCTTTGCCCAAGGATGCCAGGGTCCGTATTCAAACGGGGGCTACACTGGTGTTGGACGGTGCCCGCCTGCATAATGATTGCGGGGACCAGTGGAATGGAATAATTATCGAAGAAGTGGCCGGTAGAAAAGGAATGCTCATCCTGCAAAACGATGCGGTATTGGAAAATGTACAAAATCCAATTCGGTAAAAGCTGGTATGATTAAAGCATCCTATGGGTATTTCCTTCTTTTTTGGGCGCTCCTGATCGTCTTTTACTTTCCTGCAAAAGATGCTGGGTTCGTGATGGATTTTGCAGGCTGGGCCCAGCGGTTTATTGAATATGGGATCCGTGGAGTGCCCTTCTGTTTCGGATGGCCAGGCAACCAACAATTTCACCTGTTCTTTGCATATACCATGTTTGCCGGTTTTGGTGCTACCGGATGGCCTTATTTTCTAATTTACACGGCCTTACATGCGATTAATGCTTTCCTGATCTTTCGCCTGACCTGGTCTTTGGGACATGTTTTCTCCACTCGATTTTCACGTGAAGTAGCATTGTTCGGAACGCTGCTCTTTTTATTGTCCCCGGTTCAGAATGAGGTTGTTATTTCCAGGGTTTGCTTGCATTACCTGCTGTCGGTAGGTATGATGACGTACGCCCTCCAGCTGCAAATGGAATGGATGGTTGTACCAAAGCCTTGGAGGTGGTGGGGTATCCAATTAATATTGTTGTGTGCCTTGTTTACCCTTGAATGGGCTATGATTTTCCCAGTAGTGTGCTTTCTTTTTGTATTGGTTCTCACTTGGAAAAAGGAGCAGTTAACCCGGTTACCCACCCTGATTCGACAGAACTTAATACCCCAGGCCCTTCTAGTGGCAGGCTACTTGATGTTCAATAAAATCACGCTAGGTGGATGGGTTGGTCATTATGGCGAAGAAAAGCATTTGTCCTTCGATTTGCCAGAAATGGCAGTTTCAACCCTGAAATACGTTTCCAAAACAGCCCTTCTCAGCCGGCAATGGCCTTTCCCGTATAAAGAGCAGATTTTTCAGTTTTTAGAGCTTCCTTTCATAGCCCCGGCAATTTTTCTTGGATGGATAATCTTACTGGTATGGTTGAGTCGATTCGGGAACCAAAAGGCTACTGTACAAATAGCCGCCTTGTATGGGGCATTAGGACTGGTTGCGCTGGTGCCCATCCTCAATTTGGGTGTGCTCAATTTGTTGTGGGTAGAGAATGATCGGTATGGGTATTGGTTTTCTATTTTCTTTTTACCGCATTTGGTTCTTTTGGTTTCTCTTTTTCCCTATCGTTGGTTTTTGGGTATTACAGCATCAATACTTGGATTTCAACTCTTATTTCTTGTGCCTTTAGTCCAGGTTTGGAAGGAAAATGCAGCAGTAGACCGACAGTTGAGGATGGATTTTCGTTGGTACGACCAAAAGCACATTTTCATTCTGAACAATCCGGACAATTTGAAAGGGTCTTATTTGTATCGAGACTTAAGCGGCGAACGGGGATTTCAGGATGCCCTTGCCTATGTTGAACGAAAACCTTTTGAAGGGACCATGTACGAGATCGCCAGTTATAATCTGGAATCTTGGAATGACGGGGTTATCATTATCCCAATGGCAGACAGCACCTTGCATGTTTCATTTCGGCAGTATGGTAATTGGTGGTGGCGGCAAGGCTTTGGTGCCCAGTCTTACGAAACGGAGTATTATCGGTTTCAACTGAAGGAGCCTTGGTTATATGAATTACAGATAAAGGAACTGCCGGAAGAGGCTGTCTTTATCTACCAAGATAGCCTAAGTTGGAAGAGCTTGAATTGGGACAGCGCCTTTAGCGACTAGGAAGAGGTCGGTGCATGAAGGCCGAATGGACACGAACACCTTTAGGGATTTAAAATTTACTAACCAGTTTGAGGCCTTGTAAGGTAGGTGCTGTTTTCAATTACGGGTAAATGGGGATAAGCGGAGAGATGCACATAATGATTGGCTTTTGTTCCTTTCGCAATATCCAGATAGCAAAGGTTAAAGCGGTCGGATTCCTTTTGGACCGAGGCAACCCCCATGGTTTTGACAACTCCATACCGATCTAATACCATATCATTATGTGGGTCCCCATCTCCACCTTTAAGGTGAAAGTTGAGGATGGCGTCCTGATGCCATTCACGACGGTTTTCCAGCCAGCTTGCAAACCATTTTTCCCTTTTTTTCCGACCAGCCGGAGTAAAGAGTTGAGGAGAAGACCAGATGTGGAAGCGATTTGGGTCTAGCCTCCGAGTGTACAGTCTGCTACCATCCCATTTAACCTCACTCAATGTCTTTGACTCTACAACTACCAGGGTAAAAGGCTCGATACCTGAAAAGGGGTAAGCGTGCAAAAAGGCATTTACAGAAGCGGCCTCAAACAATTCGATCAGCATTTGACCCCGGCTCTTTCGATAGGGAGGGTTGTGGTGGTGTTTCTGTATAGCGCCATCGATCAGACAGGCTGCGATGCCTTGGCCGGATAGCGCTAACCAAGACTCTTGGTTCGGTTCCTCTTGGGGGAATAAAACTTCCTGGTGATTTATCCGCTGACGAATAAAACGTGGAGCAGTTTCCCTTGGAGAGGCATCCCGATTAGAGGTCAGGATAAATCCGTCCTTACCAGACGGTAAATAGGTTAGTGTACACATATTGGGTTGATCCTTAACGGATAGTGTAAAATAAACGCTAATTCAGCAAACGATATATATGTTGGATGGGACTAGGCTAAACAAGAAAAAATTTGGGAAAAAGTTCAATCTGGTAGGAAGGATTTTTTTTAATACCATTCAATGACCTGGTCCGAAGGCTTCCTGTACAAGAGCGGTACCTGGGCATCCTCCTCCGGATAACCGACAGGGATGAGCAAAAATGGACGTTCATTTTCTGGCCGTTGCAACACCTCCTGGAGGAAATTCATTGGGCTGGGTGTATGAGTCAAACACACCAGTCCTGCCTGGTGAATAGCAGTTATGAGGAAACCACTGGCCAGGCCTACGGACTCATTTACATAATAATTTTTCTTTTTTTGTCCATCTTCAAGCTCATAAGCCCTTTTGAATACTACAATTAACCAGGGAGCTCTTTCCAAAAAGGGTTTCTCCCAATTGGTACCAAAGGCTTGCAGGTCATCCAGCCATTCATCGCTCATCCGGCCATTGTAGTTTCGGTATTCTTCTTCTTCTGCAGCGACCCGGATCTTTTTTTTGATTTCCGGATCAGACACAGCGCAAAAAGTCCAGGGCTGTTTATGTGCACCAGAAGGGGCGGAGGAGGCGGTCATGATAATATCCTGGATCAACCCCTTATCTACAGGCTGGTCCGAAAAGGCCCGCAAGCTGCGGCGTAGATCCATGTAGGCATAAAAGTTCTTTGCTCGTTCCGCACTGACTTCGGGAGAAAAGGTGCTTCCACGGTAGGGAATAAAGCCGGAGGTATCCTGTTTGTCCATTGATCCAGGTCGTTTTAAGGGGTGGAAAGGGAGACGGGCAACACTTTTCCATTGAAAAACAAATGTCCTTGCAAAGCAAAATAAGAAACAAATTCAGCCATTTCAGTACTGGATAAGGGAGCTTTAAAGCCCGGGAAGGCTTCTTCCAGCATCTCGGTTTGAACGGCTCCCAAAGCAAGGCTATTTACCCGGATGGATTCATTTTTCCATTCTTCGGCCAAACACTCTGTTAAAATACTCAAGGCACCTTTACTGGAGCTGTAGGCAGAAAGGCCTGGGAACTTGGAACTTCCCATTATGCCTCCCATACTGCTGATATTGAGAATATGAGCCATTGAGCTTTGTTTCAACAAGGGCAGGCACTTGCGAATCAGACGAACGACTCCAAATACATTTACTTCGTAGATCGCAAGCCAATCAGAATCCGTCAGGGCCTCAAATGATTTATTTTCCAGCCGACCTGCATTGTTAATTAACACATCCAGTCTATCCCAGGTCGCCAGATTTGCTTCTAAAGCCCCTGCCTCTTCCTTGACCAGATCGTAAGGGATTCCAATGCAGGAAGCTCCAGCTTGCTGGACTAGTTCATCCAATCGTTCTTGATTACGGGCCAGTGCAATAACCTCATGTCCGTCGGCGACCAATTGAAGGGCAACTTCCCTTCCAATTCCCCGGCTGGCTCCGGTCACAATAATCTTTTTCTTTTTCATAGGTGCAAACTTAGATGATTTCAAAAACAAAATGCTCCTTTGTTGTCGCATACAAACTATTGGCTATAAAGCCTTGTTTTACGACTTTTACGCTTGAGCGTAAGGCGCAGTATATTGCATGCCAATTGTCGACTTGTCAATCCGCTTATGAATTTTAACATTTTATACCACTTTGGGCGCTATCTTATGTTGCTGGGTACTGCTTTTTCCAAACCGGAAAAGCTGAGCATGTACTACAAGGAAACCATGCGGCAGATGAACGATATCGGTGTAGGTTCCCTGACTATTGTTGCCCTTATCGCCATTTTTATCGGAGCGGTTACAGCGGTGCAATTTGCCTACCAGCTGAACGGTACGCTGGTGCCGATCTATTATATCGGGTACATCGTTCGGGATAGTACGATCATTGAATTGGCTCCCACCATTACCTGCCTGGTCTTGGCGGGAAAGGTAGGATCGAATATGGCTTCCGAAATAGGGGGTATGCGTCAGAAAGAGCATATAGATGCGATGGAGATTATGGGCGTCAATACAGCGGCCTTTCTCATTACGCCCAAGCTTATTGCGGCTTTGATCATGATTCCAATCCTGGTAGCTGTGGCTGCCTGCATCAGTATATTCGGGGGCTATCTGGCATCCGTTCCTTCAGGACCATTATCTGATGCGGAATACGTTTTGGGGTTGCGTTCCTTCTTTGAGCCTTACAATGTGACGATGATGTTTGTAAAGGCGCTTGTATTTGCCTTTCTTCTAACGACTGTCTCTTGCTATCAGGGCTATTTTGTGAAGGGTGGCAGTATAGAATTGGGGCAGGCCAGCACAAATGCGGTGGTTTATAGCGATATTTTAATCCTGTTGGCTGATTATTTGTTGGCTATTGTATTAACCGGTTGATTGGGAAAAAATGATACGGACAGAGGATTTATATAAGGCTTTCGGAAACAATGAAGTCCTAAAAGGAATCACTACAGAGTTCTACAGGGGCAAGACCAACCTGATTATCGGAAGAAGTGGTGCTGGAAAAACCGTTTTGCTCAAATTACTCGTTGGGCTTTACCCACCTACATCCGGCCAGGTCTGGTATGATGATTATTCGCTATATAGTCTGAACAAGAAGGAGTTGCGTGCCCTTCGAATGAAGGTAGGCATGCTGTTTCAGGGCTCCGCCTTATTTGATTCAATGACGGTGGAGGAAAATGTCCGGTTTCCATTAGACATGTTTACCAACATGACAGCGAAGGAAAAGCAGAATCGAGTGAATTTTTGCCTGGAGCGGGTTAATCTTGAGGGTGTAAACGACAGATTCCCCTCGGAGACGAGTGGGGGGATGCAAAAACGGGTGGGTATTGCCCGGTCCATTGTATTGGAGCCCCTGTATTTGTTTTGTGACGAACCTAATTCCGGCTTGGATCCTAAAACGTCCATTGTCATTGATGAATTGATTCGCGGCATTACACAGGATAACAATATCACGACCATCATCAATACACACGATATGAACTCGGTTATGGAGATCGGGGAGAATATTATTTTACTTTACGAGGGTAATATTGCCTGGTGGGGAAACAAAGATGAGATCCTGAGTAGCGACAACAATATATTGGAAGACTTCATTTTTGCTTCTCCCTTCCTCCAACGACTACGGCAGTCCGCATTGGAAAAAGAACAATAGAGCTTGCCTGGGGATTTCAATAATGCTATTTTTGTCCCGCTTTTTAAATAAGTATCCTGCCCGGGTGCTGAAACTGGTAGACAGGCACGTTTGAGGGGCGTGTGTCGTAAGACGTGCGGGTTCGAGTCCCGCTCCGGGCACCGATTCAAGGCTTCTCAAATAGAGAAGCCTTGTTTTTTTGGTACTGCTGCTCTTTCTTTCCTCCCATTATAGCCACCACAAACACATCGCGGAATTGTGACGTTTAATAAATGATCATTCTTTCTACTATCAACTGTATGCAGACCAACGGAATCATAACCAAAGAAGAGACTGAAAAGCTCGAAAAGATTGCTTCAATCCTCAAAGCAGTAGCCCACCCACTGAGGTTGGGTATTGTACAAATGTTGGAACAGGAAAATGAACTCTCTGTCACCAAGATTTGTGAGAAACTGGGCAGTGAGCAATCCCTTACCTCCCATCACCTGCAAAATCTCCGATTGAACGGTATCCTTTCGGTTCGAAGGGATGGGCGTAGTATGCTTTACAGCCTTAAGATTAAGCATGTGTCCAAGCTCATTGATTGCTTGGAAGAATGCCACGATGTGCTTGATCGGGGAGTATTGTAACTTTTCTAAATGAGTAAAAAGTTTTTTTGGGATCAGCGCTACGCTGATTCGGCTTATGCCTATGGTAAAAAGCCCAATGTTTTTTTCGCCGAACAACTCGTTCAAATACCAGTAGGCCGCATTTTGTTGCCTGCGGAGGGCGAAGGGCGAAATTCCGTATTTGCAGCAAAACAAGGTTGGAAAGTCGATGCATTTGATTTCAGTCATGCCGGAATGCATAAGGCACAAGCATTTGCCAAAGCTAAGGGTGTTCAGATAGAGTATGAAGTGGCTGGCGCAGACTCTTACACCTACTCTCAAAATACCTTTGATGTAGTGGGCTTGTTTTATGCCCATTTGCCTCCTGAGGCTCGCCGGCGTTTACATCAAAATTGTTGGCAAGCTCTTCGTCCGGGGGGTATAATCCTTCTAGAGGCTTTTTCTAAAGAACAACTTGGCAATGATTCCGGAGGTCCAAAAGATGCGTCCTTTTTATTGAGCGAAAGTGATATTCATCACGAATTTCCAGCTGCTGAAAACCTATTATTGAGCGCTGAAGAAGTAGTACTGAATGAAGGGGCCTTTCACCAGGGGTCGGCCTCCGTAATTCGTTTTATAGGCAAAAAAAGGTGAACATGCTCAAAAGGCTTTCCAATATTTTCCGACTAAAATGTCCACGTTGCCACAAAGGCGATCTTTTTGAAACCCATACTTTCTCCTTTCAGAAACCGTTCTACATGCCGGAAGAATGCCCACATTGCGGTCAATCTTACTGGCCAGAACCAGGATTCTATTACGGCGCTATGTTCATTTCCTACATTTTTACAGGTTGGTTTTGCCTAGGATTTATAGCGCTCTTACATTGGGTGCTGGGGGTGGATACTAACACTTCCTTCTTGGTATTAATCCTGGTTTGTGCCATTGGGTTTGTTTATGTATTTCGATTGGCTCGATCCATTTGGATTCACCTTACCGTGAAGCACGATCCCAAGGCATTGAAAACGATATCAAATAATTGAAAGGCATCCGTATGATTTCGAATAAGGATACTGCTGTGGATCAGGAAATTTTGAAGCTTGTAAGACGGCACTTTCCCCAGGTTGCGGAGCGGGAGCTACAGGAAGCCATCGCAACCGTAGGCCAACTCCATCAAGTTTCGGCGGGAAAGGTACTCATGGAAGCTGGAAGTTATGTGAAATTCGTCCCATTGGTCGTAGAGGGAAATATTCGAGTTATACGGGAGGATGATGATGGCAATGAGCTATTCCTGTACTATTTGGGCCCTGGCGAGGCTTGCTCTGCCTCCTTCACTTGTTGTATGATGCACAAAAAGAGTAGTCTTCGGACCGAAACGGAAGAAGATACTTTGTTTATTGCTATTCCAGTTCGGTATATGGATGAGTGGATGACTACCTATCAAAGTTGGAAAAATTTTGTAATGACCACCTACGATGAGCGTATGCTGGAAATGGTCCGTTCTATTGACAGTATCGCATTCCACAAGATGGATGAACGCTTGTTGGAATACCTGGAAGGCAAATCAAAGGCAACCGGGTCGAAAGTATTGACCGCTACCCACCAGCAAATTGCGCAAGACCTGAACGCAAGCCGCGAGGCGATCAGCAGATTGCTAAAGCAAATGGAGAAAGAACATATCGTCGCCCTGGGACGAAATAAGATCGAATTGCTTTAATACCTAAAGTGACTATACTCAGCGGATGGAGCCGATGGGCATATGTTCATCAAATTGGCCAACTAATATAGGGGACTGAATATTTCCGGTATAATGTCGCACTTCTTTGTACACAAAGTTAAATAGCTCCCGAATGGTGATCAGGTGATTATAATCCTGATCAGCTTCCCCTTTGAGTCCCCGGATCAGAAAATGACTGAAAATACCGGAACGGAGGCCGCTATCTTCTAACGAATACTCTTCTCCCCTGGAGGAAAGCAGCAGTGCTGTACCTCCGGTTGATTGAGTAAAGGCCGTATAGTACCGTTGTAGCGTGGACTGAACACCGGTTCGGGAAGCCAGCAAAGAGCCTGAGTGGCAAGCATCTGCAAAAACGACTTTGTGCCGAGCTCTTGATTTCTTCAACACTTGCGAAATCTCCCTGTGAAAGACCCGGTTGTTGTATCCATCGTAATCGATGGGGAGAAAAGCACCTTCAATACCGTGCCCTGAAAAATAGAAAAGGATCACATCGTTGGGGCCGGCTTGCCCAAAGAGTAATTCCATGCTTTCCAGCATATTCTTGCGAGAAGCCTCCTCATCGATCAGCAATCGAATCTGACGATCAGGCAAAGCACCGCCTTCAGGACTTTTGAGGTAGGCATAGATCTGGTAGGCATCATCATCGGTATAGCGTAGTGCGGGCAAATGCAGGTATCGCGCTGCGCCTACGATGACCGCCCAAATGCGGACTGGTTCTGTATTGATTTGGGGGACTTTGGTCTGGGTAGGTTGGGAGGCAGTCACCGGAGCCGCATGTTCGTACAATACTTGAGCTGGATAACCAAAATCCCAAATGGCACCCAAAATCTTGCCATCCACAAACCGTTTCTCACCTCGTCCGTGGGGCTTGTCGTTTTTCCACCCGCCGGAATACCGGTCACCGTTGGGAAAATAAGCGCTGCCCTGGCCTTCGGGGCGGCCATTATTAAAATCACCAAAGTACTGGATGCCGCTCTTGTAAGCGTATCGACCTTGACCAGAAGCACAAAAAGCCAAGTTGCAGTCTCGATTGGTGGAATTGGCAGCAGGCTGAGGCTGGTTGGGTTTGTCGTTGTAGTATTGGTCATTGATCCAGGTTCCGGAGATCATGGATCCGTTGGCAAAAAATTGTTTTCCTTTCCCGTGTCGGAGGCCATTGGCCCAATCCCCTTCATAATACGACTTATCGGAGTAATCTCGCCTTCCAAACCCCTCCATGCGTCCTTGGATGAATTGGCCGGTATACTTTTCGCCGCTTGGATAATATAAAGTACCCTGACCATGCATCTGATTCCGGGCAAACGCGCCTTCATAGATCTCACCGCCAGCGAACCGCATTTTCCCCTGGCCATGACGAAAATTTTCGGACCATTCGCCGGTATAGTGTCGGCCATCAGTAAAAATGAGAGTGCCGCGACCATGGATCTGGCCATTTTTAAAATCGCCTGTATATCGCGCTCCACTTGGGTAGAGCATGGTGCCTTTTCCGGTATGGCAATTTCCTTCCAAACAGGTTTGGCCGGATGCCAGATAGCAACCGAGCAATAACAAGAGGCAAGCTGTTGACCGTAATATCATTGAAGGCGCTTTAAATTTGCAGTTCTTTAGTCGGCTAAAGATACATTCCCATGGAATCAACACACGTGCTAGAGAATCGTAAAATAGAGGTCACTTGGGTTATTTAACCAATTTAAATATTACCTTATTGCACATTATTCGCTTTTGTTCCCACAGGAACTGTACCTTTACGAGAAGGTTAACACTAACGATATGAATCCGGAAAGCGTATTTGGATTTCTGTTGCTACTCACTGTTTTAGTTTCCAGTTGCCAAAACGGCCAACCGCCTAAAGAAGAAAAATCTCAATCCTTGACTGAAGTTGCTGGCGCTACCTTTGGAGAGCCAATTGATGCGGAAGGTGCTATTGCGCTAATTGCTTTGCCTTCGGTCTTTGAAGGAAAGGATTCGGCTCGCGTTAAGTTAAAAGCTGAGGTGGCCGAGGTTTGCCAGAAAAAAGGTTGCTGGATGAATCTGACATCGCCAGAAGGTACAGAGGTGATGGTGCGTTTCAAAGACTACGGCTTTTTTGTGCCTAAGGACATTGCGGGGCAAGAGGCCGTTGTTGAAGGGGTAATTTTCCAAGAAGAGGTTTCCGTAGAGGATCTTCGCCATTATGCTGAAGACAAAGGTGAATCCCAGGAAGCTATAAACGCCATCACTGAACCACAGGTTAAATGGACCTTTACTGCTGATGGCGTGCTGCTACCCGAAGCGGCCGGACAGCCCAAGTAATACAGCGACGACAAGCATTCATGAATTATCATGCTGCTAAGGCTTTTATTCTTGACGAGCTCCGCAATGGGCTGGCAGATGACCTGTATTATCATGGGGTACATCACACCCTCGATGTCCTTAGGGTGGCGGAAGAATTGTGCCAGTTAGAGCGAGTTGGTCCGCATGAAACCATGCTGGTAAAAACAGCTGCCTTGTTTCACGATTCCGGTTTTTTGGTTGGGAATAAGATGCATGAAGCGCAAGGCTGCCGATTGGCGCAGGCCTACCTTCCCGGATTCGGTTATACGGATCAGGAAATCGATGTGATCTGTAGTATGATCATGGCTACCAAAATTCCGCAATCCCCACAAAATGGTCTGGAGCACATCATTTGTGATGCGGACTTAGACTACCTGGGGAGGCCCGATTTTTATTCTATCGGACGAACCCTTTTTGAAGAATTGCGCGCTTATAATGTGCTGCAATCGGAAGAAGCCTGGAACCGGCTCCAGGTAAGTTTTTTAAAAAACCATCGCTTTTTTACGCAAACAACCAAGCGAAGACGAGAAGCCGGAAAAGCTAAGCATCTGGCTGATTTGGAGGTTATTGTGGATGGATATGAAAAAAAATAAGTTGGGAAGGCAGCGAAGTGATAAATGTTATCGTTTTCCTAAAAAGCCAATCCGACAGGAGCAGTCAGGATTTACACTCACTAGTTTACCTTTACACTCACTATAACACTGCTCCTGTTCTTTTTTTCCTATGTAATTTAATTGCTGTGAGGGAAGGATTCGAACCTTCAAGGGGCGGTTAGTCCATATAAAGCAA
>CAZXLD010000009.1:0-111696 GCA_964641965.1 uncultured Saprospiraceae bacterium | reverse complement strand
AGCCGCCAAGTACACAAAGAAGAAATGATCAACCCTAAGTTCGCTTGCCAGTACACATAGGCTTTAAGAATCTCTTATCGATAGGTTCGTGTCGCTTTTCTTATATGGATATTTTATAATTTTATAAGGCCTATTCATCATTCAATATATTTTCCGATTGCCTGCACCTTTTATTCATGCCCCAATTCGAAGAAAACCGGATCTTTTTATGCCACGCCAGCGAGGACAAGCCCAAAGTCATTGAGGTCTACCGAAAATTAAAAGCGGCTGGATTGCATCCCTGGTTGGACAAAATGGATTTGTTGCCCGGGCAATATTGGGATCAGGAAATTCAGAAAGCCCTTCGGCAGTCCCGCTTTATTATCATCTTCTTTTCCTCCTATTCCGTCTCCAAGCGAGGGTATGTACAGCGTGAGTTTAAATTGGCCCTGGATACCTTACAAGAAATCCCGGGTGGTCAAATTTTTATCATTCCGGTGCGCTTGGATGCCTGTACCATACCGGACCGGTTTAGTCATATTCATCATGTAGACCTATACGAGCCGGAAGGGTTTGACTTGGTATTAAAGGCGATCCAATCGAAAGCGAAAAAGGAATCCCGGCAAATCCCGGATACCCTTTATTCCGAGCCAAAAGGCAGAAAACCCGTTACTAAAACGCCAATTCCCGAAAAGCCCCACATCCCAAAGGGTCCTTCTTCAAATAGAAAAAAATGGCCCATTATTTTAGGGGCCATGGCGATCCTGATTATAATTAGTTCGATCTGGATTGTAAACAGAATACTTTCTCCTACGGCTACCATAGGCGGCCAATCCTACCCCACCATTCAATTCGAACCTGGAGGCCTGATCTGGATGGCTGAAAACCTGAACTATGAAGTGCCGGATTCATGGTGTTATAACGAAGAGAATGCGAATTGTAGTAAATACGGCCGCTTGTACATCTGGGAAGCCGCCAGAAAGGCCTGCGCGGCCGTGGGCTGGCGATTGCCAATGGATGATGAATGGCGAACTATGGCCAAGCGCTATGGAGGAGCGGATGATGACGCCGGTGACGGGGGGGGAAGCAGCTTATCAGGCCTTGATCGACGGCGGCTCCAGCGGGTTTGATGCGCAGTTGGGTGGTTGGCGCAATTCCTATGGCGACTTCAGCATCCTGGGTAGTGGCGGCCTCTACTGGAGCGCTACCGAGCGGGATACCGACGGCGCGTGGAGCTACTACTTCAACCGCGACAGCGGTAAGCTGTACCGGAACCGTAACCTTAAGTCGTACGGTCGTTCTTGCCGTTGTGTAAAAGATTAGATTTTTAGATCGTTAGATGTTAGACAGGTAGAGGGGAGAAGGTAGATGGTAGGACGTAGAGGGTACATCACGATGGTGGAGGTTTGAATTGAGTCGCTTGTTCTCTACATAATAAGATCGGTCTTCGTGCCCTTTCCCAGTACAAAGAGGGATGTAGGTTTCCATTTTTTCCTTTCCAGTCCTATTTTGAGTTATTTAGATTCTACATAAAGAATTCAATATGGATAAGGCATGTCTGGAGATTCGTCCAAGAAGTCTCGGGGTGACATTCAGCCACCTACAGCAGCTTCCAAGAGTTACCCGGTAACTCTTGAGGAGCATTTCCGTAGTCTAATGAAATTTATACTTTAACATTTTCTTTTGTATTAGTTGTATTTCCTCTTTTCTAACCGCTTGAAAACAAACGGGCAAGCTTTAAGCTTTATTTAGCTCATATTTTTATAAAACTTAGACCCCATTTATCTAATTATTTAAAAAAGTCCATTTTTTCAAGTTAAATTCAATAGAGTTAACTAAAAAAATATAACTTTAACCCATAACACAAATTTCCACCCTATTAAGACTAAACTCCTCCAGGTATTTGCCCTTGATTTTCAAGGGTAAAAGAGCTTTTTTATATTGTTTATGAATTTTATTAACAGGCTATCATCAAATTGTAATTCTAATGGCTAACACCAATCTAAACGCTCTTCAGACTAAAGGGCTGATTGATCTTTATCATTCAGAATTGAAAAAACTCGAATTTCAAATTGAAAAAACCCGGCAAACCATTGAAGAGCTGGAAGATCATTTAGCATATCGGCAACAAATAGAAGAAGGGGTAGGTACTACCGTTTCTGCTGCTAAAACCAGAACCGCCGCACCGCGCAAGCGCCGTGGACGTCCGCCGAAGAAGAAAACCGCCTCCGCTCCCAAGGAAAGCAAAGCAAAAGAGGTGGCTGAAAAAACCACCAAAACCAAAAAAGAAGTCATTCAGGCTTCTCGTAAGCCCATGCAGCGCCAACGCAAGTTGTCCAAATGGGATACCTTTGTACTTACTGCCATACGCAAGGCAAAGCGCCCGCTCATCAGCTCTGAAATATTGAAGATCAGCGAGAAGGAAAATGCGAAAACGGATAAAATGTCGGATGTGCAATTAAAGCGCAAGCTTAATCAGGTATTGCATAAGCTGGCCAATAAACGAGGGGATCTTGAAAAAATTCCCTACGATGGCAAAGGGCATTCCTATGCACTACCCGACTGGGTGGAAAATGGAAAATTGAAAAAAGAGTTTGTCAATTAAAATTTTCTCCCATTAATTCAAAACTCATCCGGCTGGAAGATCAAAACGAACTTCCAGCCGGTTCTTTTTCCAGCCGGGCATTAATTTGCGAAACGATCTTCTCGGCATGATCCCGCGTATTTTCAATAAAAAGCTTGCTGGTCTGCATGCCTGCACAGACTACGCCAGCCAGAAATACATTTGGTAAATTGCTTTCCAGGCTGCCCTGTTCGTGCTCCGGCTCCAGTTGGCCATCCTCCTCTTTTATGCGTAAGCCAAATCGTTTTAACAACGGAAAATTTGGTTTATAACCGGTCATCGCCAATACAAAATCATTTTCCAGTGTCCACTCGCCATCCGGACCCTCCAGAACGACTTCACTTTCCCGGATCTCCTTTACCGTCGTTTGAAAGTGGGCTTTAATACTTCCTTCTTTTATCCGATTAACAATATTTGGCCGGATCCAATATTTTACCCTTTTATAAATTTCATCGCCCCGGATGGCCATAGTTACGTCTGCCCCCTTACTCCAGGTCTCCAGCGCGGCGTCGCAGGCGGAGTTGGCGGCTCCTACAATGAGCAGCTTTTGTCCGGTATACGGATGTGGATCATTGTAATAGTGGCTTACCTTGGCTAAGTTTTCCCCGGGAACGTCAAGGAGGCGCGGGGTATCATAGAACCCGGTAGAAATTATAATAGACCGGGCTAAATAATTGGATTTGGTGGTTCGAATTTGATAGCAATCGGATGGAATGGATTCGATATCGGTAACCTCTTCGTAGGTTTGGATATTCAATTTAAAATGGGAAACCAGCCGGCGGTAATATTCCAGGGCCTCCATTCGGGTTGGCTTATCCAAATGCGAAATGAAAGGCACGCCCCCAATTTCCAGTAATTTAGAAGTGGAAAAGAAGGTCATATTAGCTGGAAAGTGGTAGATTGAGTTAACCAGCGTTCCCTTTTCAATCACCATATATGTTAGTCCTGCCTTCGAGGCAGCAATGGCACAATTTATTCCCGTAGGTCCTCCGCCTACAATCACTACATCGTATTTCATCAACTGCGTTTTTCTATTGAGATTCTCACTACCAGAACAAAAATAGACGAATGGGGTTGGTATATGCAACTTCAGATTTATGACAATTAGCCTTTTACAAGGAAATACCAAGCGCGAAATTATTGATTGCATGCATTACCTGAGTCCGTTTAAAAAAGCGTTCGAAGATTATCTGGAAAAACATCCGTTCGATCGGGAACCAGCAGAATTGTACCGTCCAGCAGCCTACACCATGGCTTTGGGTGGAAAGCGTTTGCGTCCGATTTTGGTGCAGCTGGGGTATCGCTTGTTCAAGTCTGATTTTACAACCGCCTTACCCGTGGCCATGGCGGTCGAGGTCTTCCATAATTTCACCTTGCTTCACGACGACATCATGGATGAGGCGCCGGTGCGCCGGGGCAAGCCGGCCGTACATATGGCTTTTGGTACAAATGCAGGAATTCTCACCGGGGACGTGATGCTGGTTTGGGCCTATGAGTGGCTTTTACGGGCAGGTCGGCCTGAATTGCTACCCGAGATGCTCCGGACCTTTAACCAGGTGGCCATGGAGGTGTGCGAAGGCCAGCAAATGGATATGAATTTTGAGGAATATGACGAAACCTGCTTGTCCGATTATCTGAAAATGATCGAACTGAAAACCGCAGCCTTGTTGGCAGGCAGTTTAAAACTGGGCGCTCAATTGGGAGGGGCTACAGGAGAACAATTGGATGCGCTTGAAGCTTTTGGCCGAAATATGGGGATTGCTTTTCAATTGCAAGACGATATTCTGGATGCATTCGGCGCTCCTGAAAAGGTGGGTAAACAACCTGGCGGAGATATTATACAGAATAAGAAAACCTTCCTGACCTTGCATGCGCTCACCGTGGCCCCACCGGCCACCCGAAAACAATTGAAGTCCTGGATGACCCCCTCAGCCAAGCTGGATCCCAAAAATAAAGTGAATGCAGTCCTTCAGATCTACAACGATTTAGGCTTACCGCAATATGCAGAAGAGATCAAAGAACGATACCATCGAAAAGCCTTGCAAAAACTGGAAGAAGTGAGAGGAGATGAGGCTACTTCAGACCTTCTCAAGCTTATTGTAGATTACGTCATGCGACGAGATAAGTAAAAAGGAGCAACCGCCTGGGCGGTTACCCCTCACACTATGAAACACTATATTTTTTAGTACAATCGTAGTGCACTTTAGTTGTAAAAGTAGGGACTTATCCCAATTCCCACAAGCGCAACCCAGCCGAAGCTTCTTACTTACCGAAAAATAACTTTCCATTCCACCATTCCCTTTCAATAAGGGCTTTGTTCTTTTCATAAAAACGAATGGCGGGTTCATTCCAATCTAAAACCTGCCATTTCATGAGTTTACATTCCAATTCAATAGCCCTTTGTTGAAGGACATCAAACAGGGCTTGACCTACCCCCGTACGCCTGTGGGTTTCGCTTACCACAAAATCTTCCAGATACAACATTTTACCCTTCCAGGTAGAGAAGGTCATATAATAAAGGCACATCCCAATGATTTTCCCTTTCTTCTCGGCTACTAACACCTCAAACAAACCGCTTCGAAAGTCTTTCTGGTAGGTTTCCAGCGTAGCAATGAACTCGTGTTCGGCTTGTTCGAAAAGGGCTAATTCTCGCACCAGGTGATGCACAGCTTCCAGGTCTTTTGCTTCCGCAAGTCGTATTGAAATTGGAGATTGGTCCATCTTTGGTTGTAAAATAAAGCGAACGAAAATTTGAATTGGTAAATGAATAGTGTCAGCCCCCGACGATCCATAGGGGCGATCCCCCCCGGAATGTCAGCGGAGGTGCTGGGATCAAAAAAGGTGCACCCTTTTAAAAGTCGGTTGTACGGTCAATTGTTTTTGTTGAGTTTTGGGACACATCCTGGTCTCAGGCAGGAAAAGGCTAAAGTTACCCCCGCATACTCCTTGCTCAATCCATTGCATACCCCATCTTTTGGGGGGTATTTTTCTTGAAAGGACGCCCTATATTTGCCATAGCAGAGCAATAGTTCTATTTAAAGTTATCAAGCGTTACACTGGAGCACGAATTCAAAGCAGCGGTATGAATTATCCAGTATCCCACCCTGTAGAATCCATATGAAAACGAAATTTCGGTGTAGAAAAGGGTTTTCACTTCTACACTCAAGCGTATTAGCTCTGCCCCAAAGTAGTTGAACATAGGTCTTGCCCGATTTGCTGGGCAGGCAAATTATAATCTCATGACACTTTCTCCTTTCTCGCATCAGAGAAAAAGAGGAAACATTTCCGTTCTGTCTCCTGAGGTCGTCGCCGGACAAGGATTCGGTGACGACCCTTCAGGATATTTAGGTTCATTGGATGGACCTCGATCGACTTTTTTCTTACCTGATGCCCTTTCTTTGAGGCAACGCCACGGCCCTGCTTCGCGATCTACTGCACGACAGTTTATCCAGATAATAGCCCATTTCTTTCCCAGTATTTCCAACAAAAAACATAAAGCTATTTGATCCTATGAATGCAAGATTGACCTCCCTTCGAAACCACTCCCTACTTCTAATCTGCTACCTGGCCACCCTGATATCCTCCGGGCTGTATGCGGCAAACCCTGATTTTGCCCTGGCTGAAGACACGGTTGCCCTCTATCGGGTAAATGCTGGTGGACCTGCAATTCCTGCCTTGGATGGCGGAATTCCATGGGGGGCCGATGAGCTGAATAGTCCTTCTCCGTTTTTATCGGATCCCGGTAGTAATGATTTTAGCAGTTTCACCTTCGCAAGTTATACCGATGCCGTGGATCAATCGACTACTCCGGTCTCCATTTTCGGGACCGAGCGTTTTGATTTCCCAGGCAACAGTTCGATCACTTATTCCTTTCCGGTGGTCGATGGGGAATATGAAGTGCGCTTGTATATGGGTAATGGTTGGGATTTGACGGCGAATCCCGGCGACCGGATCTTTTCGGTGCAATTGGAGGACACTATCCCGGCCAATCTGGATAGCCTGGACTTGTCGGCTCAATTTGGCCATCAGGTTGGTGCCGTTGTTATCAATACGGTTACCATTACCGACGGAGCAATCGACATTAGCTTTTTGCACGGACCCGCTCAAAATCCCTTGATCAATGGAATCGAAATCCTGGGTAATGCCGCTGGCATCCCAATCTCCGTAGGAGCAGTGCAAGACCAACGCAATGCAGTAGGCGACGTAGTTTCCAGGGTGTTTACAGCTACGGGTGGAGACCCTACAGAACCATTCACCTTTACGCTTTCAGGCCAGCCTGATGGGATATCCATTTTGGATGCCTCAACAGGATTGTATGGAGGCACCATCCAAGCCGGTGCTGAAACCGGTGGACCCAATAATGATGGTATTTACCCGGTAACCCTTACCGTGGAAAAACCTTCTTCTGAAGACGTCCGACTTGAGTTTATCTGGACTGTCCTGCCGGAAGGGGCCGATCTGCTGGATAACTGGAATCTGGTCCTGGAAGGAAATGCGAATGTACACACCCCGCGTCAGGACAACGGCTTTGTACAAGTCGCTGACAGGTTTTATCTGGTTGGTGGACGAACCAACGCTCAGTTGCTTGAAATCTATGATTTTGAGAATGATGTCTGGAGCACTGGACCTGATGCCCCGGTTGACCTTTACAGTTTTCAGGCCCTGGAATACAAGGGGTTGCTCTGGGTGGCAGGAGCTTTCACAAATGCCGGTCAACCGTTTACTACACCTGCCAAGCATATTTATCTATACGATCCAACCGCTAAAGTGTGGATTACGGGGCCGTCAGTTCCCCCCAACCGAAAGAGAGGAGCCGCAGCGGCCGTTGTGTACAATGATAACATTTACCTGATAGGTGGAAATCGGGATGAGTCAAGTGGGCAAGCTGTTGCCTGGATGGACGAATTTAATCCCTCAACCGGTACCTGGGCGGTGATGCCCAATGCCCCGAGTGCAAGGGATCATTTCCACGCCGTAGTGGTAGATGATAAGCTCTATGCGATAGGCGGAAGGCGAAGCGGTGGAGAGAATGGACCAACCAATCCGGTTATTGCCGAAGTAGATGTATTCGATTTCAATACCGGAACCTGGTCGACCTTACCCGATTCTGTAAACCTCCCCAGTCCAAGGGCCAATGCTGCCACCGTTTTCTTTCAGGAAGAGATTTTCGTTATAGGTGGTGAAGTCAATCTTACGCCCGATGGCGGAACCGTACAAGATGCTCTGGTCACCACTGAGGCTTTTAACCCAATGGATTCCAGCTGGTCGGAGAAAGCGAATTTGAATTTCAAACGCCAAGGAACCCAGGCGATCGTATCCGGAGATGGTATTCTCATTACAGGGGGTTCTCAAAACCTGGGAACCGGAGGTCAAACCAACTTTGAACACTATGGTGCATTGAATCCAAGCGGATTTCAATTTGGTGCCAATACTTTAGTAGGACCTTTTGCGGTATTCTTTACCAGTGGATCCACTGAGGACGTAGACTTCACCGTTTCGGGAGGTATTCAAGGCGTGTATGTCGAAGGATTTCGAATAGAAGGCCCCGATGCAGATCGATTCAGTATTACGAGTGAAGTGAGAGACTCCTTCCTGGTCTGTACAGATGAAATTGTTTCCTTAGAGGTGACCTTGGCGGATGATAGCCCGGGGGCTCGTGCCACCCTGGTTATTCTTCTAGGTGGCGGAAAGACAGAAACCATCGAACTGGTGGAAGGGGCTCCTACGGCTTCTCCTGTCTATTTAAATGCAGGTGGACCAGCTTATACGGCTACTGATGGGACTGTTTTTGCCTCTGATCGGAATTATACCAGCTCGGCCACCTTCAGCCTGGTTCGGGAAATAGCTTCCACAGAAGACGATCCGTTGTACCACACGGAACGATTTGGGGATTTCTCCTACAACATCCCCATTGCGGACGGCACCTATTCCATCGATCTACATTTCGCAGAAATTTTCTATGGTGTACCTGGCGTGGGTGGCGGAAGCACCGGAGCGGGAGACCGTGTTTTTGATGTTGAAATTGAAGGCAAAACCGTCCTTTCCGATTTTGACATTTTTGCAGAGGCAGGAAGTTTGACAGCGCTCGTAAAGACCATCGACAATATAGAAGTAGAGGATAAGGAATTAAACATTACGTTCATTTCTCAAGTCAATGCAGCTAAAATCTCAGCTATTGGGGTTATTCCGGAGAATTTTGAACCTTCGATCGCAAATCCTGGAAACCAGACCAACCAGGAAGGGGAGGATATTGCCCTGCAATTGGATGCGGATGATGGTAATGGAGGGTTTCAACAATTGACTTTTACGGCATCGAACCTACCGCTTGGCCTTACTCTGGATTCGGCTACTGGTTTGATCTCAGGAACATTGACACTCGGAACGAGAGCCCTTGATTTTTCTGATGGGGCATCTGCGAATAGCCCTTATGCGGTTGAAATCATAGTGACAGACAACGGCCAACCCAACCTGGTAGATACGGTTTTCTTCACTTGGACCGTGAACGAACCGGATCCAATTCTTGGGGTAGAAGTTCAAATCATACCGGGAGCCTCCATCGATGCCGGCACAGAAGGTTCACCAGATTTAATCACGGTTGTCAATACATCCGACACGGGAAATATCGAGGCTTTAATTATTGACTTGCGGACCGCCTTGCTGCCGGACCTGCACTTCGACCCAACGGGGGCTGCCGGTGATGGGCAAGGGGAATGCTTTACGGCTGATCCGGCCACAGCTGCGAGTACGGGTATGGAGAACTTTACGGATCCTTGTACACAGCCATTTGATCAGGCTAGTCAGGGGGGATATCGGGTGTTACGGGTTAACTTTTTTGGCTTTGAACCCGGGGATACCCTACAATTTTCGCTGGATGTAGACCCAAATAGCATTAAAGATCTTAGTGGAGTTGAAGGACCTGGAAGGGTTTCCGGACTGGAATGGGCCGGAGCACAGATAACAGCCGAATTCAATACTGGAAAAGCCATTGTAGGAAACGTATTCGAAGAGGGTAGTGCAGGAGGTGGACGAGCAATCCTGGTGGATGACCCATTGGAGGCTCCAGTACTTACGGTAGCGGGATCGGTGGGTACAGTGGATACCGTCCAGGAGCAAATCCAGGTAATGGAGATCCAAGGTACTCCCGGGCAATATGTAGCTCTTCTACAATTAAATACAGCCCTCAATACCAATGGTCAGGTTCCATTCAATGTGCCAGATACTTTGTTCTACGGAAACCAGGCACTTGATATTGAATTGTATACCACCCAATTGGACAGCGCCGGCAATGGAACGATAGAGGTTTTCCTTTTTGCCAATCCAACCAATTCATTATCTCAGGCAGGAGGTATAAACTATTTCCTGGCAGTGCAAAGCGATACAACCTATCTCACTTCACAAGAGCTGATCGGCCTGACCTCCAATACTGTTATTCTCCGGTATTTGCCTGGAGACAGCGACGGAGACGGGGTTCCGGACGATATGGATAATTGCCCTGACATTGCCAATATGGATCAATTGGATAGCGATGCGGATGGGGTAGGTAATGATTGCGATAGTTGTCCAACGGTACCAAATGAAGATCAGGAATTGCTAACCTACTGGCTCGATCAGGATGAAGATGGCTATGGAGTTCCCGATTCAAGTGTCCTGGCTTGCGAAGCGCCCGCAGGATTTGCAGACAACAACCTGGATTGCGATGATTCCAATCCTGGAAAGAATCCCGGCGCGTCCGAGATTCTAAATGATTTGTTGGATCAGGACTGTAATGGGGTTGACAGCTTCCAGATTGTCGACGAGGTTACCTTCGGAGGGGTTCTTTCAGCAGATTTGCCTCTGACGCCAGGCAGCATGTTTGATGTAACCTTTCAGGTTCAGGCCGGGGTGCAAAATTTCAATCGGGTCGATCTGCACTTGTCCTATGATCAGAATATCATCCAGATTATTGACTTTGTTCAAGGGACGGACCTGAACGTCGTTACCACACCGGTGACCTACATTAATAACGATGGTACACTCGACTTTGAGGGTCGGAAGAGCGAAGGCATCTTAAATGGAACCGTCGACATTGTGATTGTTACTTTTATGCTGGTGGGTTCTGATTCTTCTGCGATTGAATTCTTGGCGCGAAACGAATTGAGCAATGTCTGGTTGGAGGATTCTACGGTACTCGCTACTGCACCACCTATACCAGTGAATGTAGAATTGACTACGAATACAGAGGAGGTAAGGGAGGAAGCGGTTGAATTGGTACTATTCCCCAACCCGGTGCAAGATCAATTGAATCTGCTGATTTCCGGAAAATCCGGAACGCGCTATCAGGTGCGCCTCTTTGATGGCAGGGGGCAGATCGTTTACCAGGATCAGCTAGAGCTTTTTGGACCCCAAACGCAGCAATCGCTAGACCTTTATCCTTTAAATTTGGCGGCCGGCTTGTATTTTCTTCAACTTCTTTCTGAAGATCAGTCGTACATCACTCGGTCTTTTCAAAAGCAGTAAGTAAAAAAACGGTTTGGCAAACAGGGTAGTTCTCTTTTCGAGCTACCCTGTTTTTTTTGAAAAAAGCAGACCTAATCATCCTACAGGCTTTTTACCTTTAATTTTTAATACTGACACAAGTTTTAAAGGACCTATGTAAAAATGAAGAAAAACAACCAAACTTGGTCAGCCCCGACGACAAACGTCGGGATCAAGGACAGTATACCCTTTCAAGAAATGTTGTGTTTAAAGGACAGGCCATTCTGAACTTAAAATGGCATAAATCCAACTTTATGATCCCCTTCAACCGAACCTGTATTTACCTGAGTTCGCTTTCTCTGTTGTTTGTTTTTTGCTCTTGCCAACCTGCCGAAAAAGCCGATTTGATCCTGACCAATGGAGATATTTACACGGTCAATGAAGCCCAGCCTACTGCAGCGGCAATTGCCATTAAGGATGGCCGCATTATGGCTGTTGGCACTGAAGAAGAAATGGAGGCTTACCAGTCTGATGAAACCGAAGTAATCAACCTAGAAGGGCAATTTACCATGCCCGGATTTATTGAGGGCCACGGCCACTATTCCGGATTGGGGCAAAGTTTGATCCAATTAAATTTTCTTCGTTCGAAGAGTTGGGAAGAAATTGTTGCGATGGTAGAAGAGCGGGTATCCACTGCGGATGAAGGGGAATGGATAGCCGGAAGGGGTTGGCATCAGGAAAAATGGACCGAAACGCCGGGCCGAAACATACACGGTTATCCTTTCCACGATGATTTAAGCGCAGTTTCTCCGGATAATCCAGTTGTTTTGCGGCATGCCAGTGGGCATGCGTTGTTTGCAAATGCAAAGGCGATGGAAATCGCAGGCATCACGCGGGAGACCCCCAATCCTTCCGGGGGAGAGATTGTTCGGGATGCCAGTGGAGATGCGATTGGTGTTTTTGAAGAGCGCGCAATGGGACTTATCAACAGGGCGTACAACATGTACCTTAATGATCTGGATGAAGCCGAACGCCTTGCCAACTGGCACAGAGGCATTGAACTGGCCCAAAAAGAATGCCTGACCAAAGGCATAACCTCTTTTCAGGATGCGGGTTCTCGGTTTTACGAGTTGGATGAATACCGCAAATTGGCCGAAGCAGGGCAAATGGATGTGCGTTTATGGGCAATGGTTCGGCATGCTGCGAGTGAAATGGAAGGCAAACTCCAGGATTATCGATGGATTGGTTTGGGGGATGATTTCCTTACCGTACGTGCTGTCAAAACTGAGGTAGACGGAGCATTGGGGGCATTCGGAGCCTGGTTGCTGGAGCCCTATAATGATAAAGCCGATTTTGTGGGGCAGAATACCACAGAAATTGATACGGTCAAACGAATTGCCCAATTAGCGATGCAAAATGATATGCAGCTGTGTGTGCATGCCATAGGAGATAAAGCCAATCAGGAGGTATTGGATTTGATGGAAGAACAATTCCAGGCAAACCCGGATAAGCGGGATCTGCGGTGGCGCATTGAGCATGCCCAACACTTAGCGGTGGAAGATATACCCCGGTTTGGAGAGCTTGGCGTTATTCCGTCGATGCAGGGCATACACTGCACTTCCGATGCGCCTTTCGTAGTTAAAAGGCTTGGAGAAAAACGGGCTCGAGAAGGGGCCTACCCCTGGAGGAGCTTGCTGGATGCCGGAGCAGTGGTAACGAATGGAACGGACGCACCGGTAGAGGATGTCGATCCAATAGAAAGTTTTTATGCGACCGTTACCCGGAAGCGCGCTGATACCGGCCTGGAGTTCTTTTCAGAACAAGCCATGACCCGGGAAGAAGGTATCCGTTCCTACACGCTGTCCAATGCCTACGCTGCTTTTGAAGAGACGGAAAAGGGAACTCTCGAAGTAGGGAAGTTGGCGGATATTGTCGTATTATCTAACAATCTAGTCACTTGCGCCGAAGAAGATATTATGGATACAGAAGTCTTGATGACCTTGGTAGGCGGAGAAATAAAATATCAGAAAGGAGAATAGGATGGACTGGATGTCGGAAATGGAAGCCGGATTGGAAAAGGCATGGCAATGGCTTACGATACAGCCCGTTGAATATTATTGGGCATTAGGTGGGCTGGTAGCGCTATTCGTGATTTATCGTATAGCACGCAACCTGGGGCGGAAGAGTAGGAAAAAGAAGCAAGCCCCCAAATTGGTAGTGGAGGACTACCGGGTATCTCCGTTGGGAAGGGATGCGTTTTTGAAGGTTAAAAATGAAGGAGCAACCGCAACCGTTGGGCTTCTGAAAATTCAGACCATTCCCGGGGTGAAAATTAAAAATCAATTGGCTGGGCAGGTGTTGGAGAAAGGTGCACCCTGCCGCATTCTTTTGGAGTCGGATGAACGCTCCAAACTAATGCGAAAGCTTTCCTTCGAAGTAACCCTTTTAGGGCCGGCTGGCAAAGTGTTCAAACAACGGCTTACCTCTGGCAAACCCAAATAAAACAATGCGTTAAGTAGTTGTCAGATTTCGGCTTTTGTCTAAATCGTCGGATTGCGTGATTTCTAGAAAGCTTACATTTGGCCTAACTATCCGAGGGGACTCTACTGTACTAACCATTATTAAGATTGATTTATACATGGTGGTACATTCCAGCATATTCCTTTTAAATCGACCAACGGGCCAGTACACTGGCCCAAAGACAGCCTTCCCTTTTTACTGCATCTTCATTGGATGTGCACTAGGATTGGGCTGGATAGATTTGATTTTGGAAACCAACTAATGTCAAGAAAAACAATGTGCTCATTCAACCCAGTACGCTTTACGCTTCAAATGTTTTTTCCCATGAATTCAAACTTACAACAACACACTCAATTCGGACTTTCGCAAAAAACGGTAAGCAGTCGTTTTCAAGCGGAATCCGGTAGTGTCCAAATGGCTGGCAGGCTACTCAAGTGGACTTCATCCTTCCTGCTAGGTCTATTGTTCACTACCCTGAGTCTACCGGCTCAAATCGTTGACTTTAGAATCACCAACCTGGCAGGTACAGTTGGGGCAGGAATCAGTCTAGACAACAATATTCAGGGGACTGCTCTTGAGTTTGGTCCGGATGGTAAGCTCTATTACCTTTCTTTGGCCGGCGAAATTTTTATCCTCACGATCGATCGTACAGTCCTCAATGGCGAGGACAGGTATTTAATTACCGAAAGTGTACAGTTGGACGATGTCAAAAACATCCCCAACCACAACGACGATGGATCTTCCTATGTAGACCCCTTGGGACAGAACTTCCGGGAAGCTACCGGTATCACTGTTGTGGGCACACCGGCCAATCCGGTTATTTATGTCGCTTCCAGCGATGCCAGGATAGGTGATGCAGGGGAGGATAAGAACCTGGATACCAACTCTGGTGTCATTACAAGGCTGACCTGGAATGGAACCAGCTGGGATGTGGTAGATATCATTCGGGGATTACCTCGTTCTGAAGAAAACCACGCTACCAACGGAATGGAATTTGTAACGCTTGACGGCAAAGATTACCTTTTAATTTGTAGCGGTGGAAATACGAACGGAGGGTCCCCTTCCAGCCACTTTGCCTGGAGTACGGAATACGCCCTTTCCTCGGCGGTGCTGATCGCTGATTTGACTGCCCTGGAGGGAATGCCAATCAAAACTGACAACGGAAGAAAATACATTTATGACCTGCCCACCTTGGATGACCCCACCCGGGAAAACGCCAATGGTATTGAGGATCCGAATGCACAGGGTTATGATGGGATCGACATCAATGATCCCTGGGGCGGTAATGACGGATTGAACCAGGCTAAGTTGGTAGAGAACGGACCCGTCCAGATCTTCTCCGGTGGTTACCGCAATACCTATGACCTCGTATTAACCGAATCGGGTGCTGTATATGCTACTGACAATGGAGCGAATGAGAACTGGGGTGGTTATCCGGAAAATGAAGGCACGCCCAACGCAAATAACAACTATCGAGTAGGGGAGCCTGGAGGAGGCGACCCGGACAACGGAGAACTGCCGGTGAACAATCTGGATCACTTGAGTTTGATCACATTCGACATTACGCAGTATACATGGGGCGCTTTCTATGGAGGTCATCCAACCCCTGTGCGCGCCAATCCGGTTGGTGCCGGCCTTTTTACCCGCGGGCCACACTCTTCAGACCCTGGAGACTCAAACGGAAATGGATATACGGATGACTGGTTCCGGACGGTTCCTTACGACCCTAATGGCACTGGAGAAGCCGCAGATCCTATGAAGGCCTTACCTGCTGACTGGCCGCCTGTTCCGGTTTCTATGGCCGATGTCCGTGAAGGGGACTACAGACTGCCTAATTTACCAAACCCGGATGGGCCGGATGACGAACTGGTAACTGCTTGGGAAACCAATACAAACGGTATTGATGAGTATACAGCCTCCAATTTCGGCGGAGCGATGAAAGGAAATCTGATCGCAGGAAGAAGCGGTGGGTTTTTACATCGGTTGATCTTAAACTCGCAGGGCCAGCTTGATTCTCTGAATCAGAGCTTCGCTACTGGTTTGGCAGGAAATCCATTGGGTGTCACTTGTAATTCAGATGATGATCCATTTCCAGGTACTATTTGGTTGGCCAGTCTGACTGCACTAATTCAGGTACTGGAGCCGATTGATGTGGTCACCTGCGAGGTTACTCCTGAAGACCCTGAATACGATAGCCCAACCATTGATTCCGATAATGATGGGTACTTCAACAAGGATGAAGTAGATAATAATACAGAGGTTTGCAAAGCCTCTTCTCGTCCTAATGATTTTGATATAGACTTTGTATCCGATCTTAACGATTCTGATGATGATGCGGATGGTATTGATGATGCGGACGATCCCTTCCAGCTTGGAGCACCTTTTGATTTACCAGTAGAAAATACCTTGCTTTCTGAAGGTGGACTAGGTGGTTACTTCAACCTGGGGCTGACCGGTTTTATGAATAATGGAGACGAAGGTGCAAACTGGTTGGACTGGACGGATAAGCGCGGAGAAGGAGGTGAATCGCTGGGACCAAATCCGAATGATAAATTGGGTGGAGCAATTGGAAGTATCACGCAACACATGACTGAAGGTACAGCCAAAGGCAATTCCAACAATCAGGATAAAGGACTCCAATATGGAGTTAATGTTGACGAGAGCACTGGGATGTTCGTAGTAGAATCCAGGATGGATAATTTCCAGCAATCTATCCAGCTGTTTGGCGATAATGCGACCAATGGGGAGATAGGGATTTCCATAGGCGATGGAACCCAATCTAATTTCCTTCAATTCGTAGCAACTCCAACGGGTTTGCAAATGATGCTGGAAGTAGACGATTCGGAGGTTGAAATGTTGACTGCTTCTTTCCCAATTGACAAGAGCACCATCCAGAATATCAATTTCATTTTTGTAGTCGACCCGGTAGACGGTTCTGTGGAAGGAATGTATAAATTCAATACCACTACAGTCAGTGAACCTACGGTGTATTCCATCGGAACGATTGATTTGGAGGGGGCCGTCTTGGATGCCGTGCAGGAAAGCAATGAGCCACTTGCAGTTGGACTGATTGGTTCATCCAACGAAGCCGGCAAAGAAGTGGAAGCCACTTGGGGCTTTTTGAATGTTTTGGCGGAGCAACCAGCCTTAGTGCAATCCCTACCCAATGTCAACGGACTGATTGGAGATCCGGTTTATACAGATAACCTCGTCAAATATTTCACCGATAATTCTGGCGTAGACAGCCTTACGTTCACCGTTGAAAGTAATTTGAATCCAGCGGTTCAGGTTACCATTGAAGGCGATACCCTACAGGTTATCTTCCCACCCTCGGGAGGTACGACCACCGTAGTAATCCGAGCAACAGATCCGGATGGCTTATTTGTAGAAGATGAATTTGAAATTAATGTGCTGGCTGCCTCTCTGGTTCTTTTCCGGGTCAATTCTGGAGGGCCACAAGTAGCAGCGCTTGATGATGAAATGGATTGGGGAGAAGATACCGGTCCTAATAATTCACAGTACCTCATAGAACCTGGGACGAATGGTACCAACTCTTTTGAAATAACGAATTACGATGAGAGTGTAGATACCAATATCGTACCTAAAAGCATATTCGATACCGAGCGCTCAGATGGACCTGGCGGCAATGAAATGGAGTATGCTTTCCCGGTAGAGCCTGGCAACTATCAAATTCGCCTCTACTTTGCAAATGGATTCAGCGGGACTTCTGAGGAAGGCGAACGCGTCTTCTCCGTGGAGGTGGAAGATGTAATTCCGGCAGCGCTTACCGATATTGATATTGTAGAATTGTTTGGACACGAAACGGGCGGGCTGGTATCCTATTCAACGACAGTGACGGACGGAAGCTTGAATATTCGGTTTATCCACGGACCGGTCCAAAACCCATTGGTTTGCGGTATTGAAATATTGGGCCAAGACGGAGACGCTCCGCTGACCTTTGTTCCTGTTCCGGATCAATTCAACCGGATAGGTGATCAGGTGGACCTTGATCTTACCGCTGTGGGCGGCAATTCAAATGAGAACTTCACCTACGCCATCAGTGGTCAGCCGGCAGGAATTTCCATGCTAGATCCTATGATCGGACTAGTAGGTGGCACGGTAGCAGAGGGAGCGGAAAATGGAGGTCCAAATAGTGATGGAATATATACTGTGATCGTCACAGCTGACAAACCCTCCTCCGAGATCGTGGCGGATACGTTTAAGTGGCAGATACAAACCAAAGTAACCGAGGCCGTGGTTTCCATTACTCCAAATAGTCCAATCGATGCTGACATTTCTGGAGCATCTACCAATGTAACCATCTGGAATAATGCTGCTACCGAAAAGATCACTTCCTTGACTTTCGATCTTTCCACGGCTGTTTTCCCCGACCTGGTTTTCGATCCAACAGGTGCGGCAGGAGATGGAGCCGGACAGTGTTTCAATGTCTTTTCACCCACTTCCGGTCTGACTGGCCTCCAGTTCTTCCTGGATGTGTGTGTTGACCCCTACAAGGTGCCCTTCCAAAATGGATTCCGAGAATTGGAACTACAATTTACCAGCTTTGATCCAGGAGATTCGCTACAATTTTCGCTGGATATTGATCCAAACAGTATTCAAGGGCTTACCGATGCCTCCGGTCCGGGTAAAATATCAGGTCTTGAGCTTGTAGGAGCAACCGTTACCGCAAATTTTGAAGATGGAACGACGGTTTCAGGTACCATTTTTGAAGATGGAAGCCTGGGTGGTGGACGTGCAAATTTGTTGGAAGAGGTTATTAATGCTCCGGTTATCAGTGTAGACGGAATTGCTGAACCTGCTGATACGGTGGATAATATTGTTCAGACGATCAAGATCACCGGGGATCCCAACCAATATGTGGCCCTGCTACAAATCAATGCAGATCTGAATTCAAAGGATCAGGAGCCATTCAACGTATCTGACACCGTTTTTTATGCTAATCAGGCCCTCAATCGCAATCTGTATACTGTACAGTTGGATGCCAATGGGGAAGGAGAAATTGAATTATCGCTCTTCCCATCCTCCAACGACCAGTTGGATGGAATCGGGGGGGTAAATTACTTTGTAGCCAAACAGAGCGAGATTGCGTACAGCAGTGCGAGCAGCGTAGTCGGCGAACTTTCCAACTTGTTAATCCTCCGTTTCCTACCCGGAGACAAGGACGGCGATGGTATTCCGGATGAACAAGACAATTGCCCGGATAATTTTAACCCATCTCAAGAACTATTCACCTTCTGGTATGATGGAGATAACGATGGTTATGGAACTATAGATTCCACTACCCAAGGCTGTTCAGCACCTCAAGGGTTTGTTGCCAATAATCTGGATTGCAACGATAATTTAGGTTCAATTAATCCAGATGCTACTGAAATCGTTAATGACCTCATTGACCAAAATTGCAGCGGTTCAGATAGCTTTGCGATCGTTGATGTAGTGGTGTTCGACAAAGTCATTGACGGAGATTATCCATTTACGAACGGAAGTGTGTTTGATGTAACGGTTCAGGTAAAAGCCGGAACGCAGCCTTTCAATACGGTAGCTCTAAATTTGGAATACAATAAAGACGTATTGCAAATCCTGGGCTTTGATTTGGGATCGGACCTGGATGTTGTTACCACACCCTTGACTTATGATAATACCCAGGGTACCCTAGAATACGAGGGGACTAAAGCTTCAGGCACCCTTTCTGGCACGATTGATCTGGTTACCATAAGCTTTACGGTAATCACATCCGATACTACCAATATCAGCTTCTTGGGTGAAGACGTGGCCAGTGACATATTACTGGGCGACTCTTCTGTGCTTGCAGATGCCGAGCCGTTCATTTTGATTCCATCTTTGACAACCAGTGTCTTTGATCCGCTTGGAATTCTGCGGGATATCCAGGTGTTCCCTAATCCGGCTTCGGATCGGTTGAATGTGATGGTGAAAGGAAAATCAGGAGAACGAATCCGCCTCCGATTGGTCAACTTTAATGGGCAAACCATTCATCAGGCTAACACGAACCTGGTGGGTACTAATGGCCAGTTCAACTTAGACCTGAATGGACTGAACTTACCATCCGGGGTATATTATTTACAATTGATCTCAGAATCATATGTCTATCCTTCTCAATCCTTCATTAAGAAGTAGGGTAGGAATTACCTGAATAACCTGTGTAGGGCAGCATCCATAAAAAATGATGCTGCCCTAACTAACAGAATTTCTTTCCTGGGCCAGTTTCTAGGTCCATAGTTATTGCTCAAGAACCGATCTGAATAACTGACCTGTATCCCAATAAAGGTGCGGTACATTATTTATGTAGCTGTCTCTTTTGAACACAGGTTGAGAGGAAACGACAGTAAACCTGCCATTCTTAAGGCTTCACGCGTTTTTCGAGTTTAAATCAAAACGAAACAGCGTTTAGTAGGCTTTGATCAGGTGAGTGTCAAACCAATGTATTAGAGTCGGGGTATTCCTTTTGACGAATCAGATACCGGTTTGAAAAATCGGAAATCAATTTAAGTATGAAATTACAGTTACTAACCAACTAAACAATTTATAACACCATGAGTACCAATCGTTCGACCCTGAGGCGAGCTTCCCTTTTAGTTCTGCTTGTAAGCTTATTCAGCCTGGGTATGTCCCTCCCGAATGTGGAACCCACTGCCTCAATTACCCCTTATTCAGGTTTTATTTTTGAAGATGCCTACTGGGCAAACTTGGATGCCAACTGGTTTGACAATGCACCAAATGTTCAGAACCCTGGAAATCAAGATAATAATGTTGGACAGAGTGTAAACCTCCAAATTGAAGCTACTGACCCCGATGCCGGCCAGGTTTTAGTATACGAGGCTACCGGGCTTCCAAATGGGTTGAACATTAACCCCAATACTGGTCAAATCACCGGTACGATCCAAGGGCTTAATGCCAACCGGGGCACCTTTCAAGAGGAAGGTGGATTAATCGTGATCGAGATGGAATCGGTCAATGACTTGACAGGAAGCTGGGAAATTGGTCCTGGTCCAAATATCTCTGCTCCGAATGTGGATAATCCGGAAGAAGCTACCGGTGACCAATACATCATTTGGGAAGGTCAACAGTTCCTGAGTACACCTGGCAATGGTTTGCTTGTGTACCCCATTCGCATCAATAATCCGGGTGTATATCGCTTTGAATGGCGTACTCAGGTAGGGAACGGAACGAATATTTCTGAACATAACGATACCTGGTTGAAAATTGAATCAGATGCTTTTTTCGGTTCACAAGATGGTGGAGCTAGCATCATATGCCCGCAAGGGATCAACCAGAACGATAATGATTGTCAAGGAGGTATTCCCAATGGGAACAGTGCAAACGGTTGGTTTAAGGTGTTTAATAGTTCAAATAACTGGTCATTCGGAGGAGTTACCAGCGATGATGATGCACACGAGGTACTAGCTCGTTTTGATTCACCAGGCTTTTACAACATCCTGCTTTCGGCTCGTTCTTCTTTTCAGGCAATTGATCGGATGGTTTTGTACCGGACTAACATTCCTACCTTTACCGCTCAAAGGCTCACCAATCCGGAATCAGAAAGGATCGTCGGGCCATCCGAAACCTTTTCAGTTACTGTCACGGTAACCGATAACGGGAACCCGATCCGGTCAAGCAGTACGACCTTTAATTGGACCGTCAATAACCCAGGAATCAATTCCGCACCTGTAGCCAACCCAGGCCCGGACGCTTTGCTATTTGATACTAACAACAATGGTTCAGAGACTGTCACCCTCGATGGGTCCAGCTCCTTTGATCCGGATGGCGATAACTTTTTCTACACCTGGCGCAAAAACGGCCAGGTTATATCCAATAGTTCCAAACCGCAGGTAACGGCAAATTCAGGCGTTAATGTTTATGAACTGACCGTTCAGGAAACTGGTGGCGGCGGATTATCGGATAAAGAGGAAGTTCGAGTGATTGTAGAGTCTCCTCAAGGAGGGGTGGGAACCAATTTTGTATTGATCAATGCAGCTACAGATGTTGATATCCGAAACCTGTTTAATGGAGAGGTGATCAACAAAGACAATGAGCCCCTTTCCCTTGCCATTGACTATCGCCCGGAGGTGCCTGTCGGAAGCGTTGTATTCGATATTGTGGGTCCTTTCGATTTTACCAAATCGGAGTCGGGAGCCCCTTATGCCGTATATGGCGACAAAGCGGGAGATTTTGTAGGATATCCATTTGACAATGGGGCCTATTCCATTGAAGCCTCCTTGTATAGCGAATCTCAGGGACAAGGTGAACTGTTGGGGACAGAGACCCTCAACATTTTGATTGTGGATGGTAGTTCGCAAAATACAGCGCCCATAGCGAATGCTGGAGAAGACCAGATCCTGGTAGACGAGAATCAGAATGGAACAGAAGACGTAACCCTTGACGGTTCGGGCTCTTTTGATCCTGACAATGACGATCTTTTCTACACTTGGACATTAGATGATGAGGTCATCGCCAATGTGATTAACCCAACGGTTACCTTGCCATTGGGTATCCATGTGATAACCCTTCGCGTAACCGATGATGGGGACGTACCCCTGAGTAATACCTCAACCGTTACTATATCAGTTTTCGAACCAAATGACGCTCCGGTTGCTAATGCAGGATCGGACAAAATTGCCGTAGATACAGATCTAGGGGGAGATGAAGGGGTTGTGCTGAATGGGACTAATTCGTCTGACCCCAATGGAGATGACCTGAACTATTCCTGGACATTCAATGGTCAGGAAATAGCAACATCAGTCAACCCGACAGTTATTTTGCCAGTAGGTTTAAATGAAGTTGTGCTTACCGTGACCGATGTAAGTTTTGATCCGAAGAGCGATACAGATACCGTGTTGGTTAATGTACTGCCAGGCAATCAGCCCCCTGTTGCGGATGCAGGTCCTGACCAGGAAGTGTTTGATCAGGATTTAGGTGAAAATGAAATTGTGGTTTTGGATGGTTCTGGCTCATCCGATCCCGAAGGAGGGAACCTTCTTTACGCCTGGACCTTCAACGGTGTTGAAGTCGGGACTACAGTAAGTCCGAGTGTTACGCTACCAATCGGCACGCATACCTTGGTACTAACGGTAACCGATCAGGATACCAACGACCCAAAGAGTGCTGTAGATACAGTCGTTGTGACTGTGCTGGAAGGCAATCAGCCTCCCGTGGCAGATGCAGGACCTGATCAGGAGGTTGAAGACCTGGATATTGATGGTACCGAGACAATTACCTTGGATGGAACCGCATCTTCCGATCCGGACGGTGGGTCGCTTTCTTATTCCTGGATGTTGAATAATCAGGTTATTGGCACCGATGCCATCTCGGATGTGATTTTACCAGTCGGTGTGCATAATATTATTCTTACAGTAACGGATGATGACGAAACCCTGGTTAAGAGTGGCTCCGACACCGTAGTCGTCACTATCATTTCCGGAAATGAACCCCCTATGGCAGAGGCCGGAGATGATATTATTGTTATTGATGCAGATGACAACGGCCAAGAGTCTGTAGTGCTGGACGGAACCGGCTCTTCGGATCCGGATATTGACAATACCCTATCTTACTCCTGGGAACAGGGCGGCATAGAAATTTCAACGGATGCCACGCCTACAGTTAGCTTACCCGTTGGAGAATATACCTTTCTTCTCACCGTGACTGATAATGGCCTTCCTGTACTTTCCAATACGGATTCTGTGCGTGTGATTGTGGCTGGAAATCAAGAAGGGGCGGCTAATTTATTGGACGCCACCTATCTTGAGAACGGGGAAAACCCCAATCCCCATGGACGAACGCTAAAAATCAGCAATAACAGAAGTGTTACGTACCTCAAATTCGACCTTCGAGCCCTTAATGGTCCCATTGTAAATGCTCAATTAGTGATGTATTTAAATGGAAATTCAGGCGCTGGATTAACCGAAGTTTACCTGGGAAGCCATTCCAACTGGACAGAAGTGAACTTGCATCCCTCCAATCGGCCTCGGAAAGTTGGTCGTGCGATCGGTAGCCTTACCAGAGAACCGGTTGATGGAAAGGCCATGGTTTGGAATCTGGATGTTGAGCAAGCTCCTGAAAGCGAATTTGTAACCTTGATTGTGGAGCAGAGATACGGCAATGGCATGTCCTTTTCCTCTGATGAGACTCCACTGGCACCAATGTTAAGGTTCAATGTGCCTGAGATTCTTGATGTCCAGTCAATTCCAGTTTTAGAAGAAAATACAGATTTGGACCAGTCCTTAACCGAAGAAGGAGCTCGGGCCAGATTATTAGACTTCTCCATCCTACCTAACCCGGTTCGGGATCTTCTACGGGTACAGCTTTCAGAGGCAAGTAAACAAGCTTTGAACGTAAGCGTATTTGATCCGGTCGGTAAGATGGTTTATTTTGAAAATCTACCGGTGAATACGTTCGATGTTGAGATTAATGCAGGTAACCTGAATGCCGGAACCTATTATGTACGGATTCAAGGTGCT
Source organism: uncultured Saprospiraceae bacterium (assembly GCA_964641965.1). Taxonomy (GTDB): domain Bacteria; phylum Bacteroidota; class Bacteroidia; order Chitinophagales; family Saprospiraceae; genus JAJDFU01. The sequence continues at coordinate 87,630 of CAZXLD010000009.1, read as the reverse complement.
GACATCAACCTGGTTAAGCCCTTTGTGAAAGTGAAATAAATAACTTAGTTTTTATTTATAGTCCCGGCCAGCGATTTCCATCCTGGCCGGGATTTTTTATAAATGGTGGTACATTCGCGGCAGAACACTAAGCTATGCAGGTAGATATTCTGGCAATTGCAGCTCATCCAGACGATGTAGAACTGAGTTGCAGCGGTACTTTACTAAAACACATTGCGCTTGGGAAAAAGATCGGATTGGTTGACATGACGCGTGGTGAACTGGGAACTCGAGGTACGCCTGAAATTCGAACTGAAGAGGCAAAACACGCTGCTGAATTAATGGGTGCCGAATTCAGAGAGAATTTGGACCTTCTGGATGGTTTTTTTTCACATACGGAAGCTACGCTAAAGACCATTATTCAGCCCATACGTGCTCACCGCCCGGAGATAGTCTTACTTAATGCACCGAAAGATCGCCACCCCGACCATGGGCGAGCCGCTGCAATTTGCCTGGAAGCCTGTTTTTTAAGTGGGTTAAAAAAAATTGAAACCTATAGCCAGGAAGGACAGATGCAGGAACACTGGAGGCCAAAGGCCGTTTATCATTTCATTCAGGATCAAAACCTTGTTCCTGACTTTGTGGTAGATATCACGGATTTTATCGAAAAGAAAATGGAGTTGGTTCGCGCGTTCAGGTCCCAGTTTTTTATTGAAGGAGATCAACAGTATGCTGAAGAAGCCAGCACCCCTATTTCCGGAAAAGATTTCTATGAATTTCTCAAAGCTAAAGCCCGAACCTATGGAAGATCTTCCGGATTTGAGTTTGGAGAAGGGTTTATTTCGGCCAGAACGCCGGGGGTAACTAACCTGTTTCATCTACGATAATCCGTCCGGGTTGGACCTTTTCCTTCCAGCCGATCTACATATTCTACCTCACCCAAACGAAAACGGATATTGAGCGGTGCAACCTTATCCAATTGGACATCCAGTTTGCAAAAAGGCGATAGGCTTTGATAGCTGTAGATTTTCGGTGCTAATGCATTTTGGGGCCCATATTGGCTGATAGATGGCAAGGACGGACCCACCAGCAGCCTATTCGACTGCAACAGGAGAGAAGAAAATTGAAAAGCAGGTTTAGAAGATTGCCATTCTATCAACGAAGCAGTATTTAGCTGAGCAGATAGAGAACCCATCGAGAGCAAAAGAAAAATCAATAAACACCCCAGGAGCTTATGCATGGATTAAGGTTTTCTAATAGGTAAACCAGATAGGGATTCAAAGGGTTGAGGGTTATCGAATGGCGCTTTTATTTCAATCGAACCCGGACCCATTGATTCTCAATCCAGTTTCGAGAAATGGTTTTTTTTCGTTTGCTCGTTCGAATTTGAACCTGCTTGCCCGATACACCCAATTCTTTCCAGGCTTTTCGAATTTGTTGTTTTCGATTCCTTCGAACCTTACTGGATTCTCCTTTAATAACAATTTCCAATATTTGGTCGGGAAAGTACTTCATGGCTAATGCCAAGCTATGTAAGTATACATTGCCGTAGAGCAGAAACTGACTATCCTGCCAGTAATAGGCGGCTTTTTTCAGATGAGGCGTACCCGCAGCAAACTCCAAGCAGCCGGCGTTGGATTTAACATAAGCTACCCAGGCTTGCTTACTGCCTATGGGAACGGTTTGTAAGGTATCGGGAGTGACTAAGTGTTTACTGCTTTGACAATCTATTGGGAATAAGGCTGAAATTTGATCCAGCAATACATTTCCGGGATAATTTTTGTCGGTTGTCTGGTAATTTACCCGGATCATTAGGTGGGTAAAATGGTTAGCAGGTTGGAATTGAAAGCGGTATAAGATCCAATCGGGATATAAAACAGGGCCGGCCACGGCTAGCAATTGCGTATTGGTACAAGCTTCCGTGGAACCGTATAGTTCCAGCATTAATGGTTGATTGAAATTAATCGGTTCGCGGGTTGTGGGAAGGGCTGCCACGTAGTCGGAAGCCCTGGCTGCGAACAGGGATAACTCGTAGCATTGGCCAGCCACCATAGGCTGTGATAGCAACTGACCAATAGCACCTTTGTTACCTGTAGGTAGTGCCACCAAACCGACATAAGATTTTCCAGCCCTTGGCTGCTTATCGACCTGAAAAAAATTTCCGGGATGAAGATCGGGTACATTTCCTTTTTTGGAGCCGCAGAAATACCAGCCGGGAGGAACTTTTCCCGTAGATGGTCGACCTTCGAGTGACGGGTTTTGTAACTCAATTACCTCTTGGGCCAAGATAAAACCGGGCCATAGCCAGAGCAGTAGGGTGATAGGCAAGATATTGTAACACATGTAGGCGGGTTCAATTTTAGAGTGCACATTTTCCAATGCCTACAAAAATAGCTACCCAGACGAGTCCTTTTATCAAGAAGAACAGGAAACCGACTAACCCCAGACGCTTTAGCCAGGTTTTAAAATTCTCGGTTGACCATTTCATAAATTCCTTTTATATCCATACAACTATAAGCCGAAAATAGATTTAGGTTTGAATAACCCCCACATTGAAGGTTTCAAGTTTACCATGACTAGCGGCTTCAATGCCGGTTGAAATAAATTGTCTGGTCGTTCGGGGGTCAATTATGGCATCTACCCACAAACGGGCAGCTGCGTAGTAAGGAGAGGTTTGGGCTTCATATTTATCAGTGATCTCCTTTAGTAGCTTTTTTTCCTCCTCAGCGGCTATTTCCTCTCCTTTGGCTTTTTTTCCAGCAACCTGGATTTGCAATAGTGTTTTAGCTGCTTGTGCCCCACCCATAACGGCAATTTTTGCCGTTGGCCAAGCTGCAATCAGACGGGGATCGTACGCCTTTCCACACATCGCATAATTGCCTGCTCCGTATGAATTGCCAAGTACAATTGAAATTTTAGGAACAGTAGAATTACTAACTGCATTGACCATTTTGGCCCCGTCCTTGATAATACCGCCATGCTCCGAACGTGATCCGACCATAAACCCGGTAACATCATGTAAAAAAACCAGAGGGATTTTTTTCTGATTACAATTCATGATAAACCGGGCGGCTTTATCGGCAGAATCAGAGTAAATGACACCTCCAAATTGCATTTCCCCTTTCTTGTTCCGGGTCACTACGCGGCTGTTGGCCACTATTCCCACCGACCAACCATCAATTCTGGCGTAGGCGCAAAGCAGCGTTTTCCCAAAATCCTTTTTATAATAAGTAAGCTTGGAATCATCCACCAAACATTCCAGGATTTCCTCCATTCGATAGGGCTTGGTCGGATTATCAGGGAAAATCTGGAGGATTTCCTCCGAAGCCCTCCTGGGAGCAGTCGGCTCAATACGATCAAAGCCAAGAACGGGGGTGTGCCCCATCTGGCTTACCAGGTCGCGAATGGTAGTCAGGCAGGTTTCATCATCCGGCATTTTATAGTCGCATATCCCCGAGATTTCCGTTTGCGTAGTTGCTCCTCCAAGCGTTTCCTGATCGATGTCTTCTCCGATTGCGGCTTTCACCAAGTAGGGACCAGCTAAAAAAATAGATCCGGTCCCCTCCACGATCAGGGACTCATCACTCATGATGGGTAAATAGGCTCCTCCTGCCACACAGCTTCCCATGATCGCAGCAATTTGGGGAATTCCTCGGCTCGACATAATCGCATTATTGCGAAATATCCTGCCAAAATGTTCCTTATCGGGAAAGATCTCATCCTGCATGGGAAGAAACACACCGGCGCTATCTACGAGATAAATGATAGGAAGGTAATTTTCCATGGCAATTTCCTGTGCCCGGAGATTTTTCTTGCCTGTTATGGGAAACCAGGCCCCGGCTTTAACCGTAGCATCATTGGCTACGATCATACAAAGCCGGTTTGACACCCGACCTAAGCCAGTAACGACGCCGCCAGAAGGACAGCCCCCATATTCCTGGTACATATTGTGCCCTGCAAAGGCACCTATTTCAGTAAATTCCGTACCCTCATCCAGTAAGGCGGCAATACGTTCCCGAGCTGTAAGCTTGCCCTTTTGATGCTGCTTTTTGATCTTTTTGGCTCCGCCACCAAGTTTTACTTGCTGGAATTCATGATCCAGCCGACTGAGCAGGAGCTTCATATGATCTTCAAACTGATTCTTCTCGATTTCTTTTTTAGTCATTTTGGTTTGGGCATTTCCAGTAGCGGAAATTAACAAAAAAGACCCCACAAGTCTGCTTGTAGGGTCCTTTCTGAATAGGTTTTTAGTAACATCTACCTATTTAACTTCCATATCAAACTGGTAGGTATACTCTCCGGGAAACTCCTCGTATAGCCCCTTGAGTTGTGTCTGACCGTCGGTGCTGCGAAGGGCTTCGATCAGCTTTTCCACATTTGGAGTAGGACTGCCATCCAGACTGGTAATGATAAAACCGGGCATCATATTGGTTTTATCGATTAGGCTCCCACGATCGATACTCACTACCATTACGCCCGAGGAGGATAATCGCTTGTGTTCATCGGGGGTCAGGTTGCGTAACTCGAAGCCAATATCTTCGAGCATCTGTTCGTTTCGGGCAGAGACCAGACTGGTAGAATTCAATTTGTTCTTTAAAATTACATCAACCTTATAGGTTTTCTGATTCCGAATGTAGGATATGGTAATCGTATTGCCGGGCCTGAACCTGCCCACCTGTTCCTGCATTTCAGGAAGCGTTTTGGTTTTGACCCCGTTGATCGCTACAATTACGTCTCCTTTTTGTAGGCCTGCATCTTCGGCTCCGCTTCCAGGGCTTACCCGACTGATATATACACCTTCAATCGCATTGAGCCCCAAGGATTTGGCGCGTTCGCTATTCATTTCATTGATAAAAACCCCAAGCAGCCCACGCTGTACCATTCCATAATCCCGAAGATCTCGGATTACTTTCTGAACGAGATTGGACGGAACGGCAAAAGAGTACCCTTCGTATTGCCCGGACCGAGTAATGATCGCGGTGTTGATGCCGATCAATTGGCCTCGCGTATTTATGAGTGCCCCTCCACTATTACCGGGATTGACCGCTGCGTCAGTTTGAATGAAGGATTCTATGCGATCTGGCCCTTCCAATCGGTTTATACTCCTTCCCTTTGCGCTAACGATACCTGCAGTAACCGTGCTTTCCAGGTTAAAAGGATTGCCAACGGCCAATACCCACGCCCCTATACGCAAACTGTCGGAATCACCAAAATTTAGATGGGGTAGACCGTCTGCTTCAATTTTGAGTAGAGCTAAATCTGTACCGGGGTCTGTACCCAACAATTCAGCGGTAAACTCCCGTTTATCTGCGAGTGTGACTTCAATTTCATCTCCGTCCTCAATCACATGATTATTTGTGACTATGTACCCATCAGCTGAAATAATAACTCCGGAACCGGAGGAACTACCCTGGCTTGTTGATTCCCAAAAATTAAATACCCGGCCTTTTTGTTTGGTACTGATATTGACCACCCCTGGAATGGCAAACTCGGCCGCCGAAATGAAATTGGTTGGCGCTGAGGGGAGAATTAAAGAAGGTGTCGGCTTTCTCCGAATCAAAGGGTCATCACCACCTGTGTAACGAACAGGGATGGACTCCCGGATAATGATCTCACGGGGATGCTCGAATTGGCGATACAAGAAGATTGCCAAGACTGAACTCAACAAAGAAGAAAGCAATACAAGAAGGATCGCCCTGTTCATCGATTTAAATTATAAATTTAAAATAGCACCTTCACTTCAATTTTACAAGAAAAGCCTTGGAGGCCTTTGGTTCGGGCCGGTATTTGGGACAACAAAAGGATAAATCCTAAGATATTCCTTAAATATCAATTTGGGTGTGGCAACTCTTCAAGAATGTATTCTGACCAACGTTTCAACCTTATTTAATGTTGCAATACCTGGACTTTCTATCTTCGAGGGAAATCCCTGGACACTGCAGCAAATAAGTGGTTGGTGGGGAGTCTGACAGTCTTCGTAATTTCGATTAAATGAGCAAAGAATCAAAACCAGATCCCATGGATGGGGATTATATCGGAAATATTTTTGGATGGCGGATCTCTCTGATTGGCTTAGTCGTTTTGTTGGCTTTTTTATCTGTCATTGCATACCGTCATTATGCTCTCGATGTGCCTGTTGGCTTTGAATTAGAAGAGTCTTCCGATCCCAAGACAGAAACAGACTCTTTAGAAGAATTGAATCGATGAATACCATACATTTCCACAAATACCAGGGTACGGGTAATGACTTTGTGCTGTTAGATGGTCGCAAACTACCTTCCCAATCCATACTGACCAAGGAACAGATCCGATTGGTTTGTGATCGGCATTTTGGAGTGGGGGCTGATGGCCTGATCATTCTGGCGGATGAAGACGGATTTGATTTCCGAATGGATTATTACAATGCAGATGGTCGGCCAGGTAGCATGTGTGGCAATGGGGGGCGATGTACCGTAGCATTTGCCCACGCACTGGGGCGGATTGGCTCGACTTGTCACTTTAAGGCCTTTGACGGACCTCACCGAGCCGAAATTAATCACGAGAGTAACTATGTACATCTCCAAATGAACCCGGTGGACCAGGTGACCAAAGGAAATGGGTATTTCTTTATGGATACAGGCTCTCCGCATCATGTTCAATTTGTCGATGCATTAGATTTGGTTCTGGTAAACGAGGAAGGGAGGCGTATTCGATATGGTAGTCCTTATGGGGAGGAAGGTGCCAATGTGAATTTTGTAGAGAAAACAGATGCCGGGATTCGTATGGCCACCTACGAGCGGGGAGTGGAAGCAGAAACCCTCTCCTGCGGCACAGGTGTTACGGCAGCAGCTTTATCCTATGTGCTGGACGAACAAAAGCACGAAGGTTCCATTAACGTACAGACCAAGGGCGGCATTCTGGAAGTTCGTTTTCGACAAGTGGGAAACCGTTTTTCCGATATTTGGCTTTGTGGCCCTGCAAAGAAGGTATTTGAAGGAACAATTGATATTACAGATTATGGAAATGGACAGAATTGACCTAATCTCAGATACAGTTACCCAACCAACGCCCGGGATGCTGGAGGCCATGTGGAAAGCACCAGTCGGAGATGATGTATTTGGCGAGGACCCTTCGCTGAAAACATTGGAAGCTTATGGAGCAGATTTGTTTGGTATGGAAGCAGCTCTGTTTTGTCCATCAGGTACCATGACCAACCAAATTGCGATCAAGGTGCATACCCGGCCATTGGACGAAGTCATATGTGACGAATACTCCCATATTTATCAGTATGAAGTGGGCGGTTATGCCTTTCATTCCGGGGTAGCCGTAAACCTGTTAAAAGGAGACCGGGGTCGATTGACGGCTGCTCAGGTAGAGGCCGCCATCAAAGCGCCTTATGATTGGTTGCCTCGGACCCGGTTGGTTGTCCTTGAAAATACCTGCAATAAAGCAGGTGGAAGCATCTATCGATTGGAGCAAGTCCAGGCCATTCAAGAGGTGTGTCGAAAAAACGGATTGAAATTGCATCTGGATGGAGCTCGCCTGTTCAATGCATTGGCAGAGACTGAAGAAGATCCAAAGGATTGGGGAAAGGCAATGGACAGTATATCTATATGCCTGAGCAAAGGGCTGGGTGCTCCCGTAGGTTCTTTGCTTCTGGGGCGTTCGGAATTTATTCGAGAAGCCAGGCGGGTACGAAAAGCAATGGGTGGAGGCATGAGGCAAGCCGGCTATTTAGGTGCAGCGGGGTTATTTGCCTTACAACATCAGGTAGATCGATTGAAGGAAGACCACCACAAGGCCAAGTTCTTGGGGGGCGTGCTGGAAAGCTTGGATTACATTAAGCGGGTGTACCCTGTTGAAACGAACATCATTTTGTTCGATCTGGAAGGGGGGTTAAGTTCTGCTTCGTTTTTGGCTAGTTTGGCCAAAGCCGGGGTGCGGGCAAGTGCTTTCGGTCCGCAGACGATAAGAATGGTTACCCACCTGGATTTCACTACATCTATGCTGGAGAAGGTGACCAATGTACTGGAGCAACTGACTTTTCCCGAGGCCATCCTATCTTCCGTTAATCCCTAGGACTCGCCCAGGTTGCGCCTATTCATTTCATCGCGAATTTTGGCAGCCCGTTCATAATCCTCTTTTGCGAGTACCTCTTCTAGCATTTTCTGGAGTTCCTCATTGGATAAATCACCAAGTGGGAGTTGGCTTTTTAATTTTTTGCGAGATCGAATAGGTGTTGGAGCAGGAGACCTTGCTTCTGCTTCGCCTTCTTCCAAAACAATGCCCGCAGCATCCAAAATAAACTCGTAACTATAAATAGGGCAGCCAAAACGAACCGCCAATGCAATTGCATCAGAAGTCCGGGAATCGATTTCTATGGTTTCTCCATCACGCTCACAAATCAATTTCGCATAAAAAATACCATCCAGTAAATTATTTATGACAATTTCCCGTAGCTCTATCTGGAAGCTATTCAGCGTGTTTTTAAACAGATCGTGCGTTAAGGGACGATTTGGGGCCATTTTTTCCATGGCCACTGCAATTGCTTGGGCCTCAAACCCGCCAATGACAATAGGTAGGCGACGGGTTCCTTGCTTTTCCCCGAGTACTACAGCGTAATTATGAGATTGGGTTGGGGTGTGGGAAAGGGCAACTATTTCCATTTCGATCTTCCTCATCGGGTATGGTTAGCTTTTCAGGTGGTAGGAGGATGTATGCAGAAGAAAGATTTAAAATAAGCAAAAAAATGATATCCTTTCAGCTGGGAATTTCAAATGGGAAGCTACGATTTTAGGCTCATTTTCGCTGCGTTCCAGAGATCATCCATTTCTTCCAAGGTCATTTCTTCTAAAGCCCGGGGGGCATGGTGTTCAATGTATTCGAATCGAGCCTTAAATTTTTCATTCACCTTAGCCAAGGCGGTTTCAGGATCAATGCCTTGAAAGCGGGCAAAATTAATCAGAGAGAATAATACATCACCAAATTCTTCTTCTCTTTCCGCATCGGAAGCCTTAGGGTCAGAAAGAGCTTCCTCCATTTCATTCATCTCCTCTTTTACCTTATCCCACACTTGCTCCGTGGTTTCCCATTCAAAACCTACCTGCTTGGTTTTTTCCTGCATGCGATAAGCCTTCACCATGGCTGGCAACGCATCGGGTACACCGGCAAGTACCGATTTTTTACCCTCTTTTAATTTCAGGCGCTCCCAATTGGCCTTTACATCTTCTTCATTTTCTACGTTTACATCTCCATAAATGTGGGGATGTCGAGCAACCAGTTTATCACAAACTGCGTGCAGGGCGTCTGCAATATCCCAGGCCGACAATTCGGAGGCTATACGGGCATAAAAGACCATATGAAGCAGAAGGTCTCCAATTTCTTCCTTGACCCCGACCAGGTCTTCTTTTAAAATGGCATCTGCCAATTCGTAGGTTTCCTCAATAGTAAGATTCCGTAGGCTGGCAAACGTTTGTTTTCGATCCCATGGGCATTTTTCCCTTAATTCATCCATTATTGTTAATAGACGCCCAAATGCCTCCAATTTATCTTGCATGAATCGTAATTTTGTCGATGAAACGGATTGAGCAGTTCCCAATTCAAACCTAGGGCTCAACAATCTTGTTTACCAATATAAAATGTCGAAAGATGGAATTTCTTTATGTGCTTGGTATAGTCGGTGCATTTTTTACCCTATCCTTTGTGTTGATTAATATTCGACATATTGTTACGGGTAATGAGTTTAGAGGTACCTGTGCTACAAATAACCCGATGCTAAAAAATCAGGTTGGCGAATGCCAGGTTTGCGGCAAAACAGAAGGTGAAGCGTGTAAGATGCCTGAAGTCAAGCAAGCTTCCTAATCCTTTCCAAATTTTCTCTCTTTACGTCTCCTCTAGTAACTGTTTAGAGAAAGCATAACCAAGGTGCATGCGTTCTCTACTTCAATTCCTTGCGCTTTAGCCAGACTTGCCAATTCCTGATTTTCTGTACCCGGATTAAAAATGATCCTTCTGGGTTGTAAAGCAAGGATATAATCGTAAAAATCGGGTTGTCTTTTAGGACCGAGGTATAAGGTAATAGTGTCGATATCCTCCAATTCAGGCTTTCCTTCCACTATGGAGATTCCATCCAACTGGCCGGCAGTGCCTCCCACTGCTTCAACTGCATGACCATTGGCTTTGAGCCGTTGAACGGCGTCATAGGAAGCCCGAACTGGATTTAGCGAGGCACCTAAGACCAGTGTTTTCTTTGACATGATTTTATTTAAACTTATTACACCAATAGACGAACCGGGTCTTCGAGAATTTCCTTGAATGTGTTAAGGAATTTGGCCCCGGTAGCTCCATCCACAACCCGGTGATCACAGGACAAGGTGACCTTCATACGCTGGCCGATTTTCATTTCTCCGTTTTCCACTACCGGAATTTCATTAATTCCGCCAACTGCCAGGATGCAAGAATCCGGTGGGTTAATAATCGCAGTGAACTCTTCAATGCCGAACATGCCGAGATTGGAAATGGTGAACGTATTGCCGGTCATTTCGTCCGGTTGCAATTTTCGCACTCGAGCCCGCCCGGCTTTTTCTTTTACCTCGGTATTGATTTGAGAAAGGGTTTTCATATCGGCAAAGTTGATCACCGGAACCAGTAAGCCTTCATCCACAGCGACAGCTACCCCAACATTGATGTTTTTGTTCTCCCTAATATGATCACCCATCCAGGAAGAGTTGACAGCAGGGTGTTGGCGAAGTGCAGCAGCAGCGGCTTTGATTACAAAATCGTTGAATGAAATTTTCACGGGGGATACTTCATTCACCTTTTTCCGCATGGCAATGGATTTGGCCATGTCAATTTGAATGGTCAGGTAGAAGTGTGGAGCCGAAAACTTACTTTCTCCAAGCCGCCTCGCGATAACTTTTCGCATTTGGCTGACGGGCTTATCCTCAAAATTCTCTCCGCTAGCGGAAAAAGCGAAAGGAACTACCTGTGGGGCCTCCTCTTTTGGAGCTTCGGGTGCTGGAGGGGCAGTTGGAGTAGGGGCAGGGGCCGGGGGTGCGGCCTGATGTTCAATAGCCGCTTCCACATCTTTTTTTACAATTCGTCCTTGATCTCCGGTCCCCGAAAGGGCTTGTAGGTCGATTCCGGCTTCTTTAGCCATGGAACGGGCTAAAGGTGACGCTTTTACCCGGTCATTAGCGGATGCATCGGCAGGGATAGCTTCTTGTAAGGATTGTCCATTGCCGGAACTGGAAACGGTTGATGGTGCTTCTGCTTTCGATTCTTCCGGCGTTTCCTTGGTCTCGCCATTCGCTTTACTACTCTCAGCCTCTTGTAAGGCACCTTTCCAATCTTCCCCTTCTTCTCCGATGACGGCTATCACCCCATCGATCGGAACTGGGCCCTCCGGTATGGCAATATGCAACAGCACGCCGTCGACATAACTATCCAACTCCATGGTGGCTTTGTCAGTTTCCACCTCCGCCAGGGTTTCCCCCGCTTCAACGGCATCTCCTTCCTTTTTCAACCATTCAACAATGTTGCCCTCTTCCATTGTATCGCTCATGCGGGGCATACGAATTACTTCTGCCATGATCTCAGGTAAATTTTCGCGTGTTTGTAATTGCTTTATAAAGGTAGGTTAAACCATATTGTCGGCCAATGTAAGCGAATATTTTTTACTGTCCAGGATCAACGTACCTTTGTGACCCAAATCCCCCAATCCGTTACCTTTAGGGAATGAATTTTTCGTCAAAACTGATTGAGCAAGCCGTCGAAGCCTTCGCAGCCTTTCCCGGAATCGGTAGGAAAACCGCGCTGCGACTTGTGCTTCACCTAATCAATGCTCCGCCTGAAAAAACGGAAGCTTTCGTTCAGGCTGTTGGTCAAATGCGGCAGGGTATACGATCCTGCTCTATATGTTACAATATATCGGATGAAGAAGTTTGTTCCATTTGTTCAGATAAAAGACGCTATTCGGAGCAGATTTGCTTGGTTGAAAGCATCCGCGATCTGATGGCCATTGAAGATACCGGGCAATATCGTGGGCGTTATCATGTGTTGGGGGGCGTTATTTCCCCCATCGAAGGAATTGGCCCTGAAGATCTGAATATAGACGGTCTGGTAGCTCGCATTGCAAAGGGGGAGGTAGAAGAAGTTATTATGGCTATCAGCCCAACCATAGAAGGGGATACCACCATGTATTATTTGTCTAGGCTACTGAAAGAGTATCCCATTCGCATCAGCACAATTGCACGAGGGGTCGCTTTTGGCGGCGACTTGGAGTATGCGGACGAACTTACACTAGGCCGCTCCATTGTAGCTCGCGTGCCTTATAAATCCAGTTAATGCCCGAAAAGGATAGCATACAGCTTTCTGTTGTTATTGTGAACTACAATGTGCGCTACTTTTTGGAACAAGCGCTTCACGCTGTTTTCAAGGCGGCTACCGATATGCGGGTTGAGGTCTTTGTAGTTGACAATCAATCGGTAGATGACTCCGTGCCAATGGTCCGAGAAAAGTTTCCGCAGGTCCATTTGATTGCAAATACCGAAAATGTTGGTTTTTCAAGAGCTAACAACCAGGCCATCCGTGAGGCCAAGGGGAGGTATGTTTTATTGCTCAATCCGGATACCGTGGTGGAAGAAGATACCTTTAAAAAGTGTTTCGCTTTCATGGAAGCGCATCCGGAGGCAGGAGGTCTGGGCGTGCGCATGATAGACGGAGCGGGAACCTTTCTCCCGGAGTCTAAACGAGGTTTTCCCAGTCCTTGGGCCGCTTTTTGCAAAGCTTCAGGGCTTTCCCGATTATTCTCAAAATCTCGATGGTTCAGCCAGTATCACCTCGGCTACCTCAGTGAAACGGAACCCCATGAAATAGATGTACTCTCGGGGGCTTTTATGTGGCTTCGCCATTCAGCATTGGATCAAATCGGGTGGCTGGACGAAACCTTTTTTATGTATGGGGAAGATATTGATCTTTCCTATCGCCTGCGGCAGGGTGGATATAAAAATTTCTATTTGCCGGAAACAACTATCATCCATTACAAAGGAGAAAGTACCAAGAAGGGCAGCCTGAATTACATCCGGGCATTTTATCAAGCCATGATCATCTTTGCCAGAAAGCACTTTCAAAAAGGGAAAGCCAGCCAGTTGGTTGCTTTACTTCAGGTAGGCATATACCTACAGGCTTTTTTTGCCCTTCTCAGCCGGTTTATTAAAAAATTGGCCTTCCCCTTACTGGATGCTGTTGGGTTTTATATTGGGTTGGTATTGCTCAAAGATTTTTGGTCGACTTACCACTTTAAGGATCCAGACTATTATTCCAACTCCATTCTATATACCAATTTTATTTGGTATGTCGGAATTTGGATAGGAGGGATCTTCTTAAGTGGAGGTTATGACCGGGATGGCGGTCTTCAGCGGGTTATTCGAGGGGTATTTATGGGCACTCTGGTTTTAGCAGCTATTTATGGGTTACTTGATTCTGAGCTGCGCTCCTCCAGGGCGATGATTGTGATCGGTTCTATTTGGGCGATGATCTATTCGGTTGGTATTCGGTATGGCGTCCATTTCCTCCGGTCCGGAAATTTGAGGTTGGGCACCTATGAGAAAGAGAATTTGGTCATTGTTGGCAGTCAAAACGAGAGCCTCCGGGTTCGGCAGTTGCTACAGGAAGCAGCTGTCCAAAAAAACTTTATTGGGACAGTTTCCCCTAACGGGACCTTGGATGCCGAACATTATCTAAGCAGCCTGGACCGCTTGGACGAGGTAGTTAAGATTTTTAGAATACAAGAGATCATTTTTTGTTCGAACGATGTGCCCGCTACAGCCGTAATGGATTGGATGACTCGACTTGGTCCTGCTGTAGAGTACAAAATGGTTCCGAGGGAAAGCCTGAGTGTGATCGGTAGCAGCAACAAAAATACATCCGGGGAATTATACACCATTGAAATTCAGTTCAGGATCGATCAACCTATGCAACGGCGCAATAAACGCTTACTCGATCTGGGAGCTTCAATAGGGCTGATCCTGACTTTTCCAATCCATGTAGTATTGGTGCAAAAAGGATGGAATGTCCTGCGGAATGCGTTTTTCGTGATCGGAGGGCAGAAAACCTGGATTGGTTATAAACCTGCTACCAGGCCAATGCACCATTTGCCTAAACTAAAAAAGGGAATCCTCCACCCTGGCGATGCCTTCCAAGAACATACGCTAAGCGATTCGGCTACCGAACGCATTAACTTTTATTACGCCAAAGATTACCATCCCAACAGGGACTTGGAGATCCTTTGGAAAGGCTATTTTGAGTTGGGGCGATAACGCGTTAGACTTTTCATGCAGGCTCACCGAAAAGGGCCTTGCAAATTAATGGTGCGAACAGAATGCGACCCGTTTATAGGACCTGCGAAGCCTTACTCGGCTACGACCGCTAATTTCATATCACTGCTAACTGCCAGGCGCGTAATCCGGCTGATGTCATAAAATTTTAGATCTACCACCTCTGTCCAATAGGAGTCTTTCACCTTGTCGAATTTATAGATTTTACTTCCTTGTCCCATCAGGAGTACTCCATTTGGAAGTACCACAAAATCCTGACTACCGCGTAGGGCATCCACCAAGCGAGAGCTTTGTCGGTTATAAGGATTGTACTCAGTGAGGTAAGGGGCTCCATAGGTGGTGTTTTGCAGAAATACGAGATTGCCATTCGGGAGCCTTTTCAAACAACGGCCGATATTGGAAGCCACTTGGGTTTCCTGATCTGTAGACACATCAATAATGGTTAGGTAGGAAGGGTTGGATACCCGGTACGCTGCGATTTGGCGGCTATTCAACCAGGTATAATATCCAATGTCATTAACATATTTGAAAATAGGTTTGCCATTGCTAGTTCGATCTTTTGGAAATTGCCAGATTCGAATGAGTGTATCTTGGGGTGAAACTTCCATGCGCACAGCTGAAAAATAACTGGAATTTGGCATCTCTGCCGGTGAATATTCTCCCTCGGGCGTATCTGTTATTTGAGTTTTTGTGCGTTTTAATAAATCGAACTGATAAAGATCGGGCATGGATTGCCGTTGATTCTGGGAGGAGAAAAACAAGACATCATTAGAGAAAAAGGACGGATGGTTATTGTAACCGTTGCGATTAAAAGCCGTCAAGAATTGGGGATCGGTAAATTCAAACAAACTATCTTGAAAAACCCTAACCTTAAACAGATAGATGTTGGAAGGCGTTACCTGACTGAAGGCCGGGAAGGAAATCAGTACCGAAAGGTATCCGATTAGGATAAGTGCTTTGTGCATATGATAGAATTTACCTAGGATTAAAGATAAATATTCAATAGAATTCGATCTTTGAAATGCGTAGATACTCTTTTGTAAATAATTCAAACCCATGAATAGAATACTCTTTTTAATCATCATTTTTTTAGGGATAAACCAATGTCTTTTTGCTCAATCGGGCATTGAGGCTAACCTTTTATCCTCAGCGTTCAACACTCCAGTTTCCTTAGCGCACAATGGAGGACCGGGACTTTTTGTTGTAGAGAAGTCCGGTCGGGTAAAGTTTTTCGATCCATCGAGTAATGCCGAGCCGGTTGAGGTCATGGATATTCGGTCGCGTGTAAAAAGTAATCGCTCTGAGCAAGGGCTTTTGGGCCTCGCTTTTCACCCAGATTTTCCTGAATCCAACTACGTCTATGTCAACTACATTAATTCCGGTGGAAACACTCAAATATCCAGATTTACCGTGGTATTTGATCCGGAATTTCGAATTGACGAAGAATCAGAAAAGCAAATCCTTTCTTTCAATCAGCCCAATGATAATCACAATGCAGGTGATTTGTCATTTGGACCAGACGGGATGCTCTATTTGACATCCGGAGATGGAGGGGGAGGGGGAGACCCAGATGAAACCGGACAAGACCGACTTTCTCTTCTTGGAAAAATACTGCGCATAGATATTGATAATGGAGACCCTTATGCCATCCCGGAGGATAATCCTTTCGCTATGGATGATTTTACACTGGATGAAATTTGGGCACTCGGATTGCGCAACCCCTGGCGGATGAGCTTTGATCGGGAAACAGGTGATTTATGGATAGGGGATGTGGGACAAGGAAAGTGGGAAGAAATTAATTTCCAACCAGCCGACAGTCCTGGTGGCGAGAATTATGGCTGGGACTGTTTTGAAGCAGATGAGGCCTTCGAATCAGATGATTGTCCTGATATAGACGAACTTACGTTCCCGGTTTTTGCATATAGGCATAATGGAGGAAACGGTTGTTCAGTGACTGGGGGCTATGTATATCGCGGTGAAGGTATCCCGTCGCGACAAGGGCAATATATCTTCGGTGACTACTGTTCCGGACGGGTATGGGCACTAGAGAGTGTCCTGGATGCCGGTTGGACAGAAGAAATAATCCTGGAGACAGATGCCAACATTACCACTTTTGGTGAAGATGCCGACGGTGAACTGTACTACGCCACAATGGGAGGACAATTATTTGTCCTGGAATCAACCATCACTTCCACCACTGAAAGTCAATTGGTAGAGCGACTTTCCATCTGGCCTAATCCGGTCAATGATCAGGCAACTGTGCAGATCGAAGTGGCAAAGCCAGGAAAATTCCAGTTTAGCCTTTGGGATGCCCAAGGCAGGTTGCTTAGGAGTTGGGAAGAAAATATCATCGGTCAATACCAGGACCGGCTCTCTCTAGTGGATTTTCCTAGTGGATCCTACACCTTAGTACTTGAAAACGGCAATCAACGAGCTACTAAGCGTTTCCAGAAAAGGTAGTCCTTAGAAGGCTACAGGTCGGATTCCAGACAATAAATTAAATGTTGGTGTTGGTCCTGGCCGTTTTTCTTTATATGTTTATGCTCTTGAAAATGATCAATACAGCTATGACACAGCCTTTCTTCTTTTTTGGTTTTTATTATTTCCAATCACCATAAGGGACTGGCTGTTAGTGTCTGTTGTCAAGATAAAACTGAAAGTCCCGAAGTTGCTCGGGGCTTTTTTTATTGAATATCAAATCGCAAATGAAAGGTAGGAGCTATCCGTTTTTCGCTTTTTATTTTTTAACTCCCACGGTGGGGTGAGGAATCTGTATGATCCTTACAAAAGCCTCGCCTTCTTAGACGAGGCTTTTTTAATTGAATACTATGAATCTGAAAGATCCGTCTTTTTCGACAACTCCTCTTGGAAGAGAAACTCCACGACAGGAGGAGCGGCCGCTCCGCATTGCCATCCAGGGGGTTGAAGGTGCCTTTCACCATGTAGCGGCTAAGCATTGTTTTCCAGACGAATCGGTTGTAGTCGTGCCTTGCCATACATTTGAGGAGTTGTTAGATACGGCGGAATCCGGAAGGGCTTCAGACCTGGGTTTGATGGCTATTGAGAACACCCTGGCAGGCAGTATTCTTCCAAACTATAATTTATTACACCATTCAAAGCTTCAAATTTGCGGGGAGGTCTATTTGCACGTCGAACAACATGTGCTCGGACTTCCTGGATCCAAATTAAGTGACTTAAAATCAGTGAGTTCCCACCCAATGGCATTGGCGCAGTGCAGGCCTTTCTTTGATGCGTACCCGGAGATACAATTAAATGCGTCAGCAGACACGGCCTTGAGCGCCTTGGAGGTTTCCTTACAGAAGGATCCTTCTCTTGGGGCCATCGCTTCAGAACTAGCTGCTGAATTATATGGGTTGGAAGTTTTGGCTAGAAGTATTGAAACGGATAAACAAAACTATACCCGGTTCTTCTTACTGACTCGAAAAGGTGAAGGAAGGCACATTCCCAATCTTGGGCACAAAGTATCTTTGTGCTTTGACTTGAAGCATGAGGTGGGGAGTTTACACCAGGTATTATCCATTTTAGCCGCCTATGGTGCAAACCTTTCAAAAATCCAGTCTGCCCCAATCGTCGGTCATCCTTGGGAATACCGGTTTTTTATCGACTTTATTGTTCGCAAAGAGGGCCTGTCAATGGACCAGGTGTTGGCAGCCATTCGGCCTTTGGTCAATGACCTGCATATACTAGGCCAATACGAACCAGGAAAATTTGTACAACATGAACTCCACTAATTCCTTTGAGGAACTAAACCCAATGGTAGCGGGGCGGTTGGAGCCGATTAAGGAGTATTACTTCTCTAAAAAGCTTCGTGAAATTGCTACTATGAACCAGGATGGAGGAGCCCAGGTGATCAATTTGGGTATTGGAAGCCCTGACCTGCCTCCCCATTCAGCCGTGATTGAAACTCTCTCTCGCGAAGCAGCCCAGCCTGGAGCTCACCAATATCAGAGTTATCGTGGAATACCCCAATTGCGACAGGCCTTTGCTGCATGGTATGCACGGGACTGGAGTGTGGAATTGGATCCGGAACGAGAAGTCTTGCCTTTGATCGGCTCTAAAGAGGGGATCATGCATATTGCAATGACCTTTCTCGAACCGGGAGTTAAAGCTTTGGTGCCCAATCCTGGATACCCTGCCTATCGGGCAGCTTCCCTTTTGGCAGGTGCCGATTTGATTGAATACAAATTATATGAAGAATGCGGATGGTTACCTGATCTGGAGGAGCTTCGAAAAATTGATTTGGATGGGGTAAGAATTATGTGGTTGAACTATCCCAATATGCCAACCGGAGCTGAAGCAGATCCCACGTTTTTTGAGGATTTGGTTGCATTCGCAAAATCGAACCATATCCTGCTAGTCAATGATAATCCATATGGCTTTATCCTGCGTGAATCCCCATTGAGCCTATTAGGGGTAGAAGGGGCGAAAGAAGTGGCTCTGGAGCTGAACTCATTAAGTAAAAGCCACCATCTAGCGGGCTGGCGGGTAGGGGTCCTTGCCGGAAGAACCGAATATCTCCAGGAGGTCATCCGATTTAAGAGCAATATGGATTCTGGTATGTTCAAACCGGTTCAACTGGCAGCTGTTCAGGCGCTTTCGCTTGGGAGGGACTGGTATGAGTCCATCAATTCGGTTTATCGGTCCAGGCGTAAATTGATCCACCAACTATTGGATACGCTGGACTGTGTATATAGGCCCGATGCAGGCGGCATGTTCGTTTGGGCCCGGGTGCCGAATGGGGATGGGTACCAACTTTCAGACCAGGTTTTGTACGATGCACGGGTATTTTTGACACCCGGAGGCATTTTTGGGGACCAGGGAAATTCATTTATCCGGCTTTCCCTTTGTCAGCCGGAAGAAATTATACAACAGGCTTTAGAACGAATGCATACAGCCGGAGCTGTTGTAACAAAATGAAGTTAAGATGATCATTACCGTTGTCGGAATTGGACTGATCGGAGGCTCACTGGCGATAACCCTGCGGGAGAATGGTTTTGCATCCCAGATTCTTGGTGTGGATCTGATTCCAGACAACCAGGATAAGGCCTTGCGAAGAAGGATCATTGATGAGGCTGTTTCTTTGGAGGAAGGGATTGAAAAGGGAGACTTGATCCTCCTGGCAACCCCGGTGGATGCCCTTCAAACTTTGCTTCCAAGGGTCTTGGATCAAATTAACAGCCGGCATGTAGTCATTGACGTTGGGTCCACAAAGGGAATCTTGTTGGATGAACTTGCAGATCATCCGATGCGGGACCGATATGTAGCCACACATCCAATGGCTGGAACCGAATTTTCGGGACCTGAAGCTGCCATCCCCAACCTGTTTGATGGGAAGGTATGCGTTTTGGTCGAACCTGAGCAGAGCGCACCGGATGCAGTTCAAAAAACGAAAGCCTTGTATCGATCCATTCCAATGGAGTTGGTTGAGTACGACAGGGAAGCACACGATCGACACACCGCTTATGTGTCGCATATTTCACACATCAGTTCATTTGCGCTTGCATTGACCGTTTTGGAAAAGGAGCAGGATGAAAACCGGATTTTTGAACTGGCAAGTGCCGGTTTTGCCTCAACCGTTCGGCTGGCGAAGAGCTCTGCAGACATGTGGGTGCCCATTTTCAGGCAAAATCGGGATAATGTGTTGGATGTATTGGATGAACATATTAATCAACTGGCCCGATTTCGGAGTTTATTGATCAAAAAGGACTTTGAAACTTTCTATGCATTGATAGAAGAGGCCAATCAAATTCGAAGAATACTAGCTCAAAAATCAACCTATCATGGAAAAAATGGTCTTTGAACCACTTTTGGATCAACCATCCAATAAACCCCTGCTGATGGCGGGGCCTTGTAGTGCCGAAACGGAGGAACAAGTATTGGAAACGGCGCACGCGCTTAAAGATCAATCCATTGATCTTTTTCGCTCAGGCATCTGGAAACCACGGACCCGACCCAATTCGTTTGAAGGGGTAGGCGTGGAAGGGCTACGCTGGCTCCGTCGGGTAAAAGAGGAAACAGGACTGAAAGTAACTACAGAAGTTGCCAATACGCAGCATGTTTTCGAAGCACTCAAGTATGGTATTGACGTATTGTGGTTAGGAGCACGTACCACAGTTAATCCATTTTCCGTACAGGAGGTCGCCGACGCGTTAAAAGGTGTCGACATTCCAGTGATGATCAAAAACCCCATCAACCCGGATTTGAAGTTATGGATTGGGGCAATTGAACGCGTATACCAGGCAGGTATCCGAAAGTTGGCTGTTATTCACCGCGGCTTTTCCTACCATGGCGATACCCGCTATCGGAATATACCCCGTTGGCAGCTGCCCATTGAGTTGAAACGGCAATTTCCGAATCTGACGATCATCTGTGATCACAGTCATATTTGTGGAACGAGAGATTTCCTGCAGGAAATAGCCCAACGAGCCCTGGATCTGAACTACGATGGCATTATGACTGAGGTTCATCCTAACCCGGACGAGGCCTGGAGTGATGCCAAACAACAAATTACGCCCTTCCGGTATAAGGAAATGGTGGATCAACTGGTGCCGCGTCAATCTACCACCAATGATGAGGAATTTATTGAAAACCTGGCTTACCTGAGGCATGAAATCGATGAGGTCGATCAAGATTTACTCAATCTTCTGAGCCGGAGGATGGGGCTTAGCAAGAAGATTGGAGCCTATAAGAAACGCAACAATATCGCGATTCTTCAAACGGATCGTTGGAATGAGATTTTGGAAAGAGCAATTGAAAAAGGCGCCGATAAGGGACTTAGCCCTGAATTTATGAGCATCTTGTTAAAGGCCATTCACCAGGAATCCATCAATCATCAGGTAAGAGTGATGCGAGAATCAGAGGAAAAGGTTGAACGGTAATACTATTATATTCTGGTGAAGCGTGTACTTGACAGGTATCCCACCCGAATTCATCTTGGTTTAAAGGTTTCATTCTGAAAAAGATAGGTTGGGACGGGGCAGGTTATTTGGTTATCGCTGCGATAGCTGTTGCCCCTTTATGTTGTTTGATCCTGGCCTTTATACTAGGCGGTTTACTGGGTTGCGACCTTAATGAGGCCGGTTCTTCGGAGTGTACCCATTGGGGAATATCCTGGGGCGTTTTTATTTATAACCTGTTTACCGCAGGATGGCTGATTTTCTTTTCCTTTCCCTTTGGCGTAATGTTGGCTATTCTTTGGACTATAGTGGTATCGAAACGCTTCGGAAAGGGAAGGGCGTAAGGTGTTGAGGTACAAGAATAGGTAGTGGGATTTGAAGCTTAAATGTAACTTGGGGTAGACCAACTAAAATCGAGTTATGACTTACGAGAACCTATTGGTAGACGAAACGGAAGGAATTGTTCTATTGACCATCAACAGAGCGAAATCGCTGAATGCGCTCAACCGGAAGACCATGGAAGAGTTGAGGGTCTTCTTTAGCCAGGATGCACCAAACCGCGAAGGCCTTATGGGGGTGGTAATCACCGGTGCGGGTGAAAAAGCCTTTGTGGCAGGAGCTGATATTAAGGAGTTTTTGGAACTCGATGCAGAGGGGGGGCGTAAAATGGCGCAACAAGGGCAGGATGTCTTTTTTCTAATTGAGCGCTTTTCCAGACCGGTGATAGCCGCTGTAAATGGGTTTGCCCTTGGCGGAGGCTGTGAACTGGCAATGGCTTGCCACCTGCGTGTTGCTGGAGAGAAAGCGCGTTTTGGCCAACCGGAAGTAAATCTGGGCTTAATTCCGGGTTTTGGTGGTACCCAGCGATTAATTCAATACATAGGAAAGACTAAGGCCATGGAATTGCTTCTTACTGCTGATATGATCGATGCTGCATCGGCTGAACGACTGGGATTGGTGAATCGCGTCGTTCCTGCCGGTCAAGAGGTGGCTACTGCAAAAGCTTTCGTAAAAAAGATCGCTGAGAAAGGTCCTGTCGCTATCAGCAAGATCATTGAGACGGTAAACGCTTATTTTGAAACCGGAGAAAATGGATTTGCCCGGGAGGTATCGGAGTTTGGAGCCACTACGATTACGGAGGATTTTAAAGAAGGTGCCTCTGCCTTTATCGAAAAGCGGGCGGCAGCTTTTAAAGGTAAATAAGCGCTCGGATGCAACCTGACAAATCAAAAGTGGCTCTGATTGAGAAAGAATAGTTGTTATAGGCATGGGGCGTACCTTGATTTTGATAGTCCTATTTTCTGTGAGTTTTGCCAAATCGGCCTGGCCTCAGCTGGTAACCGGGGTCTGGGAAGGATTCATTTTACAGCAAGGCAGCTTGGATACTTTTTATTATCAGCTGGACCTGTTACAGCAGGGTGATGCTATTAGCGGAACCTCTATGGTGGCTGATGTTGATGGAGCTACCCAAATCCGATTTTCTGTATCTGGAGCCATCGAAGCAGGGACTGTTGTTCTTCAGGAAATAGAACAATTGACCACGGATGCTCCAAATTGGTGTAAAAAATTTGCTGAACTGCGCTTCCAGGAGGAACAGGGGAGCTATCGTATGGAAGGCAATTGGAAAGCTGATGGCTGTACCCCCGGCCAAATGTTTTTGCAAGCAAAACAAATTAAACCGCAGGAACCTGACCTTGCCCAAGCCCGCCTGGGAAAATGGGTTGGTTATTTAACCCAGTCGGACCGAGATCATGGGTTTTATTTTGAGATGACGTTGGAGGAAGGCGGCAAAGGAAGCTCTTACATTGTGTCGGAAGGAGGTGGCGGATGGGCAATGCATACCTTGGTATGGGCCTGGGATGAGGCCTTAAAAGCAATTGATGTACAGGAGCAACAAGTTTTCGAGCGTGGGGAAGCAGGTTGGCCTTGGTGTATAAAGAATACAGCCCTTCAGTTTACATTAACTGGCGATAAAATGAAGCTGGAAGGGCCTTGGTCTGGATTTATAGAAAATACTACATCAGAAAAAGGACGATGTGCGGAAGGGACTATTCTATTGGAGCGGCTGCTTCCAAAACAGGAACCCCTAAAACTGGCTCCTTCATCTGAAACGCCCATCCTGAAACCAGAGGAGAAGTATCATAATCTTACGGGAAGACCTGTAGAAGTACAGCGGATCGTAGATGTTCGATCGAACAATATTCAACTGAAAATGTGGGACAATGGAGTAGTGGACGGCGATATCTTAACCCTGTATTTGAACGGGGAGGTACTGGTAGAACAATTTCGACTGAGTAAACGAAAGTCCATAATAGAAATTCAGCTGGAATCTGCTGAAAATGTATTAATCCTGCATGCAGACGACTTGGGGGATCTTCCTCCCAATACGGTCGCCGTCACCATTGATGATGGCGAAAAAGAACAGTTATTGATGCTTACTTCAAACTTGAAGGAAAGCGGGGCCGTACTGATTCGTCGCTTTAAGGTCCAATCTGATTAAAACAGGAATCAACCTAATTGAAATACTTTTCAGACAAAATTTTCCGAAAAGATAAAGGAACCTCTTCGATCTGAAATTATGCCCTGATCCACATAACGTCGCGTTTTTTGTGCTCGGGTATTGGCATCGGTCATAGGCTTGGCTGTTCCCGTGGTGTAGGTGATTCGTATATTCAGATAGGCTGTGAGTACTTGGCTTTCCTCAGCTGTGCTCCAATTGAAGGGGTTGAATAATCCCGTTCGTTCCATTGCTAATTGAACACAGGGTTTTACGTAGTTGGGTCGATTGACATGGTTGTCCAACAAAAGAGCGACCCCGTATTCAGAAGTGATGATATTGGAAAGGGGCAATCCATTGATAGCGTATTTTGGCGAAGAACTCCAATAGAAATCGCGTAATCGAGATAGGGCATGTTCAATTTGAACGGCCTGTATCTGCGATTGCTGGGCGGCTTTCCAAAAGTGAAAAGCCCAGTCTGCTTTTCGAAATTGTTCTTTTTCCTGGGGTTGGTCTATCGTAACCTGGTTAAGCCTAAGTAAGCCGGTTTTATCGTTGGTGGAGGGGTGAATGTCTATTCCGTGTTTTCCGAAATACTGCTGAAATGTGGATGGATAGCTCGTCTTGATCTTTTTTAGTAGCGCAGGTAGCTCTCCTTCCCCCGAACCGGCTCCGAGCGTCCACTGAAAGATTCCATAGCTAAAGAATGCCTGATCGTGCGAATTCAGAGCGTCCAGTTTTCCTTCATTTTCCGAAACGGACTTGATAACGTTCAAGGCAGAGTTGCTTATTCCTAATTGCAGTAGCAAGGAGCGATTGCGGTCTACCACCTGTTGGATGGTAATCTTTCCCCAGTAGGCATACCCATTGCCTCTTTTGAATAACCGAACCTGGTCCTGGCCATCGGATATCCAGAGCTGATCGCCTTCATCCCGTTTTTGAAGGGCTTGGGTGGAGTCAGTTGGAGGTGGGTTGGTGGGTTGGCTGGGAATGGGGCGGATGGGTGATCCTCGCAAGGCCGTATTAATCATAGACCTGAGGATTACTTCTGTTACCTGCCTGCCATCGGAGGGGAATCCGATTCGGGCCCCATAGCTTTGTACTGCTCGCATGGTCCCTTGATCGTAGAAACCAGTTGCGCCAAATAGATGGTAATTAATCTGAGGTCCGAATCCCAGCGTATTTAGAAGGTGTTGAAGTTCGCGTATGTATACATTTCGCTGCCCTACTCGGAGGTAGATTTCAGTAGTGTGTGTTTGGATGAGGGTATCCAATATTTCAACAGAAGTCATGAAATGGGATATTTCGCCTAAGTTATCGTTTTTATTTTAATCCCAATTCAAGGAGAAAATGATCCTTCAGGAATGGTTTTTAGCACTCAAAAACCTCTTGCTCGTATTTGTGGTAGTAGTGGGATTCTAACAGGAGCTGTCTCAGGGTGGGGGTTAATCTGAAGGTTCTGGTGTGAAGGGCTTAAAAGGGGGCAAAAAAAGCCCGGGTATTATACCCAGGCTCTATTTACAGGTAAAATCTTGAATTTCTTACTTAACCGTATCCACTACTGCTTTGAAAGCTTCGGGATGGTTCATCGCCAGGTCGGCTAGAACTTTTCGATTCAGTTGGATATCGTTTTCCTTTAACTGGTGCATAAACCTGGAATAGGATAATCCATTGATCCGAGCCGCTGCATTGATACGTGCGATCCACAGCCGACGAAAGGCACGCTTTTTTTGCCGTCTATCCCGGTAAGCGTACTGGAGGGCTTTTTCTACACTGTTTTTGGCAACAGTGTACACATTCTTTCGAGCACCGAAATAGCCTTTCGCGGCTTTCAAAATCTTTTTGCGCCGGCGGCGCGAAGCCACTGAGTTAACTGACCTTGGCATATCTGATGATTTTTAGTGCAATACAGGGCCCAATGAAGGAACTTTAACCTGTATTCTCGTTAAAAAATAAGTTCAATTTCTATTTGCAAAGCATGCGCTTGATTCGCTTTTCATCAGCTTCACTTACAAGAGCTGCATCGCGCAGGCGAAGCTTGGCTTTCTTGCTCTTGTTCCGCATCATGTGCGAAGTGTTCGCCTGAAATCGCTTTACTTTTCCGGATCCAGTTACTTTGAAACGCTTCTTAGCACTGGAATGCGTCTTCATCTTAGGCATCACGTAAATATTTTGAACGGAGTGCAAAGGTAGGTAAAATTAAAATACTCCGAATAGGGCATCTTAACTTTTCTTTGCTTTTTTAGGGGTGACCATCACGATCATCCGCCGGCCTTCCATTTTGGGTAGGGCTTCTGCAGCTCCAAACTCTTCCAATTCCTTGAGGAATTTCAATAGCAGCAGTTCCCCCCGGTCTTTAAAGACAATCGTTCGACCACGGAACTGCACATAGGCTTTCACCTTGGCACCTTCCTCCAGGAATTTTTTGGCGTGGCGAAGTTTGAATTCAAAATCGTGATCGTCTGTGTTAGGGCCGAAGCGAATTTCCTTGACCACCGTTTTTACTTGGTTGGCCTTTAATTCTTTTTCTTTTTTCTTCTTATCGTAAAGGAACTTCTTGTAGTCAATGATTCGAACTACAGGAGGCTTTGCATTGGGAGATATCTCCACCAGGTCAAGTTCCATCTGATTAGCCCAGCCTTTGACATCTTTGGTGGCATATACTTCGCCGGGTTTTAGCTGTTTTCCGACGGTTTTGCTCACTTCCTCCAAATTTTCACCTACGAGTCTTACCTCCGGTACCCGGATGTAATCATTAATTCGATGTTTTGGACGTAAATCCCTTCTTGTGGGTTGCCTTCTAGGTCTTCTACTCAATACAATGGTTTTAATTATATAATAGTAAGGGTCATCGCCTGTAGCCATAACCGTATGTCCGTTAACGGGAAAAGTACACCTGTTGTCAACAAGTGTACTTTATTTTACCCTACGAACACAAATTTACTTTTTGATATCGGTATTCACCTGCTCTTCCAGCAGAATTTCAAGTGCTTCTTCTCCTTCTTTAACCAATGCTTTCAGGCGGCTGCCGTCTGCAGGGTTTTCATTCAAGATAAATTCTGCTAGCGGATCTTCCAGATATTTCTGGATGGCCCGATGTAGGGGACGAGCTCCAAATTGCGGATCAAAGCCTTTTTCTGCCAATAAACTCTTGGCGTCATCAGACAAGATTAACTCGTAATTCATTCCACCAAGTCTGGAATACAAGTCCTTCAGGGTAATGTCAATGATCCTTGATATATCATCCTGATCCAGGCTATTGAAAATGATCACATCGTCAATCCGATTCAGGAATTCAGGGGAGAAGGTTCTCTTCAGCGCGTTTTGAATAACACCTTTGGAGTATTCACCAGAGGCATCCTGTCTTGCTTTAGTCGCAAAACCCACACCCTGACCGAAATCTTTCAACTGACGGACCCCGATATTTGAGGTCATGATAACCAATGAATTCTTAAAGTCTACTTTGCGACCCAAGCCATCAGTTAATTGCCCATCATCTAATACCTGTAACAAGATATTATACACATCCGGATGCGCTTTCTCAATTTCATCCAACAGGATAACCGAGTATGGCTTACGACGAACCCGCTCTGTCAACTGGCCTCCTTCTTCATATCCAACGTAGCCCGGAGGAGCACCGATCAAGCGGCTGACGGAAAACTTCTCCATGTACTCACTCATGTCAATCCGAACAAGTGCATCTTCGGAATCGAACAAATAGCGGGCAAGTGCTTTGGCCAACTCGGTTTTACCGACACCGGTAGGGCCCAGGAAAATAAAGGAGCCGATAGGCTTGGATGGGTCCTTAAGGCCTACTCGATTACGCTGAATGGCCTTGGTGATTTTTTTGATGGCTTCATCCTGGCCGATAATTACCTTTTGGAGGTCTGTCTCCATATCCACCAGGCGCTTACCTTCACTTTGAGCCACTCGATTGACCGGAATCCCGGTCATCATGGAAACTACTTCAGCGATAGCCTCTTCATTGACCGGATATTTCTTGGTCTTGGCTTCTTCTTCCCACTGAACCTTTGCGAATTCCAGTTGGCGTACCAATTTGGATTCTTTGTCCCTCAGATCTGCCGCTTTTTCATACTGCTGATTTTTGACAGCCTGATTCTTTTGTTCCTTTAGGTCTTCAATGCTCTTCTCCAGGTCCTCAATATGTTTAGGCACGTGGATGTTTTTCAAATGCGTCCGAGCACCAACTTCGTCGAGCACATCAATAGCCTTGTCGGGCAGAAAACGATCGCTAATGTAGCGGTCACTTAGCTTGACACATGCTTTGACAGCTTCGTCAGAGTACTCCACATTGTGGAAGTCCTCGTATTTCGGCTTGATATTTTCGAGAATATGGACGGCTTCTTCAGCAGAAGGCGGATCTACCATTACTTTTTGGAACCTCCGGTCGAGAGCACCGTCTTTTTCAATATGCTGGCGGTACTCATCTAGGGTAGAGGCACCAATACATTGCAGCTCTCCTCGAGCCAGGGCAGGCTTGAAGATATTGGATGCATCAAGCGAACCGGTAGCACCACCCGCACCGACAATAGTGTGAATCTCATCAATGAACAGGATTACATCTCTTGATTTTTCCAATTCATTCATGATAGCCTTCATCCGCTCTTCAAATTGGCCCCGGTATTTCGTACCTGCTACCAGAGCAGCCAGGTCCAACATCACAATCCGTTTATTGAAAAGCGTTCTGGACACCTTACGCTGGATAATTCGAAGGGCTAAACCTTCTACAATAGCAGTTTTACCAACTCCAGGTTCACCGATTAATATGGGATTATTCTTCTTCCGCCGGCTCAGGATTTGGGAAACCCGCTCAATCTCATTCTCTCGACCGATGATTGGGTCAAGCTTGTCTTCTTCCGCCAGTTTGGTGATATCTCTACCGAAATTATCTAGAACCGGGGTGCGAGACTTGGTATTACCTTTGCGTTGTTGGTACCGTCCACCTTGGCTTTCCTCTTCCTCTTCAAAAGGTTCATCTTGATCGGAAGGTGCCTGTGCCAACGCATCACCCTGATGAGTGAAGTCTTGCTCCTGCTTAACATACTCCAATTCCGCCTTATAAATCTCGTAGTCAATATCAAATTGATGCAGGATTCGAGAAGCAGGATTGTCGTGGTGTTTTAAAATGGATAGAATTAAATGTTCAGGCTGGATCTCCTCATTTTTCAACATCTTGGCCTCCAGAAAGGTGACTTTGAGTACTTTCTCCGCATTTTTATCCAAAGGTATATTGCCCACATTTAGCCTTGTCTTTGAAGACGGGAGCCGCTGAACTGATTCCTGAACCGTTTGCCGGAGTTCGTCCGGATCCACCTCCAAAGAATCGAGAACTCGAACTGCGAGGCTCTCATCTTCGGCTACGATACCCAACAGCAAGTGCTCAGTCCCGATGAAGTCGTGCCCCATCTGGATGGCCTCATTGCGGCTGTTTACCATAACCTGCTTGACTTTAGGGGAAAATTTTCTGTTGTTATTCATTTTATTCTGTTACCTGTACTAAACAATATTAGTGCTAATCCACTAAGAATACAAAGTCTTTCAGTGAAATGAGTAGGACATATTCATCCCTCTTTCCGATATGCAAAAATCAGGCCAAGCTGATTTTTACCATCTCTGTCTTACCCCATTAGGAACGTTTTGATAACAATCGCTTTAGGCGAACAGTTCAGAGGTTGAATTTGGATAGTTCCTGGTACAACTTGAGGAATGAACCTAATCCTGGATGCTAACTGATTTTTTATCGGCTGATCTTCCTCAATTGTGCTAACTCGCTTTCTATGTATTGCTCGGTCCGCTTCCAAAAAAGAAGTGAACCACTTTCCGCAAGGGTCAACCGACTAAACATCCAACAACATGTACCTGGAGATATTATATCAATCCATTCTCTGCCATCTCGTTCATGGAAGTTATCACGCTGCACCTACGTGCATCTATACCGCTTTAAAACGAGTCGGAAGAGGAAAAGGTATCCTCTGTTCCATCCCTTTGGACCGGTGGTTCCTTTATCAACGACAGACATACTTAACTAACGAGTGCTGCGGTTTAACGAAATATATCAACACCAGAACGATAAAACAGGTTGGGTAGATAGCTGTTGAATTGGTATTTTTGCCGAGAAACGGGCTTTTGATTAGCAAAGGTCTACATAAAAAACCAATGAAGTACGCTGTAGATAAGCAAGAAAAGTACACTGTTTTTTCCCTGAAGGAAGAAAATCTGAATTCGCTGATAGCTCCTGAATTGAAGTCGGAATTTGTCATCCTCGCCAACGAGGGTGTTGCCAACCTGATCCTTGATCTTTCAGATGTGCGTTTTGTAGATTCTTCCGGATTAAGTGCCATTTTGACGGCCAATCGATTGTGGAAAGATTTGGGCAGCTTTGTTCTTACGGGACTAGAATCCAACAACGTAAAGAAGCTGATCGAGATCTCCAAACTGGATTCTGTATTGACGTTAATTCCTACTGTATCCGAATCGATTGACTTTGTTTTTATGGAAGAGATCGAACGGGAGTTGAACAGTGAGGGCGAAGGCGAATAGATCAGCATAGCAGGAGAACGCAAGCATGCGTTTCCATTTAACCCTTCTGGGTACGAGTTCGGCCGTACCGCTTCCCAACCGATTTACAACTGCTCAACTCTTGGATGTTGAGGGTAGATTATTCCTTTTTGATTGTGGGGAAGGTGTACAAGTTCGCCTGCAACAATTTGGATTCCGGTCGCATCGCATTGAGCATATATTCATTTCCCATTTACATGGAGATCATATCCTGGGATTGGTTGGGCTGTTAAATTCAATGTCCCTTCAACAGCGAAGCCGTCCTTTGAGCTTGCATGGCCCTGCCGGCCTAAAGAAAATATTGGAGGTGTTTAGCGAATTAACATCCTCCCAGTACGACTTCCTAGATTTCGTGCACCCAGTTGATACGACAAGGCCATCTATTGTGATGAAAGACCAGCAATTGACTGTGGAGGCGATCCCGCTATCCCACCGCCTGCCAACCGTTGGATATCTGTTAAAAGAAAAAGTAAGGCCAAGAAATATGAGGCCAGAGGTGATCGCAGCACACAATTTGGATACCCATCAGATCATTGCCCTTAAAGCAGGTGAAGATATTATTCTTCCATCCGGCGTCCAATTGTCTGCAGAAGAAGCTACTCAGGAAGCTGTTCCGCCCAGGTCCTATGCTTTTATCACTGATACCCAATACTTACCCGACTTGCAGCACAAGTTAGCAGGTGTTGATCTGTTATACCACGAAGCGACCTTCTGTGATGAGCACCTAGCGCTTGCAAATGCTACCCTGCATTCCACCGCAAGTCAAGCAGCCAGCTTGGCATTCGCATCTAAAGCCAATTGGCTATTGCTTGGGCATTATTCTATTCGATACAAAGACCTAGACTGTTTTGCTAGGGAAGCCAGGGCGATTTTTCCGAATACCCTGATCGGTCAAGATGGCATGCAAATACAAGTCCATCCAGCTGGGAAGGACCCAGTGGTGAAATCACTACTCCATTAGCCAAGCTTTTCAACGTCCCGGATCAAAATACTTCTTCGGTTGAAGTAGATATGGTTAGACCGTCGCAGTTCATTTAAAACCGAAGTGACAGTTTGCCGGGAGGTGCCTGTCATATTGGCTATGTCCTGCTGGGTAAGGCTATGCTTGATCAAGGTTTCTAAGCCTACCTTACGCCCTTGTCGGTTGGCCGTTTCCTTTAAAAACTCAATAATCCGATCGCGGGCGTCCTTGCTAATCATGGACTCCAGCTTGGATTCCGTCTGTCGAAGGCGCTGAGCAAACCAGTGCATTAGGTGGAGACTCCAATTGGGGTTGACCTTCATCAGCCGAATCAGATCTTTTCGGGTGATGATCATTATTTTAGCCTCATCGCTGATGACTTGTGTAAAGTCTTTACGAAGAGAATGATTTACCAGGCTTAATTCCCCAAACATGGATATTGGATGGAGAATTTCTTTGATCACTTCTCTACCCTGGTCGGAATAGGAAGCACGTTTCACATTGCCTTTTACCAAAAAGTAAACTTTATCAGCAGGTTCACCTTCTTCAAAAATTAGTTCGTATCGTTGATATTGCTTTACAGATATACCGCTGGCGAGGCGTTCGAGTTCGTCTTTCGTACAACTTTCAAATAAAGAAAACTGCAGCAAGAACTGAAGTGGCTGATTGGTTGATGTGTTCATGTTGGGAATATTTTACTGCTCGTTACAAAAGTGATAGAAAACCAGGTCGTTAAAAAGCACAATTTTCGATAATTGTCTAGCTAAGAGAAACGGTGGTTTTTTGTAAATAACTGCTTATCATAACTTTGTATCATTATCTTATTTGAATTGTCAAGGAATAAGACTGAGTTCTTGGAGTATGTAGGTCGAAAGCGATGAAAAAAATAGTGCATATCGACATGGATGCCTTTTTTGCCTCGATTGAACAACGGGACGATCCTGGCCTCAAAGGGAAGCCGGTAGTGGTTGGTGGTGGTGGGAAAAGAGGGGTGGTCGCGGCTGCCAGCTACGAATCCCGTGCCTTTGGGGTTCGTTCGGCGATGCCCACTGCGATGGCTTTACAGCGATGCCCGGATTTGATAATTGTGCCCCCTCGATTTGGGGTCTATAAGGAGGTATCCCTACAAATTCGTTCTATTTTCAAGGAATATACGGACTTGGTAGAGCCATTGTCTTTAGATGAAGCTTATTTGGATGTAACCCAACCCAAAATGGGCCCCCCTTCAGCCTCACTCATCGCCAAGGCCATCCGCGATCAAATCCTTCAGGAGACTAGGTTAACTGCTTCTGCGGGTATATCCTTTAATAAGTTTTTAGCCAAAATTGCCTCCGATCTGAATAAACCGAATGGCCAGGCTCTGATTACACCTGAAGATGCCCCTGCCTTTTTGGAAAAACTACCTATTGAGCAGTTTCATGGCGTTGGAAAGGTGACGGCTGAACGGATGAAAAAGCTGGGCATCTTGACTGGCAAGGATTTGAAATCCTTTTCGGAGGTGGAATTGGTCCGGCGATTTGGGAAAATGGGTCGACACTTTTTTTACATGGTTCGAGCCCAGGATAATCGCGCTGTAAATCCGAATCGAATTCGGAAATCCATTGGAGCAGAGCGGACCTTTTCCGAAAATATTCAGGACCGGGATCAACTAGTGCAAAAATTGGAACCCTTAATTCAGAAAGTATTTAGGGTCATGGAGCAGCAGGATAATTATGGACGAACCGTAACGCTCAAGATGAAAACACCGGCATTCCAGATCCTTACCCGATCAAGAACATTTCCTACTCCTGTACTGAGTTTAGCCGAACTATCCGAAGCTGTTTTTCGTTTACTCGATCAGCATTGGGAGGCAGGACAAGCTTTACGGTTGATTGGAATTTCAGTGTCAGGTTTACAACTGGAAAATTTATCAGCGGGTAGTCAGCTTTTTTTACCTTTTGAGGAAGAATAAGTCAGGTCTACAAAAATGGGTTGGAAAGTCCAGGTTTGATTTGCTCTTTTACTCAAAAGAGTAGTATATTTGCAACTCCTTAGAAAAAGGGGTGTTATTTTATAACTACAAGGGTAGGATTCCGTAGCTCAGCTGGTAGAGCACTTGACTTTTAATCAAGGGGTCCTGGGTTCGAGCCCCAGCGGAATCACTAGTAATGAAAGCAGGCTACTGAAAAGAGTCTGCTTTTTGTATTGGAGCCTAATTTGGGCGAGAAGTTTATCCTGACGTGATCCTTAAGATCAGTCAGCATGATGCCTTATCATACTGTTTTTGGAGGCATCATCCTGACACCGTCAGGTCGTCAGGGAGCCCCAGCGGAATCACTAGTAATGAAAGCAGGCTACTGAAAAGAGTCTGCTTTTTGTATTGGAGCCTAATTTGGGCGAGAAGTTTATCCTGACGTGATCCTTAAGATCAGTCAGCATGATGCCTTATCATACTGTTTTTGGAGGCATCATCCTGACACCGTCAGGTCGTCAGGGAGCCCCAGCGGAATCCAAAAAAGAAGCTCCAGGAGATTACTCCTGAAGCTTTTTTCTTTTTTAACGGGCTCATGTTCGTTTTCTCGGTATTTCGTGCCCTTTTTTGATCAGTAAGCCGGACGGACTCCACCCTCATAGGAATTAACCCCAGTCCAACATATAAAGATGCAAGAGTTCTATGTAAGATGCAACCCTAGGTCCTTTTTTTTAACCCGGCTTTCCAATTAATATCCGATTGGGGGCACTAGTATCATCTGTCCGGAAGCTAGCCTGAGAAGCACCTTCCAGTCGAAGAACTTTTTTGATGCGCATTAGCAAACTAGCGGGCACCTCTTTTCCGACTACGACCAGGTATCGCTCCCCGACAGGGTCCCCGTCAAATTGTTCAAGCGATATGTTACCCACTTGACCTGTTTTAGAGAATTCTTCTTGTAAAGCAGCTTCTAAAGTAGCGGCATTTGTCAGCTTATTGTTGATCTGAATTTCAACTGATACTGCCTGAAAGGCTTTCATATCCTCAGATACGCCCCGTGTTTGTCCAGCTTCTGCCCGATTGTTACAAGACAATAGCCCCATTCCCAAGACTAACATCGCAAGGATTCTTATTTTTCTCATCTTGATAAAGGTTATGTTCGATGGCGTTGTGATCGTAATCTGAATGCAAACCAACTAACCAAGTCTCTTAATTTAACCATAAATTTTCATTGGTAAAGGAAAGGAAATTCTGGTAAGGTTCTATTTTCCCCTTTCTTAAAGAGAGTTTAACTTATTGAGACACGCCAATGGATACGCTATCACAACCGGCTTTAAAGCGCATTTTTATAGAAAATATCCTTCCACCTGAACTGGATCAACTACAAAAGTTGTCCCACAATCTATGGTGGACCTGGAACCCGGAAGCCATTCGTCTTTTTAAAGACCTTCGTCCGGATGGCCTGGAAAAGGCAGAGTACAATCCGATCGTATTGCTGAATTCCCTCACTAGAGAGGAAGCGCAGCACTTGATCCAGGATGCTGACTTCATGGGGCGTATGCAAGCTGTCTATCAAGATTTTGAAGTTTACCTGAGTACAACGGCTCCAATCGATCAGCCACTTATCGGTTATTTTTGCATGGAGTACGGCTTGCATTATTCGCTCCGCTTATATTCCGGAGGGCTGGGCATTTTGGCCGGTGATTACCTGAAGCAAGCCAGTGACTCCAATGTCAACATGATCGGTGTTGGCCTGCTGTACCGATACGGTTATTTCCAACAGTCTATTTCCCTGTATGGAGATCAGATTAGTGAATTTCATCCACAGCAGTTCAGTAAACTTCCGGTTTTTCCGGTTCGCAATGCAGAAGGTGAATGGATTAAAACCTCCGCTAATTTGCGGGGCGAACAGGTCGTTATTCGCATTTGGGAGTTGAAGGTGGGGCGCATCAGTCTTTACCTATTAGATACTGACACCTCCGAAAACAGTCAGCATGCTCGCACCCTTACCCATAAACTTTATGGAGGTGACAATGAGCATCGGCTTATGCAGGAGATTCTGTTGGGCATCGGTGGAGTACGTGCACTGGATGCCATCGGGATTGAGCCGAGTCTGTTTCATTGTAATGAAGGGCATGCGGCCCTTCTTGGCGTAGAACGGATTCGTAAGTATGTGCAACAAGACCTGTCTTATGAAGAAGCGTTGGAAGTGGTACGTGCTTCTTCCCTGTTTACAACACATACTCCAGTGCCGGCAGGGCATGATCATTTTTCAGATGATTTGCTCAAGCGGTATATGGAACCCATACTGAGCCTGGCCGGATTTAGTTTCGGTGATTTTTTGGCCATGGGGAAATTGCACCCGAATGATCCGAGTGAACTCTTTTCCATGAGCCATCTGGCCATCCGGATGTCGCAAGAGGTCAATGGGGTGAGTCGCTTACACGGGGCAGTTTCGAGAGAAATGTTCCAGGAATTGTATCCAGGCTACACGGTTGACGAATTGCATATCGGGCATGTTACAAACGGAGTGCATTATCCTACTTGGATCGCCCCCGAATGGCGAGAACTGTTCCTGGAGCAATTTGGCTCTAATTTTGAAGGCGACCAATCTAATCCCGAATATTGGAAACGCATTCAACGGGTCTCTTCCAACTGGATATTTGAGCTTCGGACGAAGCTGAAAAGGCGATTACTGGATTACGTGCAAAAGCAACTTAAAGCCGATCTTACCCGAAGAGGTGAGAAACCGGCTACTATTTTCGAAATGGTGAATGGCATTCAGTATGATGCCCTGGTCATCGGATTTGCCCGTCGATTTGCTACTTACAAGCGAGCCCATTTGCTCTTCTCCAATTTAGAACGTTTGTCGGAGATCGTTAATAGCGAGGATCGTCCAGTCATATTCCTGTATGCAGGAAAAGCACATCCGGCGGATGAAGGAGGACAGCACTTGATCCGTCAAATTGTACAATTAAGTAAAAGCCCTGATTTTGTAGGCAAGGTAATTTTCTTGGAGGGCTACAATATGGAGATGGCCAAATTGTTGGTTCAAGGGGTGGATATTTGGTTAAATACACCCACTCGTCCCCTCGAAGCATCGGGTACCAGTGGCATGAAAGCAGCTATGAATGGGGTCATGAACTTTAGTGTGTTGGATGGTTGGTGGGATGAGGCTTACAATCCAAGAGTGGGGTGGGCTTTAACCCGGGACCGAACCTATGAGGACCAAGAATTACAAAATGAACTGGACGCCGAATCCATTTATAATATTTTGGAAAACGAGATCATCCCAACTTATTATGACCGGGATGGCAGTGGAATCCCCAAAGATTGGGTAGGGTATATCAAAAATATCATCGATGAGGTAGCGCCTACTTTTACGATGAAACGAATGCTGGATGATTATTACGATAAGTTTTACGATAAACTTGCAGCCCGGAGTAAAGTGCTGCAGGCAGATCATTATGCCCAAGCCAAAGCTTTCGTATCCTGGCGGCGTGAAATGATCGAAAAGTGGAAACGCCTTGGATTTGATCGGGTCGAGGTACTCAACCCCACCTCAGGAAATACGCTTCGTCCAGATCTGCCCTTCCATGCCAAATTACAAGTAGCTCTAGGGTCTATTCAGCGAGAGTACGTAGGTGTTGAAGCGGTTTTTTACCGCCGCGATCCGAATGGCAAACTCCATTTGGTCAAGCAAGAACCCTTTACTTTCCTGGAGGAACACGCTGGCTCCGCTACGTACGAGCTTAGCCTTCCGCTAAAGCTCTCCGGAGCCTTTGAATATGGGTTCCGCTTGTATTGCAAGCATCCACTCCTGCCCAACAGACAAGATCTAAATCTGGTCCACTGGATGAGGTGAAAAGGATCGAGCTAAGAAAAGTATGGGGAGGCTCAGTATTTAGTCATAGCCTAATAATCTGAGCATCTCCTCTGCACTTTGTTCTTCCTTATATAATTTATCCTTCAGGTTGCCACGGCTATCCTTGTAAATGAGTATATGTTTGGGTGCTGGTATCAGGCAATGCTTAATGCCGCCGTATCCGCTAAGCGAATCCTGGTAGGCCCCTGTGTGAAAGAACCCCAGATACAAAGGTTCCTTGTCCTCGTCTGAGTAGGAGGGGAGGTAGACTTGACTTTCGTGGACTTCACTATTGTAATAATCGGAATTGTCACAACTCAGACCGCCTACATTGACTCTGCGGTACTCATTGCCCCACTTGTTTATTGGCAACAGGATAAACCGTTCACCGGTACCCCAGGCATCGGGAATGGTAGTCATCAGGGAATTATCGATCATGTACCAGGTTTCCGAGTCATTTTGTTGCTTTTGGGCCAGTACGGAGAATACTGTAGCCGCACTTTCCCCAACGGTATATTTCCCAAATTCAGTAAATATATCCGGTTCGGGGATTTCCTCTTCTTCGCAGGCTTCTTTCAGTAAGTTGACGATTTCCCGGATCATATACTTATAGTCGAACTCGAATCCCAGACTGTTTCGAATCGGCATGCCACCTCCGATATTTAGGGCGTGCAGATTTGGGCTCAGTCGTTTGAGTTCGCAATAAAGTTTAATCGCTTTCTTTAGCTCCCCCCAATAGTACAAACTGTCTTTAATGCCCGTATCTACAAAGAAGTGGAGCATTCGAAGGTTGAATTTGGGATTTCCCGCTATGCGTTCTTTAAAAAAAGGAACCACCTTGGAATTGCGAATTCCCAGTCGGGAGGTGTAGAACTCAAAATTGGGTTCCTCCTCAGTGGCCATACGGATTCCCAGATTACAGTTGCCTTCAACCTGTTTTTCGTAATAGTCAATCTCATGGTCGTTGTCACAAATCGGGATCACATTGGTAAATCCATCGTTAATGAGTCCAACGATTCTTTCTAAGTAATTAAGGGGTTTGAACCCATTGCAAACAATGATAATATCTTTACTGATTTTACCCTTTTCATATAACTTTCGTATCAAGTCAATATCAAATGCAGAGGAGGTTTCGAGCTGAACCTGGTGTTTCAAAACTTCATCCAATACATAACTGAAATGCGAGGTTTTGGTACAGTAGCAGTACTGATATTTTCCGTGGTAACCCAGGCTTTTCATGGCCCGATTAAACAGGTTGCGGGCTGTTTTAATTTGATTGCCAATTTTGGGGAGATACGTGATTTTTAATGGCGTTCCGTACTTCTCAATCAAATAGATGAGCGGTATACCGTTGAAAACCAGATAGCCGTTTTCCAGATCAAATCCATCCTGTGGAAAGTAAAAGGTTTGATCAATGAGGTTGAAATAGGTATTGCTGATTGCCAATGCCGTAAGAATTAAAGGGAATTTGCTGAAACCGAATGCATTTGCATTCGAAGCATCAAAATTAGATGAAAATATGGATCTGAAGAGAGGTTTTTTCTTACTTGGGATCTCCTGATCATCAAGGTGAACTCCTTTCCTTTTCTACCTTTGGGGCATGAACGAGAAAAAATTATTTCAACAGCCGGATTCCCTAAACCAGGTTGCCGAATTTCACCATACCTTTCAGCATCCCGTGGTGGAAAAACCGGCAATACCTTCCGCAGAACGCTCCCAGCTCCGGATCAATTTATTGGCTGAAGAACTGGAGGAACTTCGCCGCGCCATCGAATCCGAAGATTTGGTAGAGGTCGCAGATGCACTCTGTGATCTGCAATACGTGTTGAGCGGGGCTATCCTGGAATTTGGATTTGGAACCAAGTTCAACGCTTTGTTTGATGAGGTTCATCGCTCTAACATGAGCAAAAGCTGCTCCTCCAAAGAAGAAGCTGAAAACACGGTTGATTACTACCGGCAAGACCGGGGAATGGAGGGCCACATCCGAGAGGTGGATGGGCGCTGGCTGGTTTTCCGGGACGGGGATCACAAGACCTTAAAGTCTGTACGGTATTCTCCAGCTGATCTGAAAGGGATATTAACTGAGGATTGAACCTCTAGGTTGGTGTCAGCTACACTTGTGCTTTAGGGGTAGCTTTTTTATTTTAGGTATATGACTGTGTATCAGGCCTTGGAACCGCAACTTTTTCGTTGGACCGTTTCCAATTATTATCGTTGAAGTAGGCCTTCCAGAATACTGGATCCTGAACCTAAATGAAGACCAGATAGAACAGTATACCGAACCGACAGCAGCAGGCTATGAGTCAGTCAAAATAATTGGTTTGGAAGGGGAAATTCTATCTCCGGTAACCGGGACAATTCGGGTCGCTGATCTTTGGATCAAGGACGAAAAAGGGTAGGGCCAACCTGACTAGGTTAACAAAAACTCCAATTCTTCCCGGCTAAAGGTGGTCTTTTGGCCGGTTTCTAAAATATCTTCCGCTAATTGGGTCTTTCGGTCCTGTAGCCTTAGTATTTTCTCTTCAATGGTTTCTCGAGTTATGAACTTGAGAGCAATTACATTGCGTTCTTGCCCAATTCGGTGTGCTCTGGCGATAGCTTGTTTTTCAATAAAGGGGTTCCACCAGGGGTCTAAGATGAAAACATAATCGGCTGCCGTCAGGTTAAGGCCCGTGCCTCCGGCTTTTATGGAAATGAGAAACGACTGGAGTTCCGGATTCTCCTGGAAGGACCGTACCTGTTTTTCGCGATCAGAACTGGTAGTTTGGCCACTCAGCCAGGCATACGACTGCCCCTGCTCCTCAAACGATCCTTTGAACAGGTCCAAATATTTTACCATGCTACTGAAGAAGAGGGCCTTGTGCCCGCTCCTTCGTACCTGTTCCCAATGGTCTAGTACGCTCGTAAACTTGCCGCTTTCCTTTTGATATTCCGGTTTGGCCAATATCGGGTGATTTACCAGTTGTCGCAGGCGGGTTAGCGTTTTAACAACAATAGCCCTGTACTGGAAATCATCAGCCTTAAAATGATCCAGTAGATAATTGCGCGCTGCTGATTTTTCCTTCTCATAAAGCTTTTTCTGCTCTGTGGTCATTTCACACCAGAATACCTGCGTCGTCAGTTCCGGCAGATCTGAGGCTACCTCCTCTTTGGTTCTCCTGAGTAAGTAAGGGTTGACCAGTTTTTTGAGTTGTACTTTCCTGGATTCGTCGCCTCCTTTTTCAATTGGAGTAATGAACTGACGTTTGAAAAAAGAAAAGCTTCCCAACAGGTCGGGATTGATGAACTGCATTTGTGACCAAAGGTCGGAAAGGGAGTTTTCTATGGGTGTGCCACTCAGGGATATTTTGTGTTTCCCCTCGAGCTGACTTATAGCTTTGAATACTTTGCTGTTGCGGTTTTTAATCTGCTGGCTTTCGTCCAGTACGATGTACTCGTAGGTTAATTGTTTTAATAGTTCTACATCCCGTAAAACTGTCTGGTAGGTAGATAGGATAATATCCCAGCGTTGTAAAACACGGAGATCTTTTTGCCTGCGTATCCCTACATGCGCATACACCGAAAGATGGGGAGCAAATTTTCGGATTTCCTGCTGCCAGTTGAAGACAAGGGAAGCCGGCAGGACCACCAGTGCTCCCAGTGGATTGATCCGATCCAGGTCGGAAGCCTGATCGAATAACCCCAGCTGTTGCTCTGTTTGAGCAGGCTGCTCCTCCTGCTGCCTGGTTTTTTCTTCTTTAGCATAGAGGAGTACTGCCAGGGTTTGAAGGGTTTTACCCAAACCCATATCATCAGCCAAACAGGCACCTAAACCGTTGTGGTACAAATTGACCAGCCACTGGGCTCCTTCCAATTGATAGGGCCGCAACTCCGCTTTCAATCGAGAGGAAGGCGTAAATGGAATAGGAGCAATGGGGTCAGTTTGGGCTTCCACAGCATAGCCTAAATCCTGCAAAAGCATGTATTTATTTTTGTGCAGCCGCAATTGGTCCTTTTCTTTCCGGGCAAAAGAAAGCACTTCCCGGTATTTGGTAAACCATTCTTCCGGAATCAAGAAATAGGTTCCTTCGGGGAGGGGGTAGAAACGGTTTCCTTCCTGGATGTATTTGGCCATTTTGGGAAATGGGATTTGATGATTGCCAACCCGGACCATTCCTTTGAGGTCAAACCAATCATTTTCCCGATCCAGACCCAGTTGCAATTCCGGCTTTTCCAGGGCAATAGCGCGGTCCTCCCATTGTGGTGGAACAACTTCAAATCCCTTTTCTTCTAAGTTCTGCCGATGAACAGCTAGCCACTCCAATAGGGACCATTCCGGTGTTTTTTCATTCGGACTTAGCGAAAAATAGTTGCCCGTTTGGTGGAGACCCAATGCACCCAAGCGTTCGATCCAAATGGATTCTGTTTCCCTATCGCGATTGATCTGTAGGATACGAATATCTTCCCCATTGTTAAACAGAAGTCGGCTGCGCTGGTTTCGGGTTTCGCTCCATTCAAAGGTGTGGTAGTCGTAGATCATGTCCAGAGTCAGATACCACTGATTTTGGAGGAAATCGCGGACTACCCTTACCTGTACTGCTTTTAAGGTATCGTGCTGTTCAATATCAAAACCCTGTGCATCCACATCTGATTTTTCAGCCACTTTAAGAATAAATTTCTCAAAGTAGGTTTTGACCTTATCCTTCGGAATATTCACCTCATCCTTTTGCCGAAAAGGTTTGACCAAATGCCCATTCAAGTTTTCCAGCCGATACAGTTGGTCATTCACTAAAAGCCAGGCCGGCTCGTTGGTCAAGGGTTGGACTTCTTTTTCACTGATTTTCCAGCTTTCGTCCCCTTCTCTCAGCAGTAATCGATATTTAACAGTGCCTTCCGGTGTTTTCTCAAAATGGAGATGGGGTTCTAATTGTTGGCTAGGGAAATTCAGCAAAAGATCGCTGACCAAAACTTTTCGTTCAACATCCAAGCTCAGAGAACGATCATGTTTTACAATGAGGTCCAGCCATTCACTTAAGTTGCGGTCGACGTAAGGAGAGATCAGTTTACGAATCTCTCGATCCTTCCAAAGTTGGGCAAGGCTTTGTCTTTTTCGGCGTGGGGAAAATTTCTTCTCAATAGTGGACGGATCAAGTAAATCCATTAACTCAAAAAGGCGTTGCGTGGCTGGGTCCGCCTTTATTTCATAAGTGCCAATGGTATCCGGAAGGGCACGCTGCCTGATGTGTGCGGGTAAGCCTTGTTGGTCCTGACTCACCACAAATGCATTGGGCAAATACAGCTCAGGGGCTTGCTCTGTCAAATTATAGACAATCAGATAATCATTCTGGGTTGAAACAGTAAGCATAAAACCTGGACGTAGAATGTGTTTAATCTCTAATTTGGTTAGGAGCCAGGGTATTTATTTGGGGTAATGGTAAAGCATTTATTTTTTTGGCAATCACTTGTGCATGTCGTTTAGCAGATTCAATTGACCATCCGGCAATATGTGGATTCATAATCACCCGATCGGAGTGGCGCAGGTATTGAAATGGGGCTGGAACTTGATCCAGATCCAATCGGTTGAAAGACATTTCCTCATATTCAATGACATCTAATGCTGCTCCCAAGACTTTACCAATCTTAAGCCGATCCACTAAATCCTGGGTGTGCAGCACTGTACCTCGAGCCGTGTTGATCAAAAAGATCGGATGTGCAAATCGATCTAGAAAAGCACCGTTTACGAAATAGTGATTTGCCGGTTCATAAGGGATGTGGATGGTCAGGATTTGACTTTTCTCCTGCAACACTTCCAGGGAAACTTCTTTTGCAAAATCATCCCCATAATTCCGTTTGTACTTATCGTAAGCCAAGACCGTAAGCCCAAACCCGCTCAAGCGTTGGGCAACCGCCTGACCCATATTGCCATAACCCAAAATTCCAACTGTTTTGCCCAGAAGCTCCGTGCCGGTATTGGGTTTGCGGAGCCATTCTCCAGCCCTGATTTGACGGTCTGCTCGAGACAAATGATTCATTAGTCCAAGCATTAACCCCATCGTATGCTCCGCAACAGTGTCTCGACTTCCTTCTGGAGAAGTAAGGACAGCAATCCCTTTTTTGCGGCAATATTCAAGGTCAATATGTTCAGTGCCTACGCCTAATCTACCGATAAATTGCAACTGGGTAGCGTGCGACAACCAATTGGCATCCAATTGTATACGGCTTCTAACCACTAGGCCTTGATATTGGTCCAGCCTGGACAATAATTCTTCCCGCTCAGCCGATGGCTGATAATCCAAATTCCAGTCCTCTGCCAGGAGTTCGAAAAAAATTTCGTGTGGCTGGTCCAGGATAAGAATCCTCCCTTTTTTCTCAGCACGCATTATCGCTCGTCAAAATTTTAGCGAACGACTAAAGTAACATTCTTGCCTCCAGGTAACCAGTAAAAATTAAATGATTACATAAAATTAATGTCTGAAGGAATGCCGTATTTGGTGGCCCGAAAAAGAAATGCCGGCCCATTATAAACCGGCATAAACCTTTCCCTATAGCCCTACTGAAGGAATCCTTACTTATTTGGCTGAGGTGTCATTCTCAGGTAAGGCTTAATCTTGTTATAACCTTTCGTAAACTTTGCGTCTGCTTCTTCATCCGAGATGGAAGGAGAGATCACCACATCCTCTCCATCTACCCAATCTACAGGTGTTGCTACACTGTAATTATCGGTCAATTGGAGGGAATCAATGACTCGTAAAATTTCATTGAAGTTTCTACCCGTACTTGGGGGATAAGTAAGAGTAAGTCGGATCTTTTTGTGGGGATCGATTACAAATACAGATCTGACGGTGAACTTTTCGGTAGCTTCCGGGTGGATCATATCATACAAC
This sequence comes from uncultured Saprospiraceae bacterium, assembly GCA_964641965.1. GTDB lineage: Bacteria > Bacteroidota > Bacteroidia > Chitinophagales > Saprospiraceae > JAJDFU01. The sequence goes on along the minus strand of CAZXLD010000009.1, from coordinate 43,706 downwards.
AGAGCTACATGCTTGTTTTCATCAGCGATGATCGGGAAATTCATGCTTACCTGCTGGGTCTCCTCAATATCCTTGACCCATGCTTTGTGATCTTCCAACGGATCTACGCTTAGGGCAATAACCTTGGCGTTCCGACGCGCAAATTCCTCTTTTAAGGCTGCTGTTCGACCAAGCTCAGTTGTGCAAACCGGGGTGAAATCAGCAGGGTGGGAGTAAAGCACTCCCCAGCTATCGCCCAACCATTGGTGAAAGTCAATTTCACCTTCAGTAGTCTTGGCAGTAAAATTTGGTGCAATTTCTCCTAATCGAAGTGACATGGCTTTAAATTTGAAAAATGATTTAATGGTGTTAACGACACAAAAGTCCGATTAAAGAAAAGCGCAACTTTCAAATGCAGGGAATCAAAAGGATTCGCTTCCCGGAAGGGCCAGTTTACCTAAACGTTCCCCCATCCGATCAGCAAAGAAGGTGGTTTGATCCATTCTGCCTTCAAGGAAAGCTTTAACTGTTTCTCCAATCGTATCCAATTCTACAAGAAATCCATCGTGCCCGAAGGTGCTCTCGATCACATAAAGGCGAGCATTTTTTAGGTGAAGCGCCAATTCGATCTGTTCATCCATTGGAAAGAGGATATCGGAATCAATACCAATGACCAGGGCCTTGGCCTCAATCCTGGATAACGCATTGGCAATGCCATTTCGATCTCTTCCGATATTATGGCTATCCATGGCTTTACTCAAAGTGTAATAACTGTCTACGTCAAATCGACTGCTCAGTTTAGTGCCCTGGTATCTTTGATAGCTGCTGGCTTTGAAGTCCGACAACTTAGTATCCTCGGCCTCAGATTGTGTCTTTTCATAAGCTTGATAATGTCGATATGACAAGAGTGCCATGGCTCTTGCTGCTTCAAGTCCCATTCTTGCCCCATCTTTTCCCGCCGGTCTTCCCGCCTCAATAGCCATGCGTTGGGCCTCATTAAAAGCAATCCCCCAGGGCGAATGTTTGGCATTGGTTGCTAAGGGTACGATGAATTCAAACCTTTCGGGTTCCTGGACACTCCATTCCAGTAGCTGCTGACCACCCATGCTTCCGCCTAGACCCAGGTGGATTTGTTCAATGCCAAGATGCGTTGCCAGCATTTTGTGAGCCTTCACCATATCTCGGATGGTAATTAATGGAAATTCAGTTCCCGTAGGAAGGGCATCTGGGCAACTGCTGCCATAGCACGACCCCAGCATATTGGCACAAATAATAAAATACTTATCCGGATCAAGCAGTTTTCCTGCTCCGAACAAACCAGGCCACCATTCGCTCACATCGGAGTTGGCAGTTAGGGCGTGAAAAACCCAAACTACTTTTTTAGACTGTAGTTCCCCCCAACTGTGGTACGCAATTTTCAGTTCAGGGAGCGATTCGCCCGATTCCAATTCAAACGGCCCCGGGAAGGTTACGTACTTCATCAATTGTATTTAATCGCGTAGAAAAAAGGCTTCTCTGGCGCTAGCCCATGCCTCAATAATGCTTGAACCGTCCAAAGGGTTGACGAAGAAAATGATCCTGTTAGAAACCCTGCAGGGTGTACGGATACATTTTCTTTCGTCAATCCGTGTATTAGCAAAGGCTAATACACACTTTAGGATGGTTTTATCCTACCAGTTGCGGTTCCGGGATAACGGAAAATGCTTGTTCAAAGTCTCCCTTAATGTCGTCAATATGTTCTATACCCACGCTTACCCGAAGTCCGGTAGGGGTCACACCGGCTGCCCGTTGCTCCTCTTCAGTCAATTGCTGATGGGTGGTAGCCGAAGGCTGAATGATCAAGGTCTTTGAATCTCCGACATTGGCCAGGTGGCTAACCAACTTCATATTATCTACGAAGGCAGTGGCATTTTCCTTGGTACCGTGCAGTTTAAATGACAAGACACCTCCAAAACCATGTTGTAGATATTTTTTGGCATGCGGATGACTTGCATGGCTTTCCAGTCCTGGATATTCTACAGAGACCACCTTGGGATGACTTTCTAACCACTTGGCCAATTCCAGCGCATTATCTGCTGTACGTTGGACACGCAGCGAAAGCGTTTCCAATCCTTGTAGTAACAAGAAGGAGTTAAAGGGGCTGATTGCCGGACCGAAATCCCGTAGCCCTTCTACACGAGCACGGATCGCGAATGCAATGTTACCAAAAGGACCGTCGGTACCAAATACATCCCAAAACTTTAGGCCATGATAGCCTTTGGAGGGTTCGGTAAACTGGGGATATTTCCCGTTGCCCCAATTGAAATTTCCGCCGTCTACAATGACCCCTCCAATGGAAGTACCATGCCCTCCAATCCACTTGGTGGCGGATTGAACGACTACATTGGCGCCCCATTTTAAGGGTTGGCAGAGATAGCCACAGGCGCCAAAGGTATTGTCAATGATCAGTGGAAGGTCATGTCGTTTTGCAACGGCACTGATGCCTTCAAAGTCAGGCACTGAATAACGAGGGTTTCCGATGGTTTCAGCATAGATTGCCTTCGTTTTATCATCAACCAGCTTTTCATAATCCTCAGGAGACTCTCCGTCTGTAAACCGTACCTCAATCCCAATCCGCTCAAAAGCGACCTTGAATTGGTTGTAAGTACCGCCGTAAAGATTTGAACTACTGATGAAATTGTCACCCGTCCTTAGGATATTATTCAAAGCCAAAAACTGTGCTGCTTGTCCTGAGCTGGTTGCAAGTGCTGCCACACCGCCCTCCAAGGCCGCTACCCTCCTTTCAAATACATCATTGGTCGGATTCATGATTCGAGTATACACATTGCCAAACTCTTCCAGGGCGAATAGCTTGGCGGCATGGTCCGAATCTTGAAAGGTGTAGGAGGTGGTCTGGTAAATAGGCACTGCCCTGGATCGGGTGGTGGCCTCTACCTCTTCTTGCCCGGCATGTAATTGCAAGGTCTCAAAACGTAGGTTAGACATGTTAGATTAAGTTTAATGTATGGAATAGGATTAAAAAATCAGACGATTTGAATGTCATGGCGTAGTAAACGCCAGAAGGTGGAAGACCGATGGTTTCCAGCTTAGGTATTCAGCAACAACAACATGTATCCCGTGCTAAGGGATCAGGAAGTGCTGGCTGGTGGTAGGTTAGAAGAAAAATGCGATGTAAACCCATGTGGTGGTTTGATTTTATATACCCAGGATACATTTCAAATATGCCTGGCAGGAATTGGCACCTTAAATTATTTCAGGTTGCCAGGGTGTCAAGGAGCCTGTTCTCTCGACCCTTCTGTATAAAATCAAGCTGCTGATTGATTAAGAAGCGCAGTTGATTGGGCAAATGTAGGAGAACCCGATCCAAATATCAAGTGGAAGCGGCTACCCAAAATGATGTAGGGGATTAAAAAAGGTTAGAGAAGTCCAGAGAAAGACGATTTAGATGGAGTTTACATATAAAATTTTGCTGTTAAGGCGTTTTTGTTTGCTTTATTTTGAGGTACTCAAGATCAAACCACCAATTTCAGCTCTAAAAGTTTTGTTAAAATCTTAGGTCATGAAGATTTCTATCCGAAGAATTAATGATAAAGTGCATGTGGAAGCGCGCAATGCGAGTGGAAATGTGGTAGAAGCCGATGGTGCGCCTAGTGTTGGAGGGGAAGGGTTGGGTATGCGGCCTATGGAAATGCTCCTAAGCGCTCTTGGTAGTTGCAGTGCTATCGACGTTGTTGAGTTTTTACGTAAGATGCGTCAGCCATTGGAGAGCCTGGAGATTGATGTAGAGGGTGAGCGAGAAGAAGGAAAACATCCGTCCTTGTTTACCAAAGTCCATCTGCACTACCGCTTATCCGGTGCTTTAGATTCCGGCAAAGTAGAACGTGCCATTCGCCTTTCTGTAGATCAATATTGTAGCGTGGCGCGAATTTTAGAGAAAACGGCTCAGATAAGTTGGGATTATACGATTGTTTCCTAAACGCAGAACGGCAGTTCGAAAGCTTTCGAACTGCCGCTTAGCATGAAACCCAGCAATGAAACCTAAGGCCGATTGTAAAGCTTTTTCCCTGCCTCTTCGTATTTGTCGCCTTCAACCCAAAAAGGACGGGTCTCTTTATCCGCTACTTTTCTTGCAATTTGAATAAAGGCCTGGCAATATTTGAGGAAGTATGGCATATCTACGGAATCGGCCTCATCTGCCGTTTGGTGATAGTATTTCCCAATTTCCTCATCAAATGCTTTAAAGCCCGGGCTAATGGTCAATGCCGGAACTCCTTTTGCAGCAAAAGAAACATTGTCGGACCGGTCAAACAGATTTTGCTCCGGAGCAGGATTAATGATTACCTCAAGCCCTGCAGATGCCGCACCGGATTCGATTTCGGCATCTATCCCGGTTCTACCGTGCCCAAGAACGGCTATAGCATCGGTAGTATTGTAGCCAGCACCGTCTGTATTTACATTGAAAATGATTTGCTCCAACGGAATAATCGGGTTGTCTGCATAGTATCGGCTACCGAGCAAGCCCAATTCCTCGCCGGTAACTGCAAGAATTATGACGGACCGCGCCGGTTTTTGCTGAGCGAACGAACTGGCTGCTTTCAGCAGAGCTATAGTACCAAAAGCATTATCTCGCGCTCCATTGAAGATACTATCCTCTGGACTAAAAGGACCACCGGCCTGCCTGCCAACTCCTACATGATCAAAATGGGCAGTTAATAACACATATTCATCTTTCAAGTCAGGATCACTTCCCTCCAGAACCCCCATAACGTTAGGTGAGGTAATTGCTGTGAGGGTCGAGGTATTAGCTTCCAAAGCTGTTTCTACTGCTTTCCCTTCTTTCTCCATATGCTCAAGCTCTCCAATTGCTCCTTCCTTAATCCATCCATAATAGAAATCATCATTTTCTTCAGGTGCTTCGCCCGCATCAGAACGTAAGGCAATGGACTGCCTGCCGAAGTAGTTTTTCCAAAGCTGCCATGGAATTTCCAGTCGGAATAATTCGATTAAGCCAACTGCACCATTCGCTTTGGCAAGGTCTTTTTTCTTACCCATTGACCGGACTACATCCCGAGGAGATTGGCTTTCAGGAGTACCTGGAAGGGTAACCACAATCTTTCCTGCTACGTCCAGGTCCTGGTAGTCATCATGTCCACTCGTTTCATCTGTCCATCCAAAGCCGGCAAATACAGCTTTGGTAGCCACTTTTGTTCCTGGGCTATTGATAAGTATCAGATTGTCGCCGAGTGTGTAGGTCGTGTTGTCGATAGTGAGGGTACCAACGGATGCCGGGACAGAGGATTGGAATGGCACGGGTTGAAAATAGTCTTCCTGACCAGGAGCAGGCTGATAGCCCCAGGTTTGTAGATAACTGGCAATAAAACGAGCAGCCATTTCATTACCAGGGGAGCCGGTCCGCCTTCCCTGCATTTCGTCCGATGATAGGAAACGAAGCGGGAATTCTACATCTTCTACCCCAAGGCTCAGTTCAGGTGCAGACTGCGCTAAAATGCCCGTAGAAAAAAGTAACATACTTGCCCAGGCAGTTATCAAGTGCTTCATGTCTCAATCGTTTGAATTAATAGGCGTGAAATTAGAAGAAAATTTCCCGTTGGGGCTGTTTAGAGGCTGAAAGTGAATGGAATGGAAGTCTACACGCTATTTAAGTGTTCATTTGTCGGATCCAAAGCGCCCCTCGTTTAAAGGACCTGATTTCAGCTTTCCTTTTTTGAGGAAAGGATTTTGGAGGGTGGAGTCAAGTGGAACCATGTGGTCTTCCTAAAAAAATCGCCTGAATCAAACAATCAAAAAGTTGGCTAGTGGACCATGATCTTTATCATCTGCTGATCGTTGAATTCCATTGAACTTCGGAGTAAATTGTAGGACAGTCCCACCAAATAATCCTAACTTGTCGATTGTCTATTTACACTTGTAATCGCAATATTGTACGGACAAACTTATCTTTCTCCCAATAAAAAACAGGACGAATGTTAAAATTCGGAATCAAAGACCCGAGCGCCAACTTGGAAGACCTGGGTATCCACAATTACAAGCAAGTATTTTGGAACCTAAGCCCGGAAGAACTCGTAGAGGAAACCATTAAAAGGGGACAGGGTGTCCTTGCCAACTCTGGTGCCCTATCCGTCAAGACAGGTGAATTTACAGGCCGAAGTCCCAAAGACCGCTTCATTGTAAAAGATGATCATACCGAAGATTTATGTGATTGGGGACCGATTAATAAGCCGGTAAGCCCGGAAGTGTTTGATAATTTGTACCACAAGATCACAGGCTATTTTGAAGATAAGGATGTTTTTGTACGAGATGCCTACGTTTGTGCTGATCCTCATTATCGGTACAATGTTCGTGTGGTAACCGAATACCCGTGGAGTAATATGTTTGTCTATAACATGTTTCTCCGACCTAATGTCAAGGAATTCATGAGCTTTCAGCCGGATTGGGTCGTTATAAATGCCCCTGGATTCCATGCAGATCCAAAGATAGATGGTACCCGACAACACAATTTTGCCATCCTGAATTTCACCAAGCAAATTGCAATCGTCGGTGGTTCGGGTTATACAGGGGAAATCAAAAAAGGCGTATTCTCTGCCTTAAACTTCATATTGCCTACCAAACACGATGTATTGGCGATGCATTGTTCTGCCAATATGGGTGAGAAAGGGGATACCGCAATCTTTTTCGGCCTTTCAGGTACGGGTAAGACTACCCTTTCTGCAGATCCTCACCGTCGTCTGATCGGTGATGACGAGCACGGTTGGTCGAATGAAGGGGTTTTCAACTTTGAAGGTGGTTGTTATGCTAAAACCATTGATCTGAGTGAAGAAAAAGAGCCGGAGATCTACCGAGCGATTAAGCGGCACGCGATCCTGGAGAATATTGTGTTTCATGAAAATACGCGTGTACCGGATTATTCCGATTCGCACATTACCCAAAATACCCGGGTTTCATATCCTATCTATAACATTGACAACGCAATTACACCCTCTGTAGGTGGCCACCCCAGGAATATTTTCTTTCTGACGGCCGATGCGTTTGGTGTATTGCCTCCCATTTCCAAGCTTAGCCCGGAGCAGGCCATGTATTATTTCATTTCTGGATATACGGCAAAAGTGGCTGGTACAGAAGCCGGTGTGGTAGACCCGGAAGCTACTTTCTCGGCTTGTTTTGGAGCTCCGTTTATGCCACTTCACCCAACGTCTTATGCAAAAATGTTGGGCGAAAAGATGCAAAAGTATGAGGCTAACGTTTGGTTGGTAAACACCGGGTGGTCTGGTGGTGGTTTTGGGGTTGGTTCTCGGATTAAGTTGAAATATACTCGTGCTATGATTGGCGCTGCCCTTGAAGGGAAGTTGGACCACGTGGCCTATTCCACCCATAATATTTTTGGACTTCGGATGCCAAAACACTGCCCGGATGTTCCCAATGAGATCTTGAACCCAAGAAACACCTGGGAAAACCCGGAAGAATACGATAAAGTTGCAGCCCATTTGGCCGGGGAATTCCGGGCTAACTTTGAGAAGTTTGCAGACAAAGCCGGAAGTAAAATTGTTGAAGCCGGTCCAAAAGAACTGGTGGCCTAGTCATTTTCTTCCCCACGACATACAGCCGGTTCCTTTGTATGGAGGAGCCGGTTTTTTAATTGCTTTGGCAGGTTGCTGGCAAATTGCATGGCCTCAAAGCCGTATTTTTCAGGCTATGGTGTTCATCCGGTCGTTGCAAACCTTTTTTCCTTTTTTGTTTTTCGTTTGCTTAGCAAGTCCATCTGGTTATTGCCAGGACCGCTATTGGACCTTCCTGGATAGGGAAACTGGTATCGAGGGAAAAGTCACCTGGTCTATCGATCTTGGAAAGGCACAGGATTGGATACAGGCTAATAAGTCTTTCCGTTTTCCGATTCCAGATCCCGAAGGCCAAGTCAAATGGTTGTGGCTCAGTCTGGATACTACGCTACTGGCAAAAGGCTTAACTGAAAAGTATTCAGACCTTCGATTTTTTAATGGTCAAATAGAGCGTGATCAGGGGTCTTCGGTGAAGTTTGATATTGGGCCAAATGGAATACACGCATGGATTTATAGTCCGGAAGGGGAGTGGTTTGTAGAACCAGTGGCCCCGGGAACTTACAGCTCTTTTTATAAAAATAAGACTTCAATCAGGCGTTCTATGAGATCCTGCCTGGTACACCAGGGAGAGGAAAACAAACGGAGCCGCCAAGAGCCCATCTGGATGCCGATTGGAGATTCCATTTTCACCTATAGAATCGCCATTGCGGCTACTGGAGAATATTCAGCCTTCTTTAATAATGATACTGCCAGTGTTTTGGCTTCCATTGGGTCTACTATTCACCGTATTAATGGCATCTTCGAACGCGACCTGGCCGTCCGATTTCAATTGATTGAAAACACGGATACCCTTTTCTTTTTTAACCCGGATACAGATCCATTTGAAGGCGATGTACTCCTGGGTAATACGCTATTGTTCAATCGGTATGTAGGAGTAGAAGCGTACGATATTGGGCATGTATTCAGCGTGGGTAATGCAGGGGTAGCCCTATTAGGTTCTGTGTGTGATTCCATTCGAAAAGCTGGAGGGTTTTCTTCCTTCGAAATGCCCTTCGGGAATGCATTTGATCTCGACTACGTGGCTCATGAGATCGGGCATCAATTCGGAGCCGATCATACGTTCAACAATTGTGGCTTGAGTGGTCCGCAACCCTTTGAACCAGGAAGTGGATCCACCATTATGAGTTACGCAGGTATCTGTGGCCCCAATAATTTGGCGTCTGGGGTAGATGGTTATTTTCATTCGGCTTCGGTTGCTCAAATTGTCAACTTCACCCGAATGGAAGCGGGTAGAGGTTGTGCCTCTGTTGCACCCTCTGGAAATACGATTCCCCAAGCGCAACTTTTGGATCAGGCCTATACGCTACCAGTAAGCACCCCTTTTGAGCTTCAAGGGAAAGCTTTTGATCCTGACGGTGACCAGATCTTGTACAACTGGGAACAATGGGACATTGGGCCTCGGGTTCCCCTGGATCAACCTGAAGGGAATGCTCCCTTATTCCGGTCTTTCGAGCCGGATACCAGTCCCATCCGTATTTTTCCCAGGGTTTCCTTTTTATTGGAGGAAGACGATCGGCCGGGAGAGGTAATACCGGAATATGCTAGGTCCTTAACCTTTCGAATGACCATACGAGATCAAAGAGGGGGCCTTGATTCGGATCTGTTATTTCTAGACGTAACGGATCGAGCAGGCCCTTTTAAATTGAACGAACCCAGTGAGGCCGTTACCTGGCAGGGGGGGCAGTCTTATCTCGTAGCTTGGGAAGTGTCAAAAACCGACTTGCCTCCGGTCAATGTAGATTCAGTCTGGATATTGTTCTCGCCCGATGGCGGTACAACCTTTCCGGACACCTTGGCCAAGGTTAGTAATTCGGGGAGTGCTTTCGTGATGGCTCCTTCCATGCCGGATACCGTTTGGAAAGGGCTGTTGAAAATCAAGGCGGCAGATCACCTCTTTTTTGCCCTAAGCCCATCCTTCATTACGATTCTACCTGAGCAGATCACAGCCGTATATAGCCCATCGCTTTCTAAGGTCGGGTTTCCCTATCCGAACCCCACTCGGGAACGACTGTTCTGGCCGGTTGAATTGCCTGGTGGCCGGGAGCAAATGAGGGTTACCCTAAGCGATCTGCTTGGAAGAAGGTGGAACTTAGAGGTCCATACAGACCCTAATGGCAATCCAGCTCGCCAAACCCTGGTCTTCAAGCTTCCCGAAAACATAAGCAGTGGGTCCTATTTTCTTTCCCTGCAAGGGCCTGGGCTTCAACATCCGGTTACTCGAAGAATTCTAGTCCTTAAATAGTACCACTTAGATGACCAATCTCTAGGAGAGGCTGGAGAACTGGTTGGGAAACCTACCCGGGTCTGCTTCATGCATGATCTGGTAAATCTTTTCAAATACATCTTCCGGATTTGGCTTGGAGAAGTAATCCCCATCTGAGCCGTAAGGAGGTCGATGCGCTTTGGCTGTGAGCGTAGCAGGAGGGGAGTCCAAATACTGGTATCCTCCCTGTTTTTCCAGTACCATTTGCATCATATATGCTGAAGCACCTCCCGGAACATCTTCGTCGAGGAAGAGGATGCGATTTGTTTTCCGGAGCGACTCTACAATTCGATTTTCCAGATCAAATGGGAGCAGGCTTTGGACGTCAATCAACTCGATCGATATTCCGTGGGGTTCTAACATTTCAAGTGCGACCTGGGCAACGCGTACACAAGTGCCATAGGTAACCAGCGTGAGGTCCGACCCGGTTCTAAGTACCTCGGGTATTCCCAATGGGACTGTGTAAGTTCCAATATTTTCGGGCAGCTTTTCCTTTAATCTGTAGCCGTTCAGGCACTCGATTACCAGTGCGGGATCATCTCCCTGGAGCAGGGTATTATACATGCCTGCTGCTTGGGTCATATTGCGCGGCACCAGAACGTGAACTCCTCGCAAGGCATTGATGATCATGCCGAGGGGAGAACCTGCATGCCAAATGCCTTCTAATCGGTGTCCGCGCGTCCGTATAATTGCAGGGGCCATTTGGATGCCGGCACTTCTCCACCGTAGTGTGGCCAAATCATCCATTAAGGGCTCTAATCCATAAATTAGGTAATCCAGGTATTGAATCTCGGCAATGGGGCGCATGCCGCGTAAGGCCATTCCGATCGCTTGCCCCATGATTGTCCACTCTCGAATACCGGTATCAAAAATCCTGGATTCCCCATATTTTTTTTGAAGGCCAGCAAAACCTTGGTTCACGTCACCAATTTGCCCCACATCTTCCCCGAAAGCATACAGTTGAGGGTACCTTTCAAAGGCTTTATCAAAAAAGGTGTTCAGAATTTCAAAACCATTTTTCTTAGGAGCATTATCTCCGTAGGTAGGCAGGATGACAGGGACCTTAAGAGGAGATTTGGCTGTCTCGCTGTAGAGATGACTTTCATAACGGGCATGCCCATCCTGAGCATGGAGGTTGATCCAACGTTCGAGGGCTTCCGTATCCTGAGGCGGGTAGTTCTGGATTAAGGCGAAGTAAACTTGGCGGGCATGCTTAACCAGTTCAGAGAACATTGGGGTCATCATAGCACCCAATTCGTTGATGAGTTGTGCTAGTTCTTGATCAGGCTCGGGGATGCCTTGGTAAATGGACTTAAGTTCCTGTAATTGTCTACGAACAGGCTGATTGTACGCTTTCCAGGCCCGGTCTTTTCCCGCCTTGGCCTTTTTTTTGGCCTCTCGCTGGATTTGGTCTACTTCTTCTTGCGTTAGGATGCCTTCGTGGATCACCCAATCGGCCATCTTGCGAATGCAATCATATTCCTTTTCCCAGGCTAACCTTTTTTTGGACTTGTACCGTTCGTGTGATCCGGAGGTAGAGTGCCCCTGGGGCTGTGTCAATTCTGTAACATGAATTAAAACTGGACGGTGTTCCTCTCGACAAAGCCGGGTAGCTTCCTTGTACGTTTGAACCAAAGCCGGATAGTCCCAGCCGTTTACGGTAAATATCCGGATACCGTTTTCGTTTTCGGAGCCTTGCAGACCGGATACCGCCTCGGATATACTGCCTTTTGTAGTTTGAAATTCAACTGGAACAGAAATGCCATACCCATCATCCCAGACCAGGACTGCCAGGGGAACTTGCATGACGCCGGCAGCATTTAATGTTTCCCAAAATATGCCTTCGGAAGTACTTGCATCCCCAATGGTGCAAAAGGAGATCTCATTCCCAGTATTTGAAAATCCATTTTGTACATCCGGATCCGATTCTCGATATTTTTTGGAGGCCAGTGCGATACCAAGCGCTCTTGCCATTTGGCCGGCAGTACTGGAAATATCGGAGGAAACATTATAGGATTGGGTATGATCGACCCAGTTGCCATCCTGATCGATTAGGGGGGTGGCAAAATGATTATTCATCTGCCTTCCCGCGCTGTAAGGATCATTATGGATGTCGGCATACAATTGGGCGTAAAAGGCATCCAGGGTACATAGCCCCAAGGCCATGTGAAAGGTTTGATCCCTGTAATAGCCAGATCTAAAATCACCTTTACTAAAAAAACGAGCCCAAGCGACCTGAGGGACTTCTTTGCCATCGCCTATAATGCCAAACTTTGCTTTTCCGGTAAGTACTTCTCTTCGGGCTAACAGACTTGCTTCCCTGCTTAAACAACACAATTCGAAGTCTTTTCGAATTTGATCAAAGGTGAGCCCTGTAGGTGTGTGAATAGGACTTCCTATCGCCTCATTTGCAAGTGAAGGTTCAAGCATGGGAAAGACAGCTTACATCTCTGGTTTAAGAAAGAGCATTCGCCGGATATTCCATCCGGCTTTCAAAAGCAGCACAAAAATAATAAAAAAATAACCCAACTTATGCACCCTAAGTTGACGTATTAACTGGATTATAACGCGGATTGAGAGGAATTTACATTTTAATGGACGGCGGGTGAGGGGATTAAGATATGTATGATTTCTTCCCTTTGAAGATTGTGGATTTGTCTGTAAATAGAAGATCATTTACCATTGGAAAAGCAGGAAAAAGCTCATCTTGAAAAAATTATGCTTCTTATTAACAGCCTATTAACCAAATAGGAGTCCCAAAACTTTCAATTGAAAAGAGACGCTCCTACTTTTGTATCAATTCACGTTTTAACCTCCACAAAATAGTATCCATGAGACAAAGCATTCTTCTTTTTTTATTTCTAGGCTTCACCGGTTTTTTGATGGCTCAGGAAGCTACTGAGCAGCAAGTGGAAGGACCTGGCTTGCAATTTGAGCAGGAGATCATCGATTATGGCACGATCAAGCAAAATGCCGATCCCTTCCGTGTATTCACCTTTGTGAATAATGGTACCGAGCCGCTGGTCATTAAGCAGGCTAAAGGTTCCTGCGGATGTACAGTGCCCACTTATCCGGACAAGCCAATCATGCCCGGCGAATCTGCTGAGATCAAAGTTCGTTACGAAACCAAGCGCATTGGTAAATTCCGGAAAACAGTAACCTTGGTTACTAATGCCAAGCCGGCTACCAAGGTGCTGACCATTTTTGGTGAAGTACAGAAGCCGGAAGCCGAGCCTGAAGGCGTACCCGCCAACTCCAATAACCCATTCAATAATTAGAGTTCGGTCATACCGACCTAAACACCAATAGCTAAATGGTGTTATACAGCCTGGGCAGCTAATGCTCAGGCTGTTTTCGTTGGGGAAAAGAAAAACCCTTGCCTGAAAGACAAGGGTCTCTAACCCAAACAAATAAACACAAAAACTACTTTTTAGATACCCTACAAGTATAACTTGTTTCAGGGGATTTCACAACGGCATTATAGTTTTTAATCATACATAGGAGCCGGATTTTCTGGTAATTTTAGTTACAATTTTCTGTCAAAAGAGAAATTCTACTTGGAATCCGTCCTTAGATCGATAATCCTGACCGTCCATGATCGCTATTCTTTCCCCAGCAAAACGATTGAACGAAGAACCGATACAACCCTTACCCCACAGCTTTCCAGCTTTGCTGGATCAAGCTGAAGAATTGGCAGTTGTCCTGCAGAAAAAATCGAGTAGGCAGCTCCAAAATCTGATGGATATTAGCAAAGACCTTTCTGACTTAAACGTTGAACGCTATCAAGCTATGGAATTTCCCCCTCAACCTGGTAGGGAGAAACAGGCTGTATTAACTTTTCAAGGCGATGTCTATCAAGGTCTCCAGGCGGCCGATTTTTCTGAAAACGACCTGGAATTTGCCCAGCGACATATGCGCATCCTCTCCGGATTGTACGGCCTACTCCGGCCACTGGATCTTATTCATCCCTACCGGCTGGAGATGGGGACTCCATTGGAGGTGAAACGGGCCAAATCGTTGTATCAGTTTTGGGACAACCAAATAACAGACGAATTAAATCAAGCTCTAAGTGAGTCTGGTAGTTCAGTTTTAATCAATTTGGCATCTAAGGAATATTTTCAGGCAGTTCAACCAGAACGGGTTCAGGGGCACATCCTGCACATTCATTTCAAGGAAGAGCGCGACGGTGAATTGAAAGTCATTTCCTTTTTTGCCAAAAAGGCCAGGGGATTAATGGCTCGATTTATGGTGCTGAATCGCATAACAGACCCCGATGCCCTTAAAGAGTTTGATATGGAAGATTATCAATTCAACGAAGCCGAATCAGACAGGGATAACTGGCTTTTTACCCGATAATTCATCTTTCAGTTTTTCTCTGTTAACCGAAGGAAATCCTGGTAAACCATTTCCAGAGCGGTGGCATCAATCCCTTTCCAAAATGGAGACCGATTACCTCCTTCCAATAAATAAAAGGTACTGCCTTCCTCTACATTGCGCATAAGGCTTAAGTAGGCTGCCAGATGCGTATTTGGATTCATATCATCCAAAGTCAGGGTATCCAACCCATTTTTCGTTTGGAGCTCAATACGGGCCTCGCCGGATAGGGGTACAGGAGGATAGGGAAGTAAAAGCAGATAGGCTTCATCTTCCAACCAATGATCTGCAATAGAGGGCAAGAAATGAGATGGATCTACCTCCTGGATCAAAGCTCTGGGTTGAAAAATCTCTGCCCTGCTACCCTCCAGTTCTTGGCTGAAATAGCGGTGACTCCGAATATTCTTGAAGTAATAGCGAGATGGAGGCGTAGTATGATATTGTGGATCTCCAGTAGCCAAAAATAAATCGATTCCCCTGGACTGACAGCCAAATAAAAAACAAATGATTACTATTGTTAGGTATCTCATTCCTTAAATTTCGAAACAGGAGTCTAACAATATGTTTAGGTATAAGTTTCTACTCCCCTTGGCCCTATTGTCCTTGGCGCTCTGGTTTTTGGGAACCTACCAGCCGTTTGGTCTGGCCTTTCCCCCTTTAGGCCCGCTATTATCACCTTTCAGCGGCTTTTGGCAGCAGGCTGAAGGAAAACGGCCTATCTCGGATTTGGAACTGAGTGTTGAAGGAATGCAAGGCAGTGTTACAATAGCTTTTGACGATCGCATGGTTCCTCATATCTATGCCGAAAGCCTGGAAGATGCATTCTGGGCACAGGGTTATGTTTCGGCCGCCTTTCGTTTGTGGCAAATGGATATCACAGCCCGGAGCACAGCTGGAAGGTTGAGTGAAATTCTAGGTGAAAGGCTCCTCCGCCGGGACATTAATCAACGGCGATTAGGATTTTCAAGATCCGCAAAAGAGTTGGTAGAGTTATACAAATCCATCCCGGAAGAATATGGTTATTTAGTTGCTTTCACCAGTGGGGTTAATGCCTTTATTTCCAGTTTAGACCCCAAAGATTACCCTATAGAATATAAGCTCTTGCACTATGAACCCGAGCAGTGGAGTCCCTGGCATTCGATTTTGATTTTCAAATCCATGGCTCAGACCTTATGCCTCCGAAGTGAGGACGTAGAGATGAGCAATATGCGGGAGTTCTTCGGAGAAGAGCATTTTCAATTCCTGTATCCAGAGTTAAACCCGCAGCAATCTCCGGTAATCCCAAAAGAAGTTGATTGGGCTTTTGAGCCTTATATCCTACCCGTAGAAGATTATCTTAAGCAAGAACTAAGCGGGTTGACTTATAATCACGACCTGATTCCATTGCCACCGGATTTCGTGGGTAGCAATAATTGGGCGGTCGCTGGTGCTCGAACAGCCTCAGGCAATCCTTTATTGGCTAACGATCCGCACCTCAATCTGACGCTTCCTTCCATTTGGTATGAAATGCATATCCATACGCCCGAGTATCAAGTGTATGGGGTCTCTATACCTGGATTGCCCGGTTTGGTCATCGGGTTTAATGCGGACATTGCCTGGGGGGTGACCAATGTGTCGCAGGATGTGCTGGATTGGTATCGAATGCAATGGACCAATACAGCACGCACGGAATATGAGTTGGACGGGAAAAAGGAACAAGTTTCCATAGTGATAGATACCATTGAGGTACGCGGAAGAAGCAAGCCGGTACTGGATTCATGCAAAATGACCGCATGGGGGCCGGTGGTGTATACCGATCCCAATGATACTCGCAAGGATCTGGCTATGCATTGGTTAGCTAATGAATCCTTTCCGGGGCAGGACTTTTATGAACTTGGCGCCTTTATTCGACTGGGACAAGCCCGCAATCATGCTGATTTTGAAAAAGCGTTGGTCGGTTTTGGTTACCCGGCTCAAAACTTCGTTTTCGCAGCTAAAGATGGGGACATCGCCCTTCAGGTAAATGGAAAATTTCCATTCAAAAGAGAACAACAAGGGCGCTTTGTCCAGGATGGCAGCAGGTCGGAGAATCAATGGCCTGCCATTATTCCTATGGACCGGGTACCCAAGGTGAAAAACCCGGCTCGGGGATTTGTTTCTTCTGCCAATCAACGGTCTACCGATACCACCTATCCATATTATTACAATGGCTATTTCAATGATTATCGGGGGCGCTACATTAATGATCGACTGGAAGAAGCGCAAGGCTGGGAGCCTGATGACATGATGGCTTTGCAGAACGATGATCGAAGCCTGTTTCCTATGGAACTACTTCCTGTATTGCTTGAAAGGCTACAACGGGAAAATTTATCAGATACAGCAGCCCAAATCCTGCAGGAACTGGAAAGCTGGGACTACCGTTTTGAGGGAGATTACTCAGCTCCGGTATTGTTTGAAAATTGGTATCGAGGTGTCTTTCGGCTCACTTTTGATGAGATTATCGCCCTCGCCGATTCCATGCGAGTGGCTTATCCGGAACGATGGCGGCTAATTGAGATGTTGGAAACAAATCCGGACCATTTCATTTTCGACCATCAATCTACAACAGAAATTGAGGATGCTGATGCGATAATCACCCGGGCTTTTCGGGAAATGGTGAAGAAAAATGGAAGGGCTTATGCAAATGCATCTTTGAATTGGGCGGATTATATCCAACTCCGTATTCGGCATTTGGGCCAGATCGATGCATTTTCGAGTGCTTATCTCAAATCCGATGGCTATCGAGAGGCTCCCAATGCAATTTCCAGCTCCAATGGGCCTTCCTGGCGTATGGTGGTCGAACTCTCGGATCCGGTTCAGGCATGGGGTGTTTTCCCCGGGGGTCAATCCGGCAACCCGGGGAGTAAGTACTATGATGGTAGCCTCAAAACCTGGTTGAACGGAGAATACCATTCGCTACAACCTCATAAATCAGCTTCAGCATTCGAAGCCGAAGCTACTTGGTCGCTTTACAAGAAATAGTTATTATGAATCAGAAGCTACTTTTTTTCGTGTTACTCTTGGTAGTTGGCATTGCTGCCCAGTGGCTTTCACCCTGGTGGAGTTTGACGTTGGTATCCGTAATTTTAGCCTTGGCCATCAAGGTCAAACCGGCTGCAGCAATCGGCCTGGCATTTTTAGCAGGGTTTCTGATATGGGGTACTTATGCCTTGATTCTTGACTTGGGAAATGCTGGAATGCTATCGGAGCGCATGGGTAACTTATTTGGTGGAATTGGCAGATGGGGTATGCTCGGTGCTACTGCGCTGCTTGGAGGAATACTGACCACGCTAGGTGGGTGGACCGGCGTTTGGGCTCGTCGTGCTATACAGCCCTCCCAGTCCTAAAAATCAACCTTCGGTCTTATTTTCTGGCAATTTTCGCTAGGGTAGCTTATTTTAAGGAAAATGTTTGCGATGAAATCAGACCAAAAAGAAAGAGAAAAGTTCTATCGGCACCTTAAGGCATTTCTTTTGGTAATGGGAATTTTGATCTTTTTTTCCGTTAAAAATGGAACCCAATTTTCTGTTCGGCCATGGATGCTACTTTGGGGAATTGGCCTTGCAGCGCACTATTTAGGGGTGTTCGGTGAAAGTTGTCAGGCCAATAAACCGGAACCTTTGGAAGATCCACGAACAACCGAAAAGGACAAGTGGAAAAATTCGGATCTGGTCTAATAGAGCAAGACTGATCAACTCAGAGAAAAGGATTACTGGATGGAAAGACGAAACGACCAAAATCGAACAGTGGAGGAAGAACGCAGAGAATTTCAGCGACATTTCGCTGTTTTTCTGGTAATGAGTGTTTTTTTTCTAGCCATTAATATTTTATCCTCCCCTTACATTTTATGGTTTTACTGGCCTATTCTTGGATGGGGAATTGGTTTGTTGTTTCACTATTTGAAAGCGTATGTTCCAGCATTTTATGAAGAGCAAAATAGGAATGGGTTGGAGTTAAGAGACCAAAATAATCAGGTTAAGCAAAACCAGGTGGAAGAGGAAGAAGAGCTTGAACTCAAAGTGCCTGTCAAAAAATGGAATGAGAAAGATTTGGTTTAGCCACTTTTCCGCCTGAATTTATATACGATTCCGCTTCCCAGTCTGTTGGATAAGCCCACGTTATTTCCGGACAGAAAATGATCGGCATTGAATACTATTCCCAATGCCGGAATTAAGCTCACATAAACGGTTCCACCCACTCTCCACCATCTTGAGCCGCTCCCTCCCTGAATACGGTCATCAACACCTGCTTCGAACGTGTAGAAATTTTCTATCCAACCATCCAGGTAGATCCGGCTGTTTCCGTATCCAAATCGAAGCAAGGTGGGAATAGAAGCCAGCGCATCCGGAATAAGCCTGAAATCAAGCCCGCTTTGCATAAATAGAAATATGCCGTTCTGCCACCTCTTCTGCAAGTTAAAGCGGGCATTGAAAACAGTAGCTCTTATGCCGATCGGAGTTTCGGTATCGGTGGGATAATTAGAAAAAGGGAACGTCAGGCCTAAGGCTGTAATTAAACTAAGGTCCCCATTTTCTTTTTGGCGATATAAGTTCCGGAATTTTAAATGAAAGCTCCCGTCTTGTAGCCCACGGTTGGTGTCGTCGATCCACAAGTAGGGAATAGTTAGAACAAGGCTGAACTGATCGGAAGTGCCGTATTCTAGAAAGGCATTAATCGATTGGGTAGTGAGATCCTGGGCCTGTTCTTCTGTGCCAAATACATACGTATTATAATGATCATAACCATACGTAACCGCAACATCCAGGTTCCCTCCACCAGGCATAAATCCAGTGATTGGTCCTTGAGCAAAACAACCCATGGAACAAAGGCAAAGCAATAAAGTGAAGGACGGGTTCATTGGTTAAAGATAGGTCTACCCCATAGGGATAGCTGTCGGATGACGAACAAAGCAGAGCTAAGGATAAAAATTCCGGCAATTGGTCGCAAGGGGGAAGGGAAAGCATTTGGACACTAGAAAATAAATCTATCTTTAAGGCTCTTTCTGAAAATGAAATTTTATTGTGAGGGAAGCGGACAGTCTGGTTATCATTCCGACTTATAATGAAAGGGAAAACATTGTTTCGATCATTGAAGCTGTTTTCAAACAGGAAGTTCCTTTCCATATTCTGGTGGTAGATGATGGATCTCCGGACGGCACTGCTGGTTTGGTTCGAGATTTAATCGAATCCAATTCCAATCGACTGTTTTTGTTGGAAAGAAAAGGTAAGCTAGGCTTGGGTACCGCTTATATTGCGGGCTTTAAATGGGGGCTGGCGCGCCATTATGAATTCTTTTTCGAGATGGACGCCGATTTTTCTCATAGTCCAACCGACCTTGCTCGTCTTCGGGCCAAATGTATTGAGGAAGGAGCAGATGTTGCTATCGGATCCAGGTATGTCAAAGGTGGAAAGTTGGTAAACTGGCCGGTGGATCGGATTATCCTTTCTTACGGGGCTTCCCTGTACGTTCGTTTTATCACCTGGATGCCCGTTGCCGATCCTACTGCAGGCTTTATTTGTTATCGTCGCTCCGTACTTGCTGCTATTGATCTTAATCGGATTCGATTTATTGGATACGCTTTCCAAATTGAAATGAAGTTTGCCGCCTGGCAATTGGGATTCGTTCTTCGCGAAGTGCCGATCACTTTTACCGACCGGGTAATTGGTGAGTCAAAAATGTCTAAAAATATCATTCGAGAAGCTGCTCTTGGGGTCATCCAAATGCGCTGGCGTGGATTTTTTCATCCCTATGCAGCAGTAACCGGATAGGTTGAACATTATCCTTTTTTCGTTGGATTCAGGCTTTTAGTGGTAAAAAGTGGTAAGACTCACCCCTTTTCGCCACCCCTTTTTTACGCTCTCTTCTTCTTTTTAACACCAATAAGGTGATTTTTTGAAGTAAAATGTTATCGTATTGATGATGTTTTATAGTCTGCCGCTTATGGATAAAGAAAATATGGGTAGATTTTGAAATTAGAGTGGGAAAAAGTGGAGAAATGTGTCAAAACCGCCTATTTTTGAAAACATATCCAGGATAGGTATATACATGAAGCAGCTGCTGGGCGAATACGAATGCAAGATGGACGGGAAAGGGCGAATGCGCCTCCCTTCTGCACTCGTTGCCCAAATGCGAGAGGGAGAAGAGCTTCTCTCTTTTGTGATCAACAGAGGCTTTGAAAACTGTCTAATGCTTTATCCCAAAGAAGTTTGGGAACGGATCAGCGGCGAGGTTAATCAGCTAAACCAGTACGTAGCCCAGAACCGGCAGTTCGTTCGGTATTTCTATCGAGGTGCACATGATGTGGAAATGGACAGTGCGGATAGAATATTGATTAACAAACGTTTGCTAGAATGGGCCAATGTAGATAAGGAAGTGATCTTATCGGCTTACAATGACCGGATTGAAATTTGGGCGAAGGATCAATACGATCAGTTGTTGGAAGACGAACCTACTGATTTTTCTGCCCTGGCAGAAGATGTGCTGGGCAAGCTCAACCAAAAAGCTGAAGCTTGAGTAAGGGGTACCACGAACCGGTGATGGTCAAAGAAGCCATTGAAGGGTTGGCCATCGAGCCGACCGGAACGTACGTAGATGCCACTTTTGGAGGTGGGGGGCATTCCAAGCAGATTTTGGCAGAGCTAGATGTTTCCGGGCGCTTGATTGCTTTTGATCAGGATGCTGATGCACAACAGAATCTAAACCCGGACAGTAGGATGCAATTTGTACCTCAAAATTTTCGATTGCTCCACAGGTACTTGCGGCTGTACAAGATTGAACAAGTCGATGGCATTCTCGCAGATCTGGGTGTATCCTCCCATCAATTGGATGTAGCGGAGCGAGGGTTCTCCTTTCGGTTTGATGCTGCGCTTGACATGCGGATGAATCAGAAGGAGGGACTAACAGCTGCCCATATACTGCAGACCTACAGCCGGGATGATCTACAGCAAGTATTCGGAAAATATGGCGAGGTCCGAAATGCCAGAACGCTGGCAGGTCAAGTCGTCAAATCCCGAGTGCAAAGGCCCATTGAAACGATTAGCGATTTCCTGTCTATTGTGGAGCCGCATATCAGGGGGCATCGAAACCGATACCTGGCCCAGGTTTTTCAGGCGTTGCGCATGGAAGTGAACGACGAATGGAATGCTCTGGCCGCTTTTTTACAACAGGCACATGAAGCCCTGCGAGAAGGTGGTCGATTAGTGGTTTTGACGTACCACTCCATTGAGGACCGACTCGTAAAAAACATATTGAAAACAGGAAATCCGGATGGGAAAGTAGTTAGTGATTTTTACGGCAATATCTATCGTCCGTTCAAGTTACTCCATCGAAAGCCATTGGAACCTTCCCAAGAGGAAATTGAACATAATCCGCGCGCTCGTAGCGCTAAGCTGAGAGTCGCAGAAAAAATTAAAACAGCTTTTACGCCTTGATACGCCATGGCCAAGAAAAAGGGGATACAACAATTTACCAGCCTGAGCTACCTGACTTCCGATCTGATCGTAGGAAATGTGGTTTTTGTATTGTTTCTGGGCTTCTTAGCCGTAGTCTATATCGCTAATGTGCACCAAGCAGAGCGGAACGTGCGAGAAATCCAGGTGCTGCAGAAAGAGCTGCGGGAACTCAGATGGTACTACATGTCCTTGCAAGCCGAGAACATGTACAATAGTAAGCAGTCAGAATTAACGGAAAAAGTGAAAGAGCAGGGGCTGGCCCCGGTAGAAGAGCAACCAAAAATAATACGGATCGAAGAATAAGTCGTTGTAATGGACATTAAGAACGAGGTACTGTATCGAGTTTATTTCATCTTTCTGGGATTGATCCTTCCAGTTGCGGTCCTATTGGTATATCAAACGATTCGGATCAGCCTGTTTGAAGGCGAACGGTGGCGCGATGAAGGACGAAAGCTCTATATACAATACCGACCTATTGAGGCCGAACGGGGAAATATCCTCTCCGATGAGGATGAATTACTCGCTACCTCTATTCCCTATTTTGATCTCTTTATGGATCCCAACTCAACGGGCATGTCCGATGAGATGTTCATGGAAAATCTCGACTCCCTGGCCTGGTGTCTGGCTACCTATGTCGATCCCAGTTACACACCGGGGGGCTATCGGGAATTTCTTCTTCAAAAGCGAGAGGAGGGAGCCCGGTTTATAAGCATTAAGCGGAAAGTATCCTATGCGGAAAAACGGTTTATTGAGCAATTTCCCTTGTTTCGAGAAGGGCAAATGCGGGGTGGGTTTATCGCTCAGAAGCGAAGTATAAGGAAACGTCCGTTTGGATTGCTGGCTCAGCGTACCATAGGTTACATCCGGGAAGGGGCCAAACCGGTTGGCCTGGAAGGCTATTTCAATGAGACTTTGGGTGGAGAGGAAGGAAAGCAACCCATGATTCTGGTGGATCGCGCAAAGGGAATTTGGGTTCCCTTGGAAGACCTTTCCAGCATACAGCCCCGAAGTGGGAGCAATATTGCAACCACTATCGATATTAATCTACAGGATATTACTGAAAAGGCCCTCATGCGGGCCATGGAATTCCACGAAGCAAAGTGGGGGACCGCTATCCTTATGGAGGTGGAAACCGGAGCTATACGATCAATAGCTAATCTGGGTAAAACCGACAACGGATACTGGGAAACCTACAATCACGCTATCGGTACCTCCATTGAACCAGGGTCAACCTGGAAGTTGGCTTCCATAATGGCCTTGCTCGAGGACGGATTTATTAAACTGGAAGACTCTATTGATATTGAACGTGGGGAAACCCAGTTCTATGAGGAAACCATGACCGATGCTTCCCTCCTTAGTCGCAAACTGGATTCCATCAGTATTCGACAGGCTTTCGAAATTTCTTCCAACGTGGCCATGGCCAAACTGGTTGACTCCTTTTACAATGTAGAATCCAAAGGAAAGGAAGGTGGTCCATTCCGGTTTATTGATCGGCTTAAACAATTCGGATTGCATCTGCCAACCGGTATCGAGATTGAAGGGGAAGCGAACCCTTATATCAAGGAAGCCTATAGCGAGGAGGATAATTGGAGCGGAACCACTTTGCCCTGGATGTCCATTGGTTATGAATTGAAGATTACACCCTTGCAGCTTCTTTCCCTTTTCAATGCAGTAGCTAATGACGGGCGCCTCATGAAGCCGTATCTGGTTAAAGAGGTTACGCAGGACGGAGTTGTCCGCGAACGATTCAAACCCACTATTGTAAAAAAACAGATTGCATCCGAAAAAACGGTTGCTAGGGCCAGAGAACTGCTTGAGGGAGTAGTCAAACGAGGCACCGCTTACAAGTTGCAATCGGATCGATACGATTTTGCAGGTAAAACAGGTACCGCTCAGATCAACTATCGAAGAACATCGGTAAGCCGTAGAGTAGGGGGGTATCAAGCTTCCTTTGCCGGGTATTTCCCAGCTGAGAACCCAAAATACTCGTGCATCATCGTAATTAATGACCCAGAGAAGAACGGGATTTACGGATCGGATGTGGCCGGACCGGTATTTCGGGAAATTGCAGATCAGGTATACACCCGAACACTTGATCTGCACCCGTCTTTTAACAACCAACCGAAACCTGTTTTTGCAAAGAAAGAACTTCCGGCTTATGACGCCGGTCATGTAGAAGATATGAAAACCCTGATGGATCAACTCGGTCTGGAATACCAGGGTATGCCCAGTTCGGATATTGGAGTGCTAATCCCCAAAGCGGATACGCTGAATTTCATATCCAAAGTAATTCCAGACAAACGAGTGCCAAATGTCATTGGGCTGGGGCTTCGGGATGCACTCTATGTACTCGAAAATCTGGGGTTGCAAGTAAAAGCGACCGGGTATGGAAGAGTGGTTAGGCAATCAATTATTCCCGGTACCAAAGTACAGGGGCAAACAATTTGGATTCGATTAGGCTAATGCCGTCGATATAATGCGGGCCAAAGGGCCCACTATGAAACACTATTAAAACTGGTATGCGACTCATCGACCTGCTCAGCGAAGTGCCTCTTTTAGAAGTCAGGGGCTCCACGGAAGTCAGCTGTAAAGGGCTGTCTTTCGATTCCCGGGAAATAGAATCCGGGATGGTTTTTGTGGCAGTTAAAGGGACGCAGGTCGATGGTCACCAGTTTATTGAAAAGGCGGTAGAAAAAGGTGCTATTGCGGTCATTACCGAAAAACCAATTCCGGCAGTACTGAATCCGGAAATGACCTGGGTTCGAACCGGTAATACTGCAAAAGCTCTGGGTTTAATGGCCTCCAATTGGCACGGTCGTCCTTCCGAACGGCTTCGCCTGGTTGGAGTGACAGGGACCAATGGAAAAACGACTACGGTAACCTTGCTCTACCAGTTGTTTCAGGGGCTAGGATTTAAGACGGGATTGATTTCAACGGTAGAGAATCGGATCAATACCGGGCAAAAAGTGGCTACCCATACAACGCCTGATCCTTTGACCTTGAATGCCTTATTGGCGGAAATGGAAGAAGCAGGCTGCGAATTCGCCTTTATGGAGGTCAGTTCGCATGCAGTAGTCCAGGAGCGGATCGCAGGACTTCAGTTCCAGGGAGGGGTTTTTACGAATCTGTCCCACGATCACCTCGACTATCATGGATCTTTCAGGGCGTACCTGGAAGCCAAGAAAAAGTTCTTTGACGAGTTGGATACACATGCTTTCGCACTTGTAAATGCAGATGATCGAAACGGTCAGGTGATGGTGCAGAATACAAAGGCAAGTAAACAGTTTTACAGTCTTAAACAGCTGGCCACTTTCAGGGCACGCATCTTGGAAGACAACCTGGATGGCCTGAAACTGGAGGTGGATGATCAGGAGGTGCATTTTCGATTAGTGGGTGAGTTTAATGCTTACAACCTGATTTGTGCCTATGGGGTAGGTATGCTGTTAGGGCAAAAGCGCGAAGAGGTCCTTCGTGTATTGAGTAGTCTGACAGGAGCTGAGGGTCGGTTTGAAGTGGTTCGCGATCCTAATGCCGGGCGCTTTGGCATTGTTGATTATGCCCATACACCCGATGCGCTGGACAAGATCATGAGCACCCTGTTTAAAGCCAGGAAAAACAATTCCAGAATAGCTGTGGTGGTTGGCTGCGGAGGAGATCGCGATTCAGAGAAACGGCCAAAAATGGCTGCTATTGCGGCTCGGGCTGATCTGACCATATTGACCTCCGACAATCCGAGGACCGAGGATCCGGTTCAGATTTTGAGAGACATGGAAGCGGGCGTCCCCGGCGATCGAAAAGCTCATGTACTGGTTAATGCGGATCGAAGGCAAGCCATCCGAACAGCCGTTCGATGGGGTAGAGCCGGGGATATAATTTTAGTAGCAGGAAAAGGGCACGAAAAGTACCAGGAAATACAAGGCAAACGATTGCCTTTCGATGACCGGGAAGAATTATGGAAAGCATTTGAAGAAGATAAATAAGCTATCAATTCAAAGAATTAGGCCAACATTTTTGAGCGAGGATCGTGCGGCCCCCCGGGGTCGCCGTATCCTTTTAGAAAAACAAAATAAAACCGACGCATGGTAATCTACCTGGTGGAATGGTTGCAATCCCAATTCGGAGACTTTTCCGGTGCTGGTCTGATCGGGTTTATCACCTTTCGGGCTGGGGTGGCTGTCATTCTTTCTTTGATTATTTCCATGGTATTCGGAGGTCGGATTATTCGGTTTCTCCGACGGTTGCAGGTAGGAGAATCCATTCGGGATCTTGGATTGGAAGGACAAAAGGAGAAGGAAGGGACGCCTACGATGGGAGGTATCATCATCATTCTGGCCATTTTAGTCCCCTTTCTTCTCATGGCAGAATTGGATAATACCTATGCGGTAGTAATGATTTTAGCGACTACCTGGATGTCCATTATCGGGTTTGCTGATGATTACATCAAGGTGTTTCAGAAAAATAAGCGAGGGTTAGAAGGCCGGTTTAAGGTGATGGGGCAGATTGGGTTGGGCTTGATTATAGCTGTCACCATGCTGTATAGTCCGCAGGTAGTAACTCGTCTGGAAACGAATGAAGCTGAGAAAATGGGCCTGGAAACCAATCAGCAGGTCAGCGAAGATATGTTCGTGGTTTATGCTGGAGAAGTAGTTCAGAAAGCTGACTACAAGACAAATTTGACAAATGTTCCTTTTTTAAAAGGGAACCGGTTTGATTACGCCTGGTTGTTGCCACTTGCCATTGATCAAGCCTATAAATGGGTTTGGCTGATTTTTGTGCCTCTGGTCATCTTGGTCGTGACTGCGGTATCCAATTCGGCCAACTTAACTGACGGACTGGATGGTTTGGCTACGGGGGTGTCGGGAATTATAGGCGCTACGCTGGGAATATTAGCTTACGTGTCCAGTAATGCGTTGGCTGCCAACTACCTGAATATCCTTCATCTTCCTGGCACTTCAGAGTTGGTAATCTTCTCAGGCTGCTTTACCGGAGCATGCTTGGGATTCCTTTGGTATAACGCCTACCCGGCAAAGGTATTTATGGGCGATACCGGAAGCTTGACGATCGGGGGCATTATTGCGGCCATGGCAATTATACTGCGGAAGGAGTTGCTGCTCCCGGTGCTTTGTGGAGTCTTCATGATGGAGAGCCTTTCCGTGATTATTCAAGTGTCCTGGTTCAAATACACGAAACGTAAGTATGGAGCTGGAAGACGGATCTTTTTGATGTCTCCCCTGCACCATCATTACCAGAAAAAAGGAGTGCATGAATCTAAGATAGTGGTCCAATTCTGGATCGTGGGCATACTGCTGGCTATCATCACGCTTATCACCCTTAAAATCCGATAGGCAGATGCAAGTGGTTATTCTCGGTGGCGGAGAAAGCGGAATTGGAGCAGCTATTTTGGCCCTTAAAGAAGGGCATCAAGTATGGGTTTCCGATAAAGGAGAACTCAAAGACAAATATCGGGAAGAACTGGTTTACAGGAGGATTCCTTTTGAAGAAGGACAACACGATACCGGCAGGATATTTCATGCAGATATCGTGATCAAAAGCCCGGGCATACCGGATCAAACCTCCTTGGTTCAAAGTCTGATATCCAAAGGGATACCGGTTATATCTGAAATAGAATGGGCATTTCGATACTCAAATGCCAAGCTGATTGGAATTACCGGAAGCAATGGGAAGACGACTACTACCATGCTTACCTATCATTTAATGAAGCAGGCAGGCATGTCGGTGGTGAGCGGTGGAAATGTGGGGCAGAGCTTTGCCAGACGAGTAGCTGAGGAGCAGTTTGAGTGGGCGGTCATTGAACTGAGCAGTTTTCAGCTAGATGGTATCGCTCGGTTTCGACCCCATATTGGAGCCTTATTGAACATTAGCCCGGATCATTTGGATCGGTATGACTATCAGATGGAACGATATGTTCGTGCCAAGTTTCGGATAGCTGAAAATCAAAGAGAATCCGATTGGTTCCTTTTCTGGCAAGAAGATGAATGGATTTGGTCTCACTTGAGTCTGGCTACAGGGAAGGGGAAGCAGGTTCCCATCAGTAGTGCGGCTATAGATGGAAACCGACTGAAAGTGGACAACCAAACGGAGTTCAACCTGGAAGGCACCAGCTTAGTAGGACGGCACAATGCTATGAATGCGCTTTTTGCTCTACACATGGCTCAATTAGCCGGGGTGGAAAAAAAGGATATGCAGGCGAGTCTGAAATCTTTTGTAAACGTACCACATCGCTTGGAGCGAGTGGGCACCTGGAAAGGGGTTGAATACATTAATGACAGCAAAGCAACGAATGTTGATGCTGTTTTTTATGCCCTCGATGCTATGCAAAGGCCAATCATTTGGATTGCAGGCGGAACGGATAAAGGAAATGAATACCGGCCACTACAAGCATTGGCCGGAACGAAGGTAAAAGCACTTATAGGACTAGGTGCAGACAACCGGAAGCTATTTGAGGCTTTCGAAAACGTGATACGCAAAAAAATGGAAGCAAGTAGCGCTACACATGCAGTTGAGCTAGCTGCTCAGGAAGCATCTCCAGGAGATGTTGTGCTGCTGTCTCCGGCATGTGCAAGTTTTGATCGATTTAAAAATTACGAGGACCGGGGAGACCAGTTTCGACAAGCTGTCCGGAGCCTGAAGCAATAAATGTCTACGAAATTATGGCAGGAGGTGCACAATTACTGGCTCAATTGAGAGGTGATCGGGCCATTTGGGCGATCATTGTAATTCTTTCCGTTTTTTCCCTGTTGGCTGTTTACAGTTCCACGGGAACCCTTGCCTATCGTTACAGGGGAGGTAATACAGAAGCCTTTTTGATGAAGCATGGGTTTATCCTGTTGGGCGGCCTGGCATTGACCTACATCTGCCATCGGATGAATTACCTGACCTTCAGCAAAGCGTCTCCGGTCTTGCTAGTGCTTTCAATCCCACTGTTGTTGTATACCATTGCTTATGGAGCAGATATTAATGAAGCAAGGCGTTGGATCGAAATTCCGTATGCCGGAATTACCTTTCAAACCTCGGATTTTGCCAAGATAGCCCTCGTCATATACGTAGCCAGGGCACTGACAACCAAGCAGGAGTACATCAAAGACTTCAAGGGAGCCTTTGTCCCGATCATTGTCCCGATCCTGATTATTTGTACCCTTATTGCCCCTGCGGATTTATCTACAGCCTTGCTGTTGTTCTTCACCACGCTTCTTATGATGGTGGTCGGACGGGTGAAGTTGCCCTATATCGCACTGCTTTTCTTTATGGGGGTGATGATGTTTTCCGTCCTGGTCGCAATGGGAGATGTTTTTCCGGAAGTAGTCCGTTCAGAGACTTGGGTATCTCGTCTGCGTGATTATTTGATCAATCCGGATGGTACCTACCAGGTACAACAGGCCAAGATTGCAGTAGCAAACGGCGAATGGTTGGGGTTAGGGCCTGGAAACAGTATTCAACGCAACTATCTACCCAACTCGTTTTCCGATTTTATTTACGCCATCATTTGTGAGGAATATGGCCTGATTGGAGGAACCTTGATTGTGGTGCTCTACGTCGTCTTGTTTTTCCGGATCACGCGGCTCGTAACCAAAAGCCCTAAAGCCTTTGGTGCATTGGTGGCAATCGGGTTAGGATTGTTACTAACCCTTCAGGCTTTTGCCAATATTGCCGTAGCAGTCCACCTGGTTCCGGTAACCGGTCTTACTCTGCCTATGGTCAGTATGGGAGGTACCTCTGTCTTATTCACATGTATCGCATTCGGAATTATCCTAAGTGTTAGCAAATATATTGAAGCTATTGCCAGCTGATTAATGGAAACAAAAACCACATATCGACCTGAACGGGCTTTTGCCGTGCAAGCAAAGAAGGCCTTTCGACTGCTGATCAGCGGAGGAGGTACTGGTGGTCATGTTTTCCCTGCCATTGCCATTGCGGATGCTATTAAAGCCCTGCAGCCAAATACCGAATTTTTGTTTATCGGTGCGCAAGACCGACTTGAGATGGAACGGGTGCCAAAGGCCGGTTATCCTATTGAAGGACTGTGGATTAGTGGTTTTCAACGAAAGCTTTCTATCCAAAACCTGATGTTCCCTTTCAAATTGTTGTCCAGCTTGATTAAAGCGGATCGATTGGTTCGCACTTTCAAGCCCGACGTGGTAGTAGGTGTCGGCGGGTACGCAAGCGGGCCTACCTTGGATCGAGCACAGCGCCTGGGTATTCCTACCCTAATTCAGGAGCAAAACTCCTTCCCAGGTGTCACCAATCGCTTGTTGGCCAAGAAGGCAGATCGGATTTGTGTGGCTTATGCGGGAATGGAACGGTTTTTCCCTGCTGAAAAGATCCAAATAACTGGAAATCCGGTGCGTCAGGACCTGTTGGAGCCATTGCCGGAGTCGCACCTGGCTAAACAGCAGTTGGGGTTGGATTCCAAAAAGCCATTGATCGTGGTGGTAGGAGGGAGCCTTGGCGCGCGCAGTATGAATGAGGCGATGGAGGCTTCAGCGATGATGTTGGAGAATCGACAAGACGTAGAAGTAATCTGGCAGGCTGGAAAGCTGTATTTGGAGGAATTTCAAAAGACCGCTACGGCACAATTGCCGAATGTACAGCTTAAGTCCTTTTTGGAAGATATGCCTGGCATATTCGCAGCTGCAGATGTATTGGTTTGTCGAGCTGGGGCAATTACCATTACCGAAATATGTACGGTTGGGAAAGCAGCCGTACTGGTACCCTCACCCAATGTAGCAGAAGATCATCAGACTAAAAATGCCAATGCCTTGGTAGAAAACGGAGCTGCCATTTTGGTACCCGATAAAGAAGCACCGGATAGGATGATACAGGAGGCTTTGCAATTACTGGAAAATAAGGATGTACGAAAATCGATCGAACAGCGAGCGAAAGCAATGAGTAGGCCCAAGGCAGGAATCGACATTGCAGAAGCGATACTCGAACTAGGAAGGCAAAAAAACTAATGGAGATAAAGGATATAGGCACGGTTTATTTTATTGGTATCGGCGGCATCGGAATGAGTGCCCTCGCTCGCTTTTTCCTGGACCGGGGAGTAGCTGTCCATGGATATGACCGCACCAAAACTCCATTGACCCAGCAATTGGAAAAAGAAGGAGCCCAAATCCATTTTGAGGAAGATGTCACCAAGATCCCTGATTCCACGGACCTAGTCATTTTTACCCCTGCGATTCCGATTCATCACCAGGAGCTCGTATTTATAAAGGAGCAACAATTGCCCCTCAAAAAACGAGCAGAGGTGTTAGGTATGATCAGCAGGGATCTGCCAACACTGGCCGTGGCAGGTACCCATGGAAAAACAACAACTTCCTCCATTCTGGCTTGGATTTTGCATTATGCCGGGGTAAACGTCAATGCTTTTCTTGGGGGAATTGCTAACAACTTCCGTTCTAATTACCTGGGAGGGCCCGCGGACTGGATGGTGGCCGAGGCCGATGAATTTGATCGATCTTTCCTCCATCTTCAGCCCAGGCATGCGGCCATTCTTTCTATGGATGCCGATCACCTGGATGTGTATGGAGATCCGGAATCTATCCTTTCCTCCGGTTTTATCGCCTTTGCTGACCAGGTAGAAGGTACACTGTTTGTTCAATCGGACTGGGTGGATCAATTGGGAAGTGAACAGAAAAGCAGCTCTTTCGGATTGGGCGGTGGAGCGTACACGGCTATGGATATTCGAGTTGATGGTGGCTATATGGTATTTGATATGATTGCTCCGGATTGGAAGTTAAAAGAGGTACAATTGCCTTTACCCGGACGACACAATGTGGAAAATGCGCTGGCAGCATTGGCTTTAGCAGACATGACAGGTGCAGATCCGGAAAAGCTAAAGGCAGGCATCCGTTTGTTTCAGGGAGTGCACCGCCGATTTGATATTCAGTATCGAAAGGACCCTATCGTTTATATCGACGACTATGCACACCATCCAACTGAATTGATTGCAGCTATACAGGCTGCCAGGGAATTTTTTCCTGGAAGACGTATTCTAGGTGTTTTTCAACCTCATTTATACAGCCGGACCCGGGATTTTGTCGATGGTTTTGCTACTGCGCTTGATCAGTTAGACAAAGCTCTGTTGCTAGACATTTATCCGGCGCGCGAAGCACCTATTCCAGGGGTGAGCAGCGGTTTGATTGCAGACCGAATGCAACATTCCCCCCATTCGATATTGTCTCTCGATCAAACGGTTCAGGTACTTGAAGGAGAGGAGGTGGAGGTCTTGATGACACTGGGCGCAGGTAATATTGATACCCTGGTGAACCCGATTAATCAATGGCTGGAAGGTCGGTACGGCCCCAGTTTACAAATTCGAAATGATGAATCGAACTAACATAATACCCAATCTCCAGCGCATAGGCTGGCTAACTCTGGTGCTGGGTTCCATGGTCATCATCATTTCTGCTATCCAGCAGAAAGAAGGCAATATGGTTCAGGAGGTCATGGTGAAAATCAACCCGCTTCCGCAAGGTGAATTACTCGTAAATGAAGGAGATATTCTCCTGATTGTGGAACGAACCTTCGGGCATCAGATCGTTGGACTTCCCCTGGCTTCCATTTCAGTAGATCGATTGGAAAAGGCGCTGGAGGAAGATCCATTTGTATTGAATGCGGATGTATTCATTGATGCACAAGACCAGGTACATATTGAATTGGATCAGCGGCAACCTTTTATCCGAATCATGGATAACAACGGTTTGAATTATTATATGGATAGATATGGCGTTAAAATGCCTTTATCCAAACATGTGGCTGCCCGGGTGTTGGTAGCTACCGGGAATTTACCTCCTTACATAACGGATTTCCGGGAGCAAGAAGGCAATACCCTGGCTTCCATTTTTGAGCTGGGTACCCGAATCCGAGAAGATCCTTTCCTACAGACGATGATTGAGCAAATACACGTGGATGAGAGTGGGAAAGTAGGATTAGTCCCTAAAATCGGAGATCAAAAGATCAAACTCGGTCTCCCGACGGATTTGGAGGACAAACTTCAACGCCTGAAAGTATTCTACGAAGAAATTGTCCCGTACCAGGGATGGCAGAAGTATAAGACGGTAAGCCTGGAGTTTGCCGGACAATTGGTTTGTAAAAAATAATATCCCCGGCATGGAAGCCGTAGCCGGACCACTGACCTAAAATTTGTACTATGACAAAATCTTCAAAACAAAAAGACATCGTAGTTGCCCTGGATATAGGGACAACCAAAGTGTGCGCACTTGCAGGGTGCAAAAATGAACATGGGAAACTCGAAATCCTTGGAGCTGGAAAAGTGTCTTCCGAAGGGGTATTGCGAGGAGTAGTCTCCAATATTGAAAAAACGGTAAATGCTATTGGAAGCGCATTGGAAAATGTGCGACGGGGTTCAGGCATCGATTTTGATCAGGTTCATGTCGGGATTGCCGGCCAGCATATTAAAAGCTTGCAACATAGGGGAATCCTTACCCGAGACAACGACTTTACGGAAATCTGTAAAGCGGACGTAGATCGATTGATCAAGGATATGTACAAATTGGTTCTTCCTCCTGGGGATAAGATTCTACATGTTATTCCACAAGAATTCACGGTGGATAACGAACAAGGAATCTCCGACCCGGTGGGTATGTCAGGAGTCCGCTTGGAGGCTAATTTCCATATCATCACTGGTCAGATAACGGCTTCTAAAAACATCTATCGTTGTGTGGAGCGCACCGGAGTGCGGGTCGCCAACATGACCTTGGAACCCATTGCCTCTGCTGCTGCTGTCTTAACCAATGAGGAAAAAGAAGCAGGAGTCGCTTTGGTAGATATAGGAGGAGGAACTACAGATCTAACCCTCTTTAAGGATGGGATTATCCGGCATACAGCAGTTATTCCTTTTGGCGGCAATGTGATTACCGCTGATATCAAAGAGGGTTGTACGGTCATGACGCCTCAGGCGGAGAAACTGAAGATCCGTTTTGGATCAGCTCTGGCGGAAGAGGTCTATGACAATCGGATCATTACGATTCCAGGCCTTAAAGGAAGACCTCCGCGCGAAATCGCTGAGAAGAACCTGGCCCGTATCATTCAGGCCCGGATGGAAGAAATCCTGGATTACGTTGTCTGGGAGATCCAACGCTCAGGCTTGGAGCGTAAGTTGATCGGGGGGATCATTCTGACCGGAGGGGGTGCCTTGTTGAGCCACATTGACTCCCTCTGTGAATTGCATACGGGTTTGAATACCCGCGTAGGTCTGCCAATAGAACATTTGGGGCATGGCTATCACGAGAGTTTGAGCAGCCCGATCTATGCTACTGCCATTGGCCTGCTCTTGAAAGGAATTGAAGACGTAGAGGCTGGTCGAATCAATCTGGAACCCGTTGAGGCTGTAACTGAGGAAGAACTGGAGGAGCAGGAAACGGAGGAAGGGCCTTCCTGGATTGATCAGATTTTCACAAAAGCAAAAGAGTTTTTTGAGGCTGAACCGGATCAGGATTTCTAGTCTCCATTCAATTGATAACGATCTTAAACAACTCAACCATGGGTACAGAAAAAAATCATTTGATGTTCGATCTACCAAGGGATGAGAGTCCCATCATAAAGGTAATCGGAGTAGGTGGCGGTGGAAGTAATGCCGTAAACCACATGTACAAACAAGGTATTGTAGGGGTAGATTTTGCCATCTGCAATACGGATGGACAAGCGATGGAAATCAGTCCAATTCCTACTAGAATCCAATTGGGTCCAGCGCTAACCGAAGGCCGCGGGGCAGGGTCCAAGCCTAATGTAGGGAAAATGGCCTGCGAGGAGTCCATCGAAGATGTCCGCCGATTCCTGGAGAACAATTGTAAAATGTTGTTTGTAACCGCAGGCATGGGGGGAGGTACCGGAACCGGTGCAGCTCCAATAATCGCCAAGGCTGCTCAGGAAATGGATATCCTGACAGTGGGGATTGTGACACTACCCTTTTCTTTTGAAGGGAAAAGACGGCTAAATCAAGCAATGGAAGGGCTTGAAGAGCTTAAGCGCAATGTGGACACTCTGATCGTAATTTCAAACGATAAGCTGCGCCAGATCTACGGCAATCTATCGTTATCCGATGCCTTTGGTCAGGCCGATAATATCCTTACTACTGCTGCTAAAGGCATAGCCGAGATCATCACCGTGACCGGTTATGTGAATGTAGATTTTGAGGATGTTAATACTGTGATGCGGCAAAGTGGGGTAGCGATTATGGGTACCGCCACTGTCGAAGGTGAGGATCGGGCCAAAAGAGCGGTTGACGAGGCCTTGCACTCACCTCTGCTGGAAGACAATGATATTCGCGGTGCGCAGCACATCCTGTTAAATATTACTTCGGGCATCAAGGAAGTAACCATGGACGAAATCTTTGAAATAACAGAATTCGTTCAGGATGAGGCGGGTAATGGAACGGACTTGATCTGGGGAAATTGCTTTGATGAAAGCCTGGGGGAAGCTATCAACGTAACCGTAATTGCAACCGGATTTGAGGATCGTAGCCGAGCATCCATGAATCAGCAGAAGGGAAAAATTAAGGTTTCCCTGGATGATGACCAGAATCGTCCTTCCAATTTAAAAACCTTGACGGACATCGGTTTTTCCAATGATTCCGATCACAAGCCGAACACCTTTGAATTTGATGATCTGGTTCCACGCCGATCCTCCAAAGCTTCTGAGCTGTATGGAAAGTACCGTTCTGAAGAGGAAATGCAAAAGATGGAGGAAGAAAAGCGCAAACGGAGGGAGCAGGACTCTCGCAGAAAGGATTACATGCGAAAAGCGGGTAAGGTAAAGCTCAATAATCCAAAGACGCTCAATGAACTGGAACACGTACCTGCCTATTTGCGTCGGGAAGTGGATTTGGATGATGTGCCGGATTCCGCAGATGTAGAAATGTCTACCTGGACTCTATCCGATGAAGATGAGCCTGAATTGCGCGAAGGAAATTCCTTCCTGCATGATAATGTAGATTAAGGTGAAATAAATCTAATTGAGGGTTGGAATAAGGAGAATTTATTTAGATAAAATCTTCTGGGCATCGCTCTATTTCGAATCTTCAAAAAGAAACTGGTTGAAAAGATCGTTTGAATGGGCTGCCTTCGGGCGGCCCTTTTTGATTAGCTGCTCTAGTCTTACCGGATTTACAAATTCATGCTTTAGTTGGTTCATTTCATTAAACCATTTTATGGAATCAGGGTCTAAAAAGCATCTATCTATTGAAAGCCATTGCTAAACTATTATTTAACGAAACATTAGGAGCAGATTGGGCAACAGGCTTTGGCAAAATCAGTTTAACCATAAAGAATTCAACACCCATATCATAGTCCCAAAAAATCATGAAAAACCAAAAGAAAATCAAATTGGCGCTTTCCATAGCCCTCTTAAAAAAGCCAACCGACGATGAGTTGCAAGCTATCCGGGATATTATGGAAGAGCTCAAAGAAGAGGTAGGTTCCTTCCTGGGGCTGGCACCTTCCGGTTATCGCCCGTTAAATCAACATCATGTCCAGGAACAGTACGCTCTACAATACGAGCATTGCACGCTGGATGTAGATATGATTGCCAACGTTAATACCCAAAACCGCTCGGTTCAGCGATTGCAGCTTCGGTAATCGATTTCTCTTTCCTGAGATTACAATTCTGTTAGATAGGCGGACAATATGCTGTGGCATTAAAGATGAAGGTAATTTGATAGCATTGTTGGTTGCCTCCTTATACGCTCTTTTTTAATCTTCTATCGTTTACGAGGTAAAAAAGCGATAGTTTTGCGCACAAATCTGAAAACGCATGAGCGGACTTCGCAATGTGGCGATTATTGCGCACGTAGACCATGGCAAAACGACCCTGGTAGATAAAATGCTTCTTGCCGGCCGGTTATTCCAGGAGCATGAGACCCCCGGGGAACTCATATTGGATAATAACGACCTGGAGCGAGAACGCGGTATTACCATCCTTTCCAAGAACGTTTCTATTCAATACAAGGATACCAAGATCAATATCATCGATACGCCTGGTCACGCCGATTTCGGTGGTGAAGTAGAGCGGGTGTTGAATATGGCAGATGGTGTATTGTTATTGGTAGATGCCTTTGAAGGCCCGATGCCTCAAACCCGGTTTGTCCTTCAAAAAGCCATTGAATTGGGCCTGAAACCAATCGTTGTTGTCAATAAAGTGGACAAACCGAATTGCCGGCCAGATGAGGTACACGAAGCTGTATTTGATTTGATGTTCAACCTGGAGGCTAGCGAAGAGCAATTGGACTTCCCTACCTATTATGGTTCGGCAAAACTGGGTTGGATGGGCGAAGATTGGGAAAGTCCAACCTCAGATATCACCCCATTGCTGGATGGCATATTGGAGCATATCCCGGAACCGGAGGTGGAGAAAGGACCTTCCCAGATGCTCATCACCTCCTTGGATTTTTCTCCTTACATTGGCCGGATTGCCATTGGGAGATTGAATCGAGGTAAGCTTATTTCTGGAAAACCGTTGGCGCTGATCCAAAAGGATGGGAGTGTTCAACGGCACAAACTCAGGAATCTGTTCGTATTTGAAGGATTTCAACGAGTAGAAGCCCAAGAGGTTGAAGCTGGAGATATCTGCGCGGTAGTTGGCCTGGAAGGATTTGAGATTGGAGATACCATTGCAGATCCGGAAAATCCCGAAGCGCTGCCTACCATTGACATTGATGAACCTACTATGAGTATGTTGTTCACGATCAATGACTCTCCATTCTTTGGTCAGGAAGGTAAATTTGTGACCTCCAGGCATGTCCGAGAGCGCCTGGATCGTGAGTTGGAGCGAAATTTGGCACTCCGTGTCGAAAATACAGATTCACCGGATGCCTGGCGAGTCTATGGGAGAGGAGTACTTCACTTGGCGGTATTGATCGAAACGATGCGCCGGGAGGGGTATGAGTTGCAAATTGGCCAACCTCAGGTGATCCTGAGACAAGTAGAAGGAAAAAAGAATGAACCCGTAGAAGAATTGACCGTGGATGTTCCGGAAGAAAGCTCTGGAACAGTTATCGATATGGTAACCAAAAGAAAAGGCACCATGGTCTCGATGTTACCCAAAGGAGGACGGACCCAATTGGAGTTTGAAATTCCCTCCCGGGGACTGATTGGATTGCGGAGCAATATGCTCACTGCGACAGCCGGAGAAGCCATCATGACCCACCGATTTAAAGAATATCAACCACACAAGGGAGAGATACCGGGCCGGATTAACGGCTCCTTAATTGCCATGGAAACCGGAAAATCCATTCCCTATTCCATTTTCAATCTTCAGGAACGAGGAAAGTTCTTTGTAGCTCAAAACCAGGATATCTATGAGGGGCAGGTTGTGGGGGAAAACAGCCGTGCCGGCGACTTGGTTGTTAACCTGACGAAGACCAAAAAGCTTACCAATATGCGATCTTCAGGAGCTGATGATAAGCTCAAGCTGGTCCCACCTAAGGTGTTTTCATTGGAAGAAGCGCTGGAATACATTCAAGAAGACGAACTGGTAGAAGTGACTCCCGATTCTATTCGCTTGCGGAAAACCAGGCTTAAGGAACATGAGCGGAAGCGGGCGAAAAATGCCGGGAAGTAAATTTGGGGAATGGCGAACTCTGA
This sequence comes from uncultured Saprospiraceae bacterium, assembly GCA_964641965.1. GTDB lineage: Bacteria > Bacteroidota > Bacteroidia > Chitinophagales > Saprospiraceae > JAJDFU01. The sequence goes on along the minus strand of CAZXLD010000009.1, from coordinate 5,368 downwards.
GTGGTGAATTTCAAATTTGAGGTTGCCAAAGAGTGCCACGAATGAAAAAGAAAAACCGCTTCGGCATTTGCCGAAGCGGTTTTTTAGACTAAAGCATTTCAAAAAAATCAGCCCCCGAGGTAGCCTGGGTTCTGAGAAATGTTTGGATTCGCATCCCGCTCCACCTGAGGGATTGGGGCAATCACCTGATCGGATTGAGAAGGGTCCACCTCGAAAGAGATTTCTGTCTTTTCAAACTTGGTGTAAGATATATCCCGTCTTACCAGGTCATATAAGCGGTCACCTTCAAAGGCTAGTTCCAGCCTTCTTTCGTTGATGATCTCGCTGATCAATTCAGCACCCGTTGCCGTTGAAGGCGTAGCATTTGGATCAACTCTAAGCTTAATCGCATTTAGATCAGCTTGAGCACCAGCAGCATCTCCTTGTTCAGCACGAGCTTCTGCCCGGATCAGGTATAGCTCGGCCAACCGCATGATCTTGATATTATCCGCAAAATCAGGTTGACCCTCTGGATACTTGTTGATAATGATTGCAGGATTTTCGCCATCTAGGCGTGCACTGTCTAACAAGGTTTGCTTGCGGACATCAGAATCACTGAACGCATTGTACAGTTCAAAATTGGCAATAGCATCTCCGTATCCGTCCTGATCATAGAAGAAACCGATGGAGTTGATACCCGCACCATCAATGTTGGTATTGATCAACTCAAAAATGGATTCCGATGCAAACTCCTGATCCCAGGAGGCTACCCAATTGGTGGAGTCGTACAAGGTGTAATTGCCGCTATCAATGATCTCAGAAGCAAAACTGGCAGCTGTTGCCCAATTTTCCTTATACAGATTCACTTTGGCCAAAAGGCCTGTTGCAAAGTCGCGATTCGCCCGGCCGTTTTCATTCAACGTAAGTAAATTTCTAGCTTCATTCAGATCAGCCTCAATTTGGGCATAGACTTCAGCAACGGTATTTCGGCTAGGAGCAATAATGGAACCCTGGCCAGCATCGTTCACAACAGGTACACCTTCGTGACTTGCATCAGCAGTAAAGGTGTAAGGGCGCGCATAATAACGGACCAGTGACCAGTAGGCCAGAGCCCTCAATGCATGTGCCTCTCCAAGTCGGTTATTGGCTTCTTCTAGTTCAGTATCCAGGAAAGTAGCATTTGGAAAACCGGCAATGATCAGGTTTGCATTCACGATCACTTCGTATAGGCGTTCCCAGGCTTCAGCTGTGAAACCATCGGTTGCCAGTACGATGTGTTCATTTTGTGGCTGATACCGGTTTGCATTCTGTAAGCTAATGAAGGCATTGTCGGCCATCAGGTCTGGTACTAGTACTAAGGTACGGCCAAATGCATCAGGCGATTGAAGGCGATCGTAAACGCCATTGGTAGAGGCATTCAAGGATTGCAGGTCAATAACTGCATTGGCAATATCAACGGATTGTTCCGGATCGATCTCCAGGAAGTCTTCCCCACAGGAAGAAACCAAGAGGAGCAATCCAAACAATAAGCTATATGATAATTTTTGCATGATTTGTCTCGATTTTAGTTTTTGATGGTAGTCCATCCTTAGAAGCTGATTTCAATTCCACCCACGAAGGTTCTTGGTACAGGGATTTCCTGGTCGAGGTCACCATTCGCATCGGCTTGTGGGTCACGCTCCAGACCATCATCCTTGATCCAGGTCCAAAGGTTATTCGAGCGGAAATAAACCTGAATGTTACGCATCTTCAGCTTGGAGGTAATACGCGTGGGCAAGCTGTACGACAGGGTCAGGTCCCGAAGGCGGACGAAAGTACCATCGTAGTAGTAACGGGTAGAAAAGGCCTGGGAGTTAGAGCCATTCAGGAATACGAATCTAGGCACATTTGTTTGGTCGCCAGGTTGCTGCCAACGGTCTTCAAAAATCTTCCGAGCCAGGTTACCAGTGGTGTTCAAGCCACGACGTCCATCTGTGTGTGTAAATCCAGTCCAGTTGTCATACACTTGTCCGCCTACAACGAAATTGAATTGGAAAGAAAGGGTAAGTCCTTTCCAGGATAAAGTGTTTGTTATACCACCGAAATAATCCGGGTTCACGGTTCCCTGACGGAAGCGAGCTGCTTCGGAATAGTTGCTGGTGGTTTCAGTCATGGTAGAATCTGTCCACCATAACGGATCTCCGGTATCCGGGTCAGCACCAATGTAGCCAGGGGCCCAAATGGTTTGAACTTCATCACCCACTGAGCGGATGAAATTACCCGTGATTTGGTTGTCTTCCGGCAGGCTGGTGAAGGTAGCTCTGTTGAAGGTGATATTGAATTCCGTATTCCAGTTAAATCCGCTTGGATTCTGAATGTTAAAGGTAGTAACCGCCAATTCAACTCCTTCATTCTTGATTTCGCCGGAGTTACTGGTCACAGTAGTCACTCCATTGGTCCGAGAAACAGGAACATCAAAAATCAAAGAAGAGGTCAAGCGGTTATAGTAATCAGCATTTACAAAAATGCGATTCCACAGACCAACTTCCACACCAAGGTTGAATGGATTGTTCTTTTCCCAAGTCAGAGCAGCATTCTCCAATTGGTTTAGGCGAATACCAGGATTGCCCGCATAGTCTGCTCCGGAAGTATAAAGACCTCGACTTTCAAAGTTGCCAATACCCTGTTGGTTACCATTGGTACCATAACTAGAGCGAACCCGAAGTTTGGTGATCAGGTTATTTCCAGTTAAGAAAGCAAACCGGTCGAGGTTAACACTAGCACCTACAGACCAAAAGTTGGCAAAGCGCACATCGGATCCAAAACGAGAGGAACCATCTCTCCGAAAGGTACCATTTACATAAAATAAACCTTTGTAGTTATAACTAGCTGTTGCCAGATAACTCAATAAACGATTACCAGTTATAGACCCATCCGAAACTTGTGGCTCAGAGCCATTAGAAGGAGTTTCCAAACCAGGCACTGGGAAGTTCTGGTTAAAGGCTCTAAGGATATTTTGATCTTGGCGTTGTGCCTCATGGCCAACCGTAACGTCGATACCGTGTGCATCGTTGATGAAGGTCGAGTACTTGATCAGGTTGGTGATAATCCAGTTTACATCCTTCCGGTTTCTCCAATCAGCTGATCCGTTTACATTCCGACCGCCACCAAAATCCGGATTGTTCCACTGTTGTTCTTCCGTAGTAATCTGGTTGAAACTAAAGCGAGGCTCATAGCTTAATCCCTTCAAGGGTAATTTTACTTTGGCGTTGATAGAACCCAAGAAGCTATTCAGAAAGGTAAGGTTGAAGTTTTCTTCGGCAATACCTATTGGATTATAGGTGCTATTGATTCCAGTGAAATAACTTCCATCTTCATTAAACACTGGAGCCCAGGGTACCAATCGATACATGGCACGTACCGGGTTGGCAAAGAAACCACCACCGGCCTGTGTTTCCAGGTTCTGTTGACTGTAGTTCAAGTTTGCCCCTACATCCAACCATTCTGACATTTTAGTGGTAATACCCAGGGCAGCGGTATACTTTTCGTATTCACTACCTATGATTGTACCTTGATTATCCGTGTAAGAACCGGATAGGAAGTAGGTGAACCGTTCATCACCACCTTGCACAGAAGCTCCACCGGTTATATAGCTACCCGTCCGGGTTACTTCATCAAACCAGTCGGTATTTACAATGTTGGGTATTTCCCCTGGGCCAGGACGACCGCCGATGAAAGATTCATCTGGAAGCCGGTCCCAAATATACTGTTGGGCATCCGCCAAATTGTCTGCTAAACCCGCATTGATCACACCCTCATATTGAAGTTCCAAATATTCATCTGTATTCAGCGGCCGGTTCCGGTCGGTCAAAGTAGGCACGTTTACCCCACCTGAGAAGTTCAGAGTTACTCTAGGTTTGCCCCGACTTCCGGTTTTGGTCTGAATGACAATTACACCATTGGCACCTCGTGAACCATAGATAGAAGTTGCAGAAGCATCTTTCAATACGGTGATACTCTTGATGTCGTTTGGATTCAAACCGGCAATCGTGTTGGCCTGGGAAAAAGCATCTCCTGAGGTATTTCCTGCCAAGACCGGAATACCATCGATTACGTAGAGTGGTTCAGCAGAGGCAGCCAGCGAACCGATCCCCCGGATACGCACTTGCTGATTGGCACCCGGCTGACCGTTGTTTTGGGTCAGGAATAGCCCCGGTACGTTACCTTGCAGGCTTTCCTGGAAGGATACTCGAGGTGCATTTTCAATTTTTTCAGTAGCAACATTGGTGGAAGCACCGGTAAAAGTAGTACGGCTTTGCTCGCCATAACCGGTTACCACTACCTCTTCCAATACCATACTGGAAGGCTGCAACTGAATGGTCAGGTTAGTCTGCGTACCTACCTCAAATTCCTGCCCCTGCATACCGGTGTAGGAAAGGACAAGTACGTCTCCCTGATTAGCTGTGATTTCGAAGAAACCGTCCAGATCGGTAACGGTTCCGGTCTGTGTACCTTTTACTAGAATGGTCACCCCGATCAAGGGCTCGTTGTTCTCAGCGCTAGTCACAGTACCTGTAATTGTAGTTTGTGCGGAGGCTGTCCAGCTTGCCGATAGGCATAAAACAGCTACCACCAAGATTTGGGTAAATCTTAGTCTCATAACTTGTGAGCGTTTGGTGATTAAAAAACGACTCCAAACTACACTTTCATGTAGTAACTCACCCTACACATAGGGGTAGTACCCAAGACATATTTTGTCGTCCGTAAACATTTATATAGGATGCAGAATTCAGCCTTCTTTAAACCCAAAAATATTTTAGGCAGATAGTACAAAGCCAAATTAAAGTTGGTATCGCTTTGTGTTTCAAATGAATACAAGATGAAATGTTAGAATTTGCATATAGTGGGAATAAGCCCGCTGGATACTCGAAGCTCGATACTGGATACTGTAGATGCTCGCTGCGCGTTGCTAGCGCCTTGCGACGCGATACTTGAAGCTGGATACTTGAAGCTGGATACTGGATACTCGAAGCGCGATGGACGATGCACGGTAGACGGTGGACGATGCACGGTGGGCGGACAACCTATATCAGGGACGTACACCATCTGCCATTCGACATTCGACATTTGCCATTCCCCATTCGTCACTCCAAACTCCGCACCCCGCACTCGAAATTCCAAATTTGGCATTTGGCATTCGAAACTCGATACTGTAGATGCTCGCTGCGCCGAAGCTATTGACCTACGTACGATACTAGAAACCTACCATTTTCTATTTACGAATCTTGCCTAATCGAAAATTGACCATTGAAAATTGAAAATCCAAACCTCGCCATTCCACATTTGCAATTTGTCACTCCGCACCCCGCACTCGAAATTCCACATTTGGCATTTGCCATTTGCCATTCGT
>CAZXLD010000008.1:6562-116854 GCA_964641965.1 uncultured Saprospiraceae bacterium | reverse complement strand
TGAGTCCTAACCAGCATTGTGCCTTTAAATCGCTTGCTGAATTGTGAGGCATTTAACCTTTGTAACAAAGTTACTCCAGTAGGTACAGCTGCTTTCATTGCAACTTTTGTTCTTCCAAATGGAATAACGGTAGAAATCGTATTCACAAACCCCATTGTATATTCATCTTTCGAAGCATAATGTCCGGTAAAATGTGTGGTATGGGTATCGAAAGGATTGAACCTTTGAACTGTTAGCCATGCATCATTCAAAACACTATATATCATACCTGTGAAAAAGGTAACACTTTGAAACCTTTCCCACAAGTTCGGTTTATAAGCCTTTATAGAGGGACCTGTGTAAGAAGCCACGACGGCATGATCAATTTCATTAGTCTCTGAACTTTTACTCACTCGTCCGTCCGATCCTTTCAAATAGATCTCATATTCACCGGTATTCTTATTTTTCCTAATCCTTCCTTTTAAATTATTTGCACGCCTATGTCTCTTAGCCTCTTTTCTGGTTTCAAAAAGTCCATCAGGATCAGTATACGATATTGGATTATTAAACCCATATCTAAATGGTGTTAAGTCTGGTGCCCAATCAGCAAGTAAGTCTGGGCTTATCCATCTCCCTATTATAGGGTCATAAAACCTAAATCCAAAATCCAAAATAGCTCCAGTTAACTTTGATATTTTTTCCTTACCATTGAAAAGATAACGGTTTTTGCCTCCTCTACCCCAGGGTCCCTCCATACGCATACCGAATGGATAATAGTGATTCTCTTGTAATACTTCGGACCTTGAAGGTACCGAGTCCTCCTGGATAAATCCATCTCCATTTTTATCGGCGAAAACCAATCGTATATTTCCAAGATGATCTTTCAAATTCCACTCGTAACGACCAACATGCCCTGCATTAAAAAAATATCTCCCATCTGAATGATATATTGATTCAATTCTACCATTTTTAAACTCGATATTTCTTAAATAATCCGTTCTATGTTGGTAAGATGATCTACGATAGCTCGGGTGATCCCCACCTTTCCAGACCGGGACAGATACATATGGTTGTTCATCCACTTGGTGGTTACAATTATTGTCTATGTTATCTGTACAGTCTTCCTCAGCACCTGGGTTGATCGAATAGTCCCAATCATTACAATCCAATCCGATAGGATATCCATCTTGATCTAAATCTTGATTATTACAATCCGGGCTTTCAATTAAATGCCTTGAAGCACATCCTGTTTCTAAGTTTGTCAGTTCAATGCGTAAAGGAACCTGAGCTAAGGTATAGACATGAATCGAATCGTTTCCGGGGACATAGATCTTATCAGCATCGTCAACATGTAATAGGTGTTCTCCTTTGGAAATAACTGTCACTTGATATCTATTACTGGTGTAACAATAGACTTCAGCAACATTCAATTCGTCAGGATTTCCTTCATCAATTCTACCATCACAGTTATTATCAATTCCATCACATAACTCAGGTGCCCCAGGATAGGAATTTGGATCATTATCAAAACAATCAACGTCGGCTTTAAACCCATCTCTGTCTTTATCAGGAAAACCTCTTGATTCCTCCAAGGAAACAACTGTATAAAAAGTACCTATACCACCTTGATTGTCCACAACTGTTAAACGGATTCGAAATTCTCCAGGATGAGTATACGTATAGTCAACCTCTTTCCCTTCGGCAGTATGCCCATCCCCAAAATCCCAATAATATCCAACTATCTCGCCATCGATATCCTGAGAGCTGGAAGCATCAGCTATTAATTGATTATCAATAGAAAATTCCTCAATCCAAAATTCAAAACCCGCAACGGGGGGTTGGTTTAAGGAATCTGATAAAAATGTAGATGGAACTTCGAAGTGCTGTTCATCAGAATTAGGGTCGCTTAAAACCTCATTTTCAGCACTTAAATCCGAAGCACAACTTCGAGTCCACTGACTTAATTTTATTCCATTCGCATCATAAAGAAAATAATACATTGCTCCATCTTCATGCTCTACTAAATAAGGTAAATTAAGGTAATTGTAATGGTATCTCAATTTCTTGTATGGATCATAGGTCAAATTTCCATTATTATCGTAGGAAAACTCCTTTCCATTGTCTTGCTGAGCAAAACCTAATCGCCCGACACCATTGTAATCGGACTTATCAATTATAGATTTAACTTGATCTCCATTTTCATTGTATTCATACTTTAAATCGTCTACTATACCAGACTTAAAACGGTTGGCTTGGAAGTCCCAACCTAAACCATTCCGAACGAGTGAGGTAAAATTGCCCCTTTCATCGTATGTGTAGGTAGTCGAAAAATAATTATCAAATTGTACAGGTCCATCTTTCCAAGGCTGTTGACCAAATACTGCAGCTGATATCCGACCCATGAAATCATATTGCAATCCGTACGTCATAGGAGCTCTTCCTCGGATTTGCCAGGTAAGTTGACTTATATTCCCATTCTTCAATCCATTGAAATTGCGTTCCTCAGGGTTATCATAATACAACCTCATCGAAAAGAGATCTGTATTTTTTTCGGCTTCATTGGAATAAGGAAACTGATCTGCGTCAAAAAGGGTCATAGTTTGATCCTGATTACCACCTGATATAACTTCATTAATTGAACTTAAAAATCCATTTGCCATATAAGAATAGTCAATTTCTTGCAACCATTTCTCTTGGTATTTACCAAGCTTTCGTTTCTTTATTTGTCCCTTAATCGTGTATTCCAGCTGGCTCAGATGCTGGGTATCCTGGACCCCAGGATATAAATAGTGGTCAATTAGCTGGCCGGTGTGGTCATAATGGAATTTTTCCACCAGGGTAGATAGCTGCATAGCATGCCCAATGTATTCATATGACTCCTTCAATATATTTCCCATCCAATCGTAAGAAATTTTGGTGTGCTCCGCATTAAAATTGGCAAGGCTTAAATGGTTATTTCCTTGCTTGCCCACTAAACGGCCATATTTATCATAGCTGTAATTAGTGGTGATCATGCCAGAGCCGTCCAAGAGAGCTATTTTCTCAGAAGCTAACTTCCCGGTTTCAGACTTTTTTGCGCCATCATATTTGAACGCTTTTAATAGAAAACTATCCTGTGAAATAGCTGAATCGGTCAGAGATTGGCCTTTTGAAATTTTATGTATACTAATATTTCTCCCATAAATATCATACGCAAAAGCAAGCCGGGATTTTTGAGCGTATTGGTTAGGATCTTGACTTGAAAGCAATAGGCCTCTTTCGTCATATTTAAATTCATTCAATCCACGTTGTCCTGGAATTTTCTTCCATAGAAGCTGGTCCCTACTATCGTACCCATATTGATAAGTACCTTCGTGATTATCGAGCATGATTCCAGGCGGCGCAACGGTAACCAACCTACCCTTAAGATCATAAATAAATTGGGTAACAGAATTGGATTCTCCTTTTTGTACAGAGTTCAATATTTTCAATCCTTTTCTATCCATGAACGAAAGCACCTTTAACCCTTCAGGATCAGTATTCTCTTCAACAAAAAGATTATTTGCCTGATACCTGGTGCCTCCAACCTTAATTTCGGTTCGATTGGTGCCATACCTGTATGTAGAAGGATACCACCCTGGAGGCGTTTCAGAAATTTTACGTCCTAACGGAGACTTCTCGTACTCGATAAAGGTATAAGGAGTTTCTTTTGGAACTAATGAATAGGCTCCACCCTTTGACAAGCTCTTAAAGGGCTCAAACACCTTGATTGCTTTTCCGAAAGGGTTAAAAACGGTAGCCAAAACTACGTCCTCACGATTGGGCCCCGCTTCCTTATTTACCGATTGAACTGCCCTTCCCAAACCATCATAATAGGTAAACGTAATTAAAGATTCTATTGCGCTTCCAAGGACTCTTTCATATTTGGTAGAGGCCTTAACATAATTTCCAGGTACCACTCCATTCACCACATATTCAAAACTGGAAGTAACTTTTCCTCCCCATTCCCATGTAGAGTTTAACCTTGAGAGTCCATCATAGGAGTACTGAATGACCTGCCCATCAATTTGGGTGATCGATTTTAACAACTTACTATTTGGGAAATAGTCATAACTCGTGATAAAATCACCATACTTTCTTGATAGCAATGTAAATGCACTCCTATCCCATGTTAAGGTATCAGGAAGCCAGCCTCGTTTTTTAATTATGGTAGGTAATGAACTTTGAGGATCGAGGTGAAGAATGGTCCTTGAAACTTGAAAGCTAGTATCTTTAAAAAGGGAGTCCGATTCAAGCTCAAAATAGCGATAAGGGGCTAAAGTCATATTTTTATTTATGCTTCCAGTTGGTTTTCCATTAAAATCAAAGAAAGAAAATTCAACTTTACTTCCGGATAAAATATGAACCCCTGATCTTTCAATAATTTCAAGCGGGGGTGCGATTATATTTTGTCGAATCATTTCTTTCGAGATTTCATCTTTATCTCGTTGATACAACTCGAATGAATATAAATACTGAGTGGTATAGGGAGTCCCATCACTATTGATTGTCTGGACCGAGATGGGATTTAAATGTAACGAATCATTGTATTGATAAGACGTTACTGACTTTACCCCATCTTTATAAGCAATTTTCTTGGAAATGACATAATTCTTGGTTCTCAGAAAAGAAGAAAAATCCTGATATACAGGCGTCCGGGCGGAATTGCCTGCATAGTCACAATTATTAGGAGATCGAAAAATAAAATAATATTTACCATTAGGAGTGAAATCTAGAATTGGCGTTTCTTTGTATATAGTTGAATCATAAGAGACCATCTGACCATTTGAATCATATACTTTTTTAGACATTAATAATCCATCACCAATTCTAGGGTCAGGGACTCGGAAAAAGGAACGTAAATAGGGCGCCACGTACCGATAAACATATTCAACTTTTCCATTCGATATCCCATCTTGATCAAGTAACGATTCTGATACCTCCGTATAAGATATGTGCTTTCCATCCAAAGCAGCATTTGGAATTATTGGAGATTCAGCTGCGTAAGTAAGTTCAATATTTGAATAGCCCACCCCCTCTGGCTGACCCCCAGGAGTTTGTAAAGACACATGGGCTTCTGCTCGAATAAGCGTACTATAGTTTTGAAGTAACCTTGCTTTTCCTGATGACCTACCCGTTTTAAAATCAGTGTAATCAAAGATCCTGGAATAGCTTTTATCTCCATCGCTTATCGAAATCTCCTTTATCCTTGCTCCACCAATAAATTGCTTTTTTTCGGCATAGATTGTGTCTTGAACAAAAACCTCAACCGAAGCTTTGGTTTGCCCATATACAACCAACCTAAATAAGTAATCACCAGGTGCTATCATATTTAATCGAAAGAAGGGGACTTGAATGACTTCTTTATCATTCACTGTACTATTTATATTTACTTCAATTGACTCTTGAAACCCACTTCTATCCTTTATTACTAGCCTGGCTCGATGATCATGATGATACGGATTTAGCCCTCCATTAGCGCCACAATTCTTCCAGATATGTGCCCCAACTGACAATCCAATTCCACCGCCAACCAGCTGGGATTCTGATAGAAAGACCTGGATACTATCCGTAGCTACTGAATCTAAAAATGTAGGACAACACAATATTGTACTAGTACAACTATCTGGATGAAACTCCGCTTCCATGGTTTCAAGGACCGATTTTCTCAGGTCATAAGCCTCGACCTTACCCAGGTGAGATTCATAGGTAAAGCCCCTACTTCCTCCAAGTGGATATTTGATGTTTGCTAAAAGTCCTAGGTCGGCAAAATCCGAAACTGCCTCTCTATTTCCATCCCCAAACTCTAAAGGGGCTATTGGATAATGGGACCGGAAAGGTGGTGTATTAAAGGCGGCTTTTTCATTCTCCAGTTTTCCATTATAATACCCCCAGTGATCGATTGCTCGTGTGAGTCGATTTGGAAACCAAAGGGTACTGTCCTGATTAAATGGAGCATGATAAGCAAAGTCGTATGGTGGTAAACTTAATTCTGAATTGGTAATACTATGTTCTTGAATGCTTTTCAAACATAGACGTAGGCCTTCACTCCCCCATTCGGGAGTAAAGTTTGGATCTTTAAAATAGGTATAATTAAAATCAAAAGCTTTGACCTTATGATTATTATTAATAACAATTTGCGTCAATGCTTTACTTCCCTCTAGATGTGAATAAGCCACTTCTTCATTTTTGTCCAAGTCTTTTCTAAGCAAGCCATGCACAAGTTGTACCTCTTCCGTACGAGTAAAGATCTTAGACAATTGGACTCCATATACAATTTGCCAATTGACTTTTTTCCCAGAAGGATGGGTTCTCCCTCCCTCTGTTAATTTTGGTTTGGGGTTAACAAAGGCGTCAAAAGGCCCTTCTGCAGAACAGCCATAATGAATAACCATAGACTTGCCCGCAAGGGTGGCATACTTGTACGTTATCTGATCGTATTCCAATGAGATCTTGAACTTATTATTAACATCCTCAATTTCTGTCAAATACCAAGAAGAAGGAAGTGGCTCAAATTCTCTTGAATTATGTGAATTTGTACTAAGTCCATTTCCAAGTATTCGCGTCTCTTCATAGGCACCATTTTGACCAAATCTATACTTATTACCCTCTGTGGTAGTTATAACAAAAATAAAGCCTGCATTTGGATCGAGTGTGAACTCTAGTTTGAGATCCTGTTTTGGAAAAAAATGAGCCTCCCCTTTAGCATAATCCAAAATAAATTTACCCGAATAACCTCCAACATTGAAGGTGAAGATATCAGGCTCTGAATCCAGGTCACCATCATAAACACGAATCATTTCGGGGTTCATTTTCCCATTTATCGATTGTTTAGGCACATACGTAAAAGGATCTGTTTTCAAGTCGTAACGTGCCATCCCACCGGGGTATTCGTCAGCTAATCCATAGACGGTTCGGCTAATTATACCGCCCGCACTTAAAGACCATCCCAAGCCTACCTGACTTGCCATTTCCCCCACCTTAATTCCGGAAGTATGATAATCAACCGAAATGGGTAAGGCCAACGAGCCTTCCTGGATGGTATAAATGGGAATTTGAACGTTGATAGAGCCCGTATTTAGCCCGACTGGGATATCTGCATACTTTCCCAAAGAAGCGGCTTCTGGTGTTGGCACTTTATTTGGACCTAAATAATCCAGCTCAGGTTGGCAAAATGAGTTAACTACTATTCCATGTATGAATAGTAAAAAGAAAACAAACTTGGCTTTCACTTAATTAATTTTAACTGGTACGGTTAGTTTTGGATAATGAGACGGGTAATTCGTATTGATTGAGGGGTTTTTATCACAAGTGTAAAAAGACCGATGGGCAAAAAGCTTACGTCTACAGCTTGTTGTCCATGTTCTCCAATACCATTGAAATCTAACGAATGAACCAATTTTCCATCCACGGCAAAAAATTCAAGATGCATTTTTCGAATAGGTTGATTCCAACGGATAGTAAACTTGCCCCTTGCTGGATTCGGAAATACTTGGTACTGGAGTTCATTTTGAAGGGGATCGTAGTTGGAAGTAATACCCGTAAGCTCTTCAATACAATAAGTAGAATTATTCAAGGTACTTCTAGGTCCGCTTCCATTTAACACAGCAGCAATACGACGCACCTGGCCCCGTGTAAATAAGTATATCCCTCTATCATCCGTACCATCCATGAAATTCATGGTCATTTCCAATTCGCCTCGCCCACACATACTAAAATGACGCTCTTCAGGAATGCCATAATTTGCTGCATTGTGAATGGGAGTATCTTCTATGTAATCGTCTTGACATGGTTGATATTCATCCCATAATTCCTTTAATCCCAAATAAGTACCCACCAAATGAGTGAAGGTTTTTCCTTGTCCATAGGGATTACTTTTTCTATTTTTTAACCCGAAAAATGCTGGACTAATAACTATAACATCAGTGGCTAGGGGGCCACCAGGCCTCTGGGCAAACCCTGCTATGTATTGTTCAAGAGGGGCTATCCATACTCGTATACATTTCTTTGGATTCCATTTTTCCAGCTTATCTTTTTTTAGTTCTTGAACCAGCTGAGAAGTCGTAAAATATTGTTGATCAAGCTGTTTAAATTCAACTACAGGCTCACCTGATCCTGGGTCTTTAGCCAAACAAAAAGAGAGATTTATAGTCCCAGCTTGATGAAGTGAACCAGCCAAAGAGTCGGGTCCTTGGCTCGAATTGATCAATTTATTAAAATGCTTGCTTGTTGCTTCTAATTGGTTTTGAATAGTAGGTAGCGAAAGATCTGGCTTCTCACCTACATAAAAAATAGTTAGCGCGACTGGTATTGAAATTTGCTTCGTCAACCAATTGGTATCAAAACTAGCTTCCAAGTTGGTTTGAATCAAACGCTCGGCTATATAAAAAGAATCTATATAGTTGGGGTATAAATCAAGTATCTCTTTATGGAAATACTGGCTTGCATATACTCGGATGGACCTTTTTTCCTGTGCCTGAATGGTTGAAAAGCAAAAAAATAACCAAATTAGAGCACAGCAATACTTGAAGCTGTTCATATACAACTAGGGTATGGGTTTTGGGCTGGAAGTAATCCAAACCAAAAAGTCAATTAAACTTTGGTGTGTTCTCGGGTGTAATCACCTTGAGTTATTTACCAACTTGGCCTTTTCCCAAAGTGCTTTATTTAAAAGATTAAGCTACTAGGGGGTGTCTTAATCCATTTCATATACCAACAATAAGAGCATTTAAATTAAAAATCAAAATCATTATTGGTTATTTTACAATTTTAAATTTTCATATTTATTGATAAAGAATACTTGCTACTTCCTTTTACCCTATTTCACATTGCTGTCTCACCAGCAGCAGCCAATAAGGATTCCACATAGCGGTCTTCCGAATCGAGCATCAAAAAATGCCCGGCCCGCTCCAGTTGGGTAATCCGGCAATGAGGTAAATGGTCTTTCAGGATTTGCCCGCTTTTGGACCAGGCCTGGTTGGGATCGGCCATACCCCAGACCAGGTGCACCGGCACTTGCACCGATTTTAACCCTTCCAGTATCTCCAGGGTGTCCTGATTATCGAGGCTCCTGAGCAGTCGGGCAAATTCAATGCGGCCCTGGTCATCCTTGAATTTACTGTCGATGAAGACCCGCTGGACCAACTCCGGGCTTAACACCGATGCGTCATAGACGGCTTCTTTGAGCTTTTGCAGCGCATAGGGCGTGGTCATCAGCCCCATCTTGGCCGACCATTCAAACAACCCTAGGCGAGCAACCGTTCGCATCAATCGAATGATGGGCACCGGCCAGGAAGCAGCGGTGGCGCAGTTGCTCAGGGTGACCTGCTGAAATAAGTCCGGTCGTTGCGCAAGCATAATCTGGGCTACGCCTCCCCCAAGGTCATGCCCGATCAGCCAGATCTTTGTCCAGCCCTCCGCTTCGATCCAATCCAACAACAGGGCAGCTTGTCCTTTCAGGGAGTAGTCAGCTCCGGCCCGCATGCGGGTACGACCATAACCGGGGCAATCCGGTGCGAGGCTATACCAGCCGGCATGGGCTACTTTGAGAAGGACTGAGCTCCACAATTCGGCATTAGCGGGGATACCGTGCATAAATAAGGCGATCGGATGATGGGAATCGCCAGCCTGCAACACCGACAAGGTGTGGTGGTTTGGGAAATAAGTTGCCTGGGAGGTCATGGGTATGGATTATTCAGATGAGGTAAGGTGCTTTTTCAGCTTCTAAAATAGCAAGTTGAGGCTGTATCTGGAGTAGGCAATACCTATTAGCCGTAAAAGCTTTGCTTACCTGATCGAGTAGCCACGGATTACCCGGATACCCATGGTTTGGAGAATGACCCTCCGTCGAATTCTCAAACGAGCTCTCTAAATTCGAATCTGCACCACCGTTCGCATTCGGGAGTGATGCGCAAAATCGTCATCCACGCTATAGGCAATATGCATAAACCATTCGCTACCCGGATTCAACTGGTGATGGTATTTGCCGCCCGGATCAAGCGGGATTTCAAAGGTGATATTGGTGGCTCCGTCTTTTTCCCAACCGGAGACCTCCCCTATAGCGGACTGTCCTCCCAATTCCGTTACGGGATGTACATCGCCGGGTTTGATCGTATAGTAATCCACCACTTCGGCCTGGCCCTTTTGAACGCGGCCCATCAGAAAGCTGCTACCGGCCAATTGGTTTTTGGGATTAAGTCCGATAGCGACCCAGCCGGTGGTTGGGGCTTGCATGGTGACGATGAGGTGCTCCTCCTCGACCTGCCATTCCACGGTCATGCCGTTCTTTTCAATGTTGTTGGATGTGGAACTTTGAGCAAGGCAGCTATTGGCCACTAAAAGGGCCAGGGCAGCCACATACAAGTGATTTCGATGCATGTGTAATTCGGTTTAACGGGTGATAAAGAAAGAAGCCAGAAGCTTTCTTGTTGAATGCTTTTTTGAGGATTATATTGAGTTCAAGGGCAATAAATATCCATTCTCCCTAAAAATACATTGGAAAAGCAGGTATTAAACCCGCAGTGGCTCCATCTTTTGCCGCCGGATAATCAGGTAGGCGATAGATAGATTCAGGATCCAGGGAAGCCAGGCCGATAGCTGATAGACGGGTAAAAAGGGAACCGCCGTCAATAGCGGGACGAGCAATAAGGTCCGCTGGGTAATGGCGGCAAAGGTCAAGGCATAACTCAGGATCATCAACGAACGATGCAGCTGGGCGTTTTTTCTCCGGATCGCTACCACGGCCATTCCCGTCAGGTAGATCCAAAGTACAGCCAGGATCGAAAAGCCAATCGAGGCAATGGGGCCGCCCATCGCAAAGGGCGCAATGATCAGCCCGGCCAGTCCACTGAGCAGAATACTAACCGAATAGATGTAGCCTCTAATGGCATGTGGTTTTCGAAAACCATGCCTCGATAAATTGAAAAACTGAATGGGTCCGAAAAAAATGGCGATAAGCCCAAACAACACATGCGACCGGAAAACGAGGGTGTACCACAGTTCCGAGGCGATGGATTTGCGTATCAAAATGCCGGATTTCGACTGGATGAGATAATGGAAAGACATGACCAACATAGAGATGGCCCCAGCGAGCAAGAATCCCCAAAATAGTTTTTTTGCCATGCCTTAAAGGTAAAGGCCTGGCGGACCGCAAACCGCTCTGTGACCTGCATTTGATTTGAATGACAAGCTTTTTGGGATGAGTGTCAAGCTGAGGTGGCCCCCGCTTCGAAACAGGCCTTTATCCGGGCCAGGTATTTCCGAGAAACCGGCACGATGTGGTCCGTTCCCTGGACCTGGAGCTTAAGTCCTTGCGCATTTCCGGTGACCTTGGTGATCTTTTTGATATTCACTATGTAGGAGCGATGGCAACGCTGGATGTAATCCTGGTCGATTTGTTGCATCACCTCTTTGAGGGAGGCTCGAAAGAGCTCTTGTCGAAGCTCTTCACCTTCCTGCCGGACCAGGTGCAAATAGTTTCCATCCGCTTGGATGTACAGAAAAGTGTGTGGTTCCAACTCCAGAGTATGCTTTCCTTCCAGGCATAGGGTTAGGGGTTGATGCATATCGGTTAAAGTAGGCTGGCCATCCAGTTCCTGCGCTTGTTTTAGGAAAAAGCTCAATCGCCGGTTGTAGTCTACCAAAATCAGGAGGCTGAAAGGGATGGCCCCTATCGCATAGGTCCGAACCAGGATCCAACCGCAGTTGGCCCAGTTGAATTGGAGGTTATTGATATAATTGATGTAGAGTCCATTGAGCGTGGCAATCACCAGGAGAATAAGCCCAAAATAGAGAATATGGTGTTTGACCCTCCATTGCCTTTCCCGGAATAAAGAGGGGAAACTTTTAGGGAGGATCACCAGAAAGATCAGCATGGTCCCTGAGGTGATAAGCCCGTAAAAAGCGTTGGTTAATTCCTTATTTGGATAATCCAGAATATTAAGATCAAAGGGCTCGAAGAACAACAGGAAAAAAGCAATGAACAGGCCAAAAGCCAGGGAGGTCATCAGCTCATACCATCCTCCTTGGGGGGCGGGATAGGCTTCTTCCAGGAATTGGAGTTTCAAGGAAAGGGTTGTCTTCTTTATGCTCCCCGGATCTGTTTTACGGGCTACCGGTTTCATGGACCATTAGCGATTTTGTAGATGCGCTAGGTATGCTGTTTTACTTTCAGTTTTTCGATTTGGTTGGATGTCAGATATTGAACGTTTTCTGTGATTTTTTCAATAGGCCAATCCCACCATTGCATGTCGAGTAAGGTATTGATTTCCTCCTCAGAAAACCGTTTCCGGATGGATTTGGCAGGATTACCTCCAACTATCGTATAGGGTTCTACATCTTTAGTAACTACGGATTTTGTCGCAATTATTGCACCGTCACCAATGGTAATTCCTGGCATGATGGTCGTTCCATACCCTATCCATACGTCATTACCTGTAATGGTATCTCCTTTCATTGGATAGGCTTTGCCTTCCATTGCATTCGACCAATCGCCGCCAAATATGGTGAAATGGGAAAGTGCATATTGCATCGCTCAAATGATTGGCTCCATTCATGATGAAGGTCACATCGGATGCGATCATGCAAAACTTCCCGATGATGAGTTTGTCTCCTGTGAAATCGAATAAATATTTCACATTCTTCTCAAAGTTTTCAACGGTTCCAAAATCGTCGTAGTAGGTATAATCTCCAACAATGATGTTTGGATTCTTGATTGTGTTTTTCAAGAAACATAGTCTGTCGTATTGTTCCAGGGGAAACGTGGTATGCTTATCCGGAATATTCATTTTTCATTTTTTGGGGATGGTTACAAGTCTACTAAGCCGGTCTGGATTACCCTGGAAAACCCGCCCTAATCCTCCTATAGCAGCTTGCCATTTCCGTCTTATTCATTCCCTGCCTAATGACCTAAAACCCATCCACCTCTCGATACGCCTCAATCACCCGCTCCGCTCCTGCCCTACCCTTACCAAAATTACCATGCTCCATCCCAATGATGCCATCGTAGCCCTGGTCATAAATAAATTTAAAAATAGTCCGAAAATTGATCTCGCCAGTTGTCGGCTCCTTTCTTCCGGGATTATCCCCTACTTGAAAATAGCCGATCTCATCCCAGCAGGAAGTAATATTCGGAATTAAATTCCCTTCCTGGATCTGCTGATGATACACATCAAACAGGATCTTGCAAGCCGGTGAATTGACAGATTTGCAGATGTGATAGGCCTGCGGACTTTTGGTCAAAAACATCCCCGGATGGTCCCGAAAGTTTAACGGCTCCAGTACCATAACCAATCCATGCGGTTCTAACAATTCGCACGCGAACTTCAGGCTATCCACCACATGCGCCGTCTGGTAGGCCTGATTGAGCCGCAAATCCAGGTAGCCCGGCACCACCGTCATCCATTTGGCGTTCACCCGCTTTGCCACTTCGATCGATTCCTCGATCTGGGTCAGGAATTCGGTTCGCATCCCTTCATCTCCACTGGCCAGGTTAGGCTTATCCCAGTAGATCTCATGGGCTACGAAAACCCCCATACGAAGCCCCCGCTCTTCCATCACCTGGGCCATTTGCCGCTGCATTGCCACCGGTCGCTCCTTCATACCATTATCCTCAAACGCGGTAAACCCCTGGTCTGCCATGAACCGCAACTGATCGAGCGGATCTTCCCCCACCAAGGGCTCAAACATACCCAGATGAGGCGCATAATGTAAGTTGAAGGTCGAATTTGAACTTCTCAAGGAAGCAGTATTCAACCATGCTGGGGCAAAAGCACTCCCTGCACCAAGGAGCGATAATTGGTGGATAAACGATCGTCTATGCATGAATGTTAGCTGTATTTGGTTTTTCCAGGGGTTGGAATGGAATAATAACCACTTGCATCCGGTAGGGTCGGTGGATTCGTTTCCCAGTCCAGTTCATCCTGTACGAGTTGCAAATCCGAGTTCATGACCTGCTCCCAGGTGATCACATCGCCGGAATAGGTAGCCATCCGGCCCATAATGGCCGTCAAGGTACTTTTGGCACCATTCTCCGCATCACTGATCAGCCCACCACTGCGGATGGAGGCAAACAGGCGGTCGTGCTCTACCTGATACGGATTGGGATCCTCTTCCCAGGAGTTGGCATAGGTATATGCAGTCGCTCCGGTTAAATCCCGAATCGCTCCTTTTCCGATTTCCAAGGTGCCCTGGGTACCCTGAAACACCTCATCAATGCGAAACATACAACCCTTCTGATGTCGGCACTGACTGGCAATCACAGCACCATTAGGATAGGTAAACTCTACAAAATGGTGATCAAAAATCTCGCCATGATCCTTGCCCGTACGTATCTGACGCCCGCCCATTCCTTGGGCAGTAGCCGGATAATCACCTACAAACCAGTTAGCTACGTCAATATTGTGAATGTGTTGTTCCAAAATATGATCTCCACACAACCAATTGAAATAGTACCAGTTGCGCATTTGATATTCCATTTCTGTCTGACCGGGCTGACGCTTACGCACCCATACCCCGTCATCGTTCCAGTAAATCTGACCGGCAACAATTTGTCCAATAGCTCCATCCTGTACGCGCTTGTACAAGTCCAGGTATTTATTTTCATAATGGCGCTGCAAGCCGACCACTACATTGAGCTGCTTTTCCTTGGCAACTTTGGCTGCTTCCAACACCCTGCGCACGCCCACCGGATCAGTAGCTACCGGTTTTTCCATAAAAATGTGCTTCCCTTGGGCTACCGCATACTCAAAATGCAAGGGGCGAAAGCCCGGAGGGGTGGCCAGGATCACGACATCAGCCAGGTCAATCGCTTGTTTGTAGGCTTCAAACCCGGTAAATCGGTGAGCCTTGGGAACTTCTACCTTTTTTTCTGCTCCAAAATGTTCCTGGATAGCCGCCAGACTATCTTCCAACCGGTCTTCAAAGGCATCTGCCATGGCAACCAGCTCTACCTGTTCGTCGGCAGTCAGGGCTTGTACCACCGCCCCGGAACCACGTCCACCACAGCCCACTACAGCGAGTTTCAACACTTCACTACCGGCCGGATAAGCAAAGGCTTCCATGGTGATCGGTAAAGCAAGTAAACCCGAGGTCGTTATCGCCGTATTCCGGCAAAATTGCCGTCTGGAAAGATCTTCCGGCTTAGAAGAATGCTTCTTTTCGGTAGGCATAGCTTATGATTTTTATTTCACAATTATTCATCCTGAATTCTTTATTCTTCAATCCTCATTGCTCCCCCCAATAAAGGTTTTGCTGTGCGGGCAAAGGTGATTTATAGGGTCGAACCATTCGAAAACCAAGGAAGGGAGCATCCGTGTGCCACCACTTGCTTTTGGGAATTTGAGGGTCCCGCCGCTTCCAAATTTTGGTGGAAGGTCGACGCGATGCACAACGAAGGCTGTCCGAGGCATCCATCCAGGAGCCTCCACGTACCACCCGCGGATAGGTCGTGTTGGGTAGGACGAGTGGATCCGTAGCCTCGTGCTGGGTATACCCATCCGCTTGATATTGATCCAGTGTCCATTCCGCTACATTGCCATGCATATCGTACAAGCCCCAGGCATTCGGCTCTTTGGTCTTCACTTGCTGGTATTTTCCTCCGCTATTATCCTGATACCAGCCATAGGTATCTAATTGATCCGAATCTGTTCCAGACCCGTAGCGGGAGACTGATCCGGCCCGACAGGCATATTCCCATTCTGCCTCAGTGGGCAGTCGATAAAAATGACCGGTTAAAGCCGATAGCCATTGGCAAAAACGCGAAGCAGCCAATTGCGTCATACTTACCGCCGGAAACCCATCCCGCCCCATCCCGAGACTCATATCAATATAGGGTTGGGTAGCTCCGGTAACCGCATCCACTTCCAGGTCTACTTCCGGCCCAGCTACCGGATCCGGTTGCTCCCCATCAATTTCCCTATCAATAAACAATTGATAGACATCCCAGGTGATCTCCGCTTCTGCCATCCAAAACGGGCTGATGTGGACCTGATGCACCGGCCCTTCATCCGCTTGATGTCCTGGTTCATGCGTAGGGCTTCCCATCTGAAAAGTTCCTTTGGGTATTGGAACCATGCGGACTGTCAAATCTGTTCCTGGAATTACCTCCCGGTAGGATTCAAAAGTCTTTTGTTGCCCCCATACACCAGCACTAGAGGAATAGACGAGCATTGACACCAAAAGAATGCGAATGCTGGATGCCATCAGACCTTTGGCAATTTCCAGCCATTGTGGTATTCGGGCTGTATGAGGGCATTTGCCTCAGCATCATCCCGGAACAGCTTTTTATCATTGTCCCAATACACCTTACGACCGGTTTTGAAAGCGACGTTCCCCATGTGGGCGTTTATGGCGGCTGCACTGCCTTTACTGACCGGGCATTTGGCTGCAGCAGGATCGTTGTTTTTAATCGCTTCAATGAAATTCTCCGTATGGAGATCCAAATACCGTCCCTGATTGGGTTGGTCGGGTATGTCCGGCATCTTGTATTCCAGGGTGCCGTCTTCATTTTCCTGGACCTCAGGGATAATTTCAAATCCGCCCCGATTCACAACCAGCGTACCTTTATTGCCTATGAATGCAATGCCTTCTGTTTTCCCAAAATTGCCCCCGTCAATTCCGGTGGCGTGCTCCCAGAGCATGTTGAAATCGTCGTATTCAAATACCGCCTGGAGCGTATCCGGTGTCTCGGAAGCATCATCCGGATAAGCAAATTTCCCACCGGTAGCCATCACGGACTTTGGCGTTTTAGCCTGCATGGCGTAGAGCGCAATATCAATTTCGTGTACGCCCCAGTCGGTCATCAGTCCCCCCGCATAATCCCAAAACCAGCGGAAGTTGAAATGGAAGCGGTTCGGATTGTAGGCGCGTTTGGGGGCCGGACCCAGCCACATGTCATAATCTACACCGGCAGGTGCTTCCTGATCCGGTTTTACCGGCACCGGTTTCATCCAGCCCTGGTAGGCCCACACCTTGACCAATCGAATTTTACCCAGCTCCCCCGAGCGGACAATATCAATGGCCTGTTCGTAATGCGGTCCGCTTCGCTGCCATTGGCCTACCTGGACCACTTGCTGATTGTATTTTTTAGCCGCCTCCTCCATCAGGTAGCATTCGCAGATGGAATTGGCCAATGGTTTTTCTACGTATACATGCTTTCCAGCTTCCAGGGCATCGATCATCATTTTGCAGTGCCAGTGATCCGGAGTGCCGATAACCACCGCATCGATATCCGGATTTTCGAGCAGCTTGCGGTAATCCTTGTAGGTTTGCGGTGTATTGTCTCGCCTTTCGGCATAGTCTTGAGTGCGGTCCGCCAGCACCCGATCATCCACATCACAAATCGCAATACACCGCACCTGGTCCATATTCAGGTGGGAACGCATGTTTGACCAGCCCATGCCTTTCGCGCCAATGACCCCCAGGTTGACGGTTTCATTGGGCGAGGTGTTCATGCCGGTCAAATAAGTCGGAAACAGGCTTAGCCCCAAGGCTGCTGTGGAAGTCGTTTTGATGAAATGGCGACGGTTGGATTGCATAGACGGTGTCGGTTGGTGGATCAATGGATGACCGTTAATGTACAAAAGAAAAGGTGGAAATCCATTCGCATGTACAACCTCCTGTGGCCTATCCGCTTCTTCTCCAAATACGTTCGCCAAAAAATCAATGTAACCCAAATAAAAATCCGGATACGCCAACAAGGAGGCCTATCCGGATCCGGTAATTTTCTGCTCGTCTCCTAGTTTCTTGGGCCGTCCCATTCTGCAATCCCCATATTTTCCAGGGACGCTTTACGAATGGGTTCTACAGCGTCATTGAGTTGTTGAAAGCCGAAATCAAGTCCTCCGATCGTGCGCAATGGCCGGGTGCCAGGCTCCATGTTGATCAGGTTTTCAAAGATCTCGGAAATGACACCCGGATCGGTGGGTGCATTGGGGTCTTCAAACATCCCTTGTACATTTTTGCCGAATCCTTCCGAAAATTCGCCCACATGCTGGTAGGCGGCAGCAACTTCTTCGCTTTCGGAGGCGATCATATTTCCGAAAAAATTAGTGGCAAACGGCCCAGGTTCTACCAGTACCACATCGATACCCAGTGGAGCCAGTTCATAGCGCATGGCTTCGCTCAAGCCTTCTAATCCCCATTTGCTGGCATTGTACACGCCAAAGCCTGGAAAAGCGGCGCGACCCGCAGTTGAGCTCACCTGGATAATGAGGCCGGAACCTTTCTTGCGCATACCGGGCAAAGCTGCTTTGGAGGTACGAACGGTACCCACAATATTCAGGTCGAGTTGGTCTAATACTTGCTCCGATGAAAAAGCCTCCACCGGCCCTCCGTATCCAAAGCCCGCATTATTGATCAACACGTCGATGTCGGGGGCTTTTGCAAAAGCAGCTTGTACGCTTGCATCGGAAGTCACATCCAGTTCCAACACCTCAATGTTCAGGTTGTGAGCCTGGGCATATGCTTCCAATTCCTTAGCGGGCGTACTATTTTTCCCGTTGAGATTGCGCATGGTCGCATACACATGGTGGCCTTTCTCAGCCAAATAGCGTGTAGCGTGGTAGCCAAATCCGCTACTGCATCCTGTGATCAGGATCTTCTTCATGGTGTGTTTACATTTTTGGTCGGTCGCTCGAGATAGAGCGTACTGTAAATACGATATTAGGCAGATAGAAGTTTTAACACCTGGTTTAGAAATGCCATTGACAAGATGGATTTTCGCTCAATCCTCCACCAAGCTTCGTTCTTTCATATTGTACTTGTCCCCCTGCCGAAGGAAATAGAACTGCCGTTCCGGGGGCGGCAGCTCTTTTCGGTTACTTCCTTCGCGGGACCAAAACGATTGATCATACACCAATACATAACTTCGACCCAACACTTCGAATTCATTCCCCTGGACAATGATGGCGGTCCCTTCGTCCAACCCGATACCCAGCAGTTCAGGCCGGTTGTCCAGGATGGAGAACAAATCAAATTGGCGGTTACGAGCCAATACATGCTGGTCGATGGCCACGTTTTTGATAAAACCAAAACCTTCTTCATGGTCACCCATCATAATCTGATTGGACTTGGTGTCGCCCCTAGCCAAATACGATCCCTGAATCGTTGCACCTGCCGAAGATCCGCCAATCACTCCTCCCCGATTTAATACTTCCCAAAATAGCTCTTCCGAACGAGTACCTGCATACGAGTCCACAAGCCGCCATTGCCGCCCGCCGCCAAACCATACCCCTTTCGCAGTTTTCAGCGGAGCAATAAAGGCTTCAGAATTGGCCTCCTCTTTACTCAGCGTATGTATGTAGGTCACATTGCGAGCCCCATTCCGCCGAAACAAATCCAGACGGGCCGTTTCTTCGGTATGATTGAGTGTTCCAGCAGCCGTAGGCACCACCACAATGGGTGCATCCGGACCTCCGGCCAACTCGATGAATTTTTTAATAATATCTTCCCCCAATCGTCCGCCTCCGGCTACCACCAGCGCTCCCTGCTCGGGCCCGGTGGTAAGATTGAGCAACGGGGCTTGGCCAATCAGAGGCACCGTACCCAAAAGGATACCTACCCAGAGAATAATTGCTTTGGATGCAAGCATTGGAATTTTGTTTCAGGTATCGGCTGTTTAATGTTGAATCTCAATGATCCGGCCCGGCGTCCAGGGTACTTCAAATTGATCCAGGGCCTGGTCAATAGCGGGAACATCCTTTTCTAGAATATCTTTTAAGGATTCCAACACCGGCCCCAATTGCTCTTCGGCTATTTGCCGGACCATCTTGGAGGTTTCAGTTGGATCGGTCATGGAAGAAGAACCCGTAAAAATGGCTGTGTTAATTCGGTTGCTCAGTGATGGAGCCTGATCGATCTCCAGTCGGCGTTTGATCCGATCACCGAATAGCTGTATCCGAATGGCATCCAGTTTTTCCTCCAAGGCATCCACCATTTGAATTACTTTTTCATCCTCTACCAAACGCGTTACCGCCTGGTAATACGCCAGCCGATCGCCGATTTCATTAACGGCATTGCGGGCGCTGTTAGCTGATTTGGATAATTGGGTCAGCTCTTTATGGAAGGCCAGCATGGCTGCCGGATCGGAAGGAGGTAGTGTCAAATTATCTAGGCTTTTCACATGGAAAGCTACCGGCTCCGATAAAGATGTCACCGTCCCGTTGACATTTTTGGAAAGCTGTACCGTATAATCTCCGGGGAGGACTTTAATCCCCGAATCCAGATTAGTTGCCGGATCTGAATTTTTGGTACGCACCTGATCAATATCGGGATAGCTTAAATCCCAATACACCCGGTTGATGCCTTTCTTGGGTTTGGTACGCACCTCATTGATCACCTCACCATTGGCATCCCGAACGGTAAAGAGCAGAAACGGAGTCTTCTCTTTCTCTTCTGTTTTCAACTGTTCATAGCTAGGGTAGTATACTTCCTCCCCTTCTTTTCTTTGCTCTTTCTCGGCCTCTTCCCGCTCTGCTTTACTGGTTTTATAGCCCTCTTTCAGGAAATACGTGAACGCGGCTCCAAATTCCGGATTTTCACCCAGGTAATAGGTTTCTCCCTGAAAACCCTTGGGCCCCAACCAGGAAATGGTATTGCTGGCGGCAATGGGACTGTAAGGGCGATACTGAAAGGCATCGCGCACGGAAAACAGATGAGCTTCCTCTTCCATCACCTCGGAAGTAAACTCCCGCAATGCGGAGTAATCGTCCATGATGTAGAAGCCTCGGCCGAAAGTAGCCAACACCAAATCGTTCTCCCGCTCCTGAATATTGATATCTCGAACCGCTACCGTAGGTAATCCCTTGCTGAATTTTCTCCAATAGGCACCTCCATCAATACTGGCGAACAGGCTGAATTCCGTACCCACCAACAATAGATTGGGCGATTTGTGATCTTCCGCTATGGAATAGACGGATCCTCGTTCCGGTAGATTATGGGCAATGGAGGTCCAGGTAGTTCCTAGGTCAGTGCTCTTCAGCAGGTAAGGCTTGAAATCGCCGTTTTTGTGGTTGTTGAAGGCCACGTAGAGGGTATTCACATCATGGGCGGAGCCCACGATCTCATTCACATAGGTCGTATCTGGAACCCCGGGAAACTGATCGTAAGCCGTCCAACTGTCGCCGCCGTTTTTGGAGATGTGCACCAGGCCATCGTCTGTTCCGGCAAACAAGATATTCTCATCAATTGGTGATTCTGCTAAGGCCACGATATTGCCGTAGGGTGTGGTGGATTGGTTTTTAGCGACGGCGTCCATGGGCCATACCTTACCCATTACCTTCAATTTGTTCCGGTCAATGCCGCGTGTCAGGTCTCCACTGATCTCCTCCCAGCTTTGCCCCATGTTCTCGCTTCGGTGGACCCGGTCGGAGGCATAATACAACCGCTTGTGGTCATGCACACTTACGAAGAAGGGAGAATCCCAATTCCAGTTGTAGGAGTAATCTCCTGAAGGGGGCTGTGGGACAATGTTCTGCGACTCACCACTTTGCTTGTCAAACCGGTACAGGTTTCCGTACTGGGATTGGCTGTATACGATGTTGGGGTTTGTAGGATCAACGTGGGGCTCAAAGCCATCTCCTAATCGGGTTACGATCCAGTTGCGATTGGTGATACCCGTCGTTTCTGTAGTGCGGGAAGGTCCACCCAACGTAAAGTTGTCCTGAGTACCACCATATACATTGTAAAAGGGATAGTCATTATCGACTGCCACTTTGTAGAACTGCGTGACCGGCAGGTTAGGGAAAAAACGCCAGGTCTTACCCCGATCCCAGGATTCATATACCCCACCATCGTTTCCATTCAACAAATAACTGGGATTCGTTGGGTCTATCCACAGCGCATGATTATCGATGTGCTTGTTTCGCTCTCCTACGTTCTCAAAATTTTTCCCGCCGTCTTCTGAAACAGCTGCGAAAGTATTCATGACATACACCAAGTTCACATCCACCGGATCGGCAATAACCTCCTGGTAGTAGTTCCCGCTGGAGGCATATTTACTCCGTTTCTCCCAGGATTCCCCCAGGTCAGTGGATCTGTAAAAGCCACTCTTGCCTTCCTGTGCCTCCACGACGGCATACAATACATTGGGATTGGCAGGGGATATATCCATGCCGATCCGCCCAATATCTCCACCGGGCATTCCCTTCATAATTTTGCGAAAGTTAGCCCCTCCATCCATGGATTTGTAAATGGCTGATTCGGGTCCTCCACTGATGTAGGTGAATACATGACGCCTGCGCTGATGCGCAATCGCGTAGACCACATCCGGATTTCGCGGATCCAGATGCACTTCGTGAATACCCGTATGTCCACTGATGGCCAGGATGGTATCCCAGCTTGCTCCGCCATCTTCGGTCTTGTATAATCCTCGATCCCCTCCGGCACTCCATAAGGGACCGGTAGCAGCCACGTATACTACATCCGAATTGCGGGGATCAATGGCGATCATACCTATGTGTTCAGAGTTTTTGAGGCCCATGTGCTTCCAACTCTTTCCACCGTCCAGGCTTTTGTAGATACCGTCTCCGTAAGCGACACTTCGTTGGTTATTATTTTCGCCGGTACCCACCCAAATCACGTTGTGATTGTTGGGATCCATTTCCACTACGCCGATCGAGTAAGAACCTTCTCTATCGAAAACCGGCTTGAAATTGAGACCTCGATTGGTGGTCTTCCAAACCCCACCGGAGGAAGTAGCTACATAGAATTCACTGGGATTGTCGGGATTAACTGCAAAATCGGAAACCCGGCCGGAGGTAAAGGCTGGCCCGATGGACCGAAAAGACAGGCTGTTCCAGGCTGTTTTATAGCGTTGATCCTGAACTTCTTCCTCTTCTTCCTGAGCGAAAAGGACCGAATAAGGAGTGCAAAAGAGCAGGGCGAGTACAAGTAAAGTGTGAGCGTTCTGACGCATGAGGTTGGAATTTGAGTTTATGCTTTAGTCCTGGGAAAATAGGGAAAAGACCGTAAATCGGAAGCGGTTAAAACAGCTTGAAGCCAACTGTTTACCCAAATTTACGTTCCAGTTGCCTTCCAATCAAAAAACTGGATGGTCCAACAATCAGCAAGCTTACTACCAAATAAACCCCGACCGTTTCTTCTTCTATGCCTCCGGTAAGCCAGGCTTTCAGGTATGCTGAAAGCAAGGCTAATCCAATTCCCAGTCCCAATCCGATCCCTAAGAAACCGATTAAATACCAGGGTGTTTTTTGGCTTTTTGGGGAAGGATAAACGAATAGTTGAAATAGGGCGTTCAGCTCCTTTTCCGGATCTGTACAAAGCCCGGGATGCGGCTGGGAACACTGAAGTAGCGTGCTTTTAGGGGCCGTAAGCCAGCGAAAACGATAAGGGAGCTCTTCCTGGCCAATAGGTCCGGCTTCTTTTCCTCCTTGGGTAATGCGTTCCCAGGCCTGGAGATAGGCTTTGAGCTCTTCCAAATCCAAATCGTTAGAAAAAGCTTTTAGGCGGTTCTCATCCAACAGGTATTGCATCCCCAAATACCGCTTGGGTTTGGAAAACACAATGACCCCCACATTGAGAAACTCTTCTCGCTCCACCTTTGGGACCACCCGGATCACAGCAAATTCATATGTAACTCGATCTGGCATCCTTGGCCTCTTTAGCTAATAGGTCGATTTTATCCAGGCGCTTGCTTAAGAAGGTTCGATAGGCAGTTCGTTTCTCTTCCGGCTCCATCGGATCGGCTTCGTCTTCAAGCCATTCTTCAGGCACCAAGTGGACAAGGGTTTCGATGTGTTCCGTTGTGAGGATAGTTCGAATCGCAGTAACAGCAGCATCCAACTCGCTCGCTTGCTGGAGCAAGACATGATCCTCCACTTTGGGAAAGGTCCTGTCCAAGTAAGTTTCCCATTGCTTCCAATTGTGATGAAAATACAAACTAGCGCCATGATCAATCAACCAAAGCTCCTTCTTCCAATTGAGCAGGTTGGTGTTTTTCGCCGTTCGATCAATGTTTAGGATGAGGCTATCGAGAAGAACAATTTTGGATGCCGATAGAGGATCGACGGTGGTAACGACCGGATCGAAGGTATTGGCTCCGGATAAAAAGTGTAACCCTAGATTGAGTCCAACGCTAAAGGAGAGCAGATCCTGAATTTCCTGGTCGGGCTCGGTTTTGCTAAAGGAGTCGTCCAGATCCATAAAAACTACCTCCGGCACTCTTAATCCAATAGCTCTGGCTAACTCTCCCCCGAGCAGCTCTGCAATGAGAGCTTTTTTACCTTGTCCCGCCCCGCGGAATTTCAAGACATAAAGGAAATCGTCATCTGCTTTGACAATGGCGGGCAGGGAACCGCCCTCCCGCAAGGGTTGCATATAGCGGACGACCTCTACTGTTCGGATGTCAGGCACCTGCATGGCAGGCAAGATAGGAAATTGCAGAAGAGTAGCACTAAATCACAACTCCTCTGCAATACCTGCTTTATCCTGATTTTTTTACTGCTCCTTCTTACTCTTAGGCATGCTCTTCCGCATGGTTTCCATCGCCTCCTGGATGGTTTTATTGATCTCTTCCATATTCAAATCCTGGAGTTCCTGCATCTGAACCTCGACCTCCTTCATCGCTTCCTGAACCCGTTGATTTACTTTTTCCATTTCTTGCCGGAACTCCTCCGACTGGAGGTATTCCACATCTTTAGGATCTACTGAATACGCTTCCCAATCCAGATTTTTAAGGGAATCCAAACCGGAAAGATCGATATCCAGATTTTCCATGTCAATCTTCAGCCCTTCCATATCGACATTAAAATCCTTAAAGGCTTCCTTGAGGTCTTGCTGCATGTCTTTCATACTGTGCTTCAATTCCTCCATAGCTTCCCGAAGCTCTTGCTTTTCAGCTTCCGTCAATTCCCGCTCTTCCACCTGGGCAAAAACCAGGGAAGTCAACCCACAAAGTAATAGCGATAACAGTACTTTTTTCATCGATGTTAATTTAAATGAGAGGTTGTTACAAAATCCATTACTACGAAAGACATCGTAGAATAAAAACAGTTGCATCAAGAACCACCGAAACTTGATGGTTTGCGATCGGAGGTAATCCTTATCGTCCCAATCCTTTCATGGAAAGGCCGATCCTGCCTCTTTCCTTATCAATAGACACTACTTTCACTTCCACAATTTGATGGAGGGCGACCACCTCTGAAGGATCGGATACAAAGCGATCGGCTAGCTGACTGATGTGCACCAAGCCTTTTTCCTTAATGCCGATATCTACGAAGGCCCCAAATTTGGTGATGTTGGTTACTTTCCCGGGAAGCACCACCCCCTCTTCCAGATCGTCCACTGAACGAATATGTTCGGCAAAGCTGAACGGAATGGACTCGCCCCTTGGATCCAGCCCTGGCTTTTTCAACTCTTTAAGGATATCCCGAAGCGTAGGTATGCCTACCTCTCCGGCTACATATTGGCTCAGGTCGATAGAATCTGCCAGGCGTTCGTTTCCTACCAGATCTTGAAGTCGGGTACCCAGATCCCTGGCCATGCGTTCGACCAATGGGTATCGTTCCGGATGAACGGCGCTATTGTCCAGCGGTTGTCTCGCACTCGGTATGCGCAAGAAACCGGCAGCTTGTTCAAAGGCTTTTGCACCGATTCCCTTTACCTTTAGCAACTGCTCCCGAGACTTAAATGCGCCTTTTTGATCTCGGTGTTCAACAATATTTTCAGCCCCTTTTTTGCTCAAACCTGACACGTAGGAAAGGAGTTGCGCACTAGCGGTATTGAGGTTGACCCCCACCTGATTCACGCAAGAAACAACGACCTCGTCCAGGCTTTCGCGCAAGAGCTTTTGGTCTACATCATGTTGGTACTGCCCTACACCAATGGATTTGGGATCGATCTTAACCAGCTCTGCCAGTGGGTCCAACAGCCGCCGACCGATGGAAATAGCGCCCCTTACCGTCAAATCCAGTTTGGGAAACTCGGCCCTGGCCAAATCAGAGGCGGAATAGACGGAAGCTCCGTCTTCACTGATCAGATAAAGCGCTACCTGATCTCCAAGGACTTGCTGGACCCAGTGTTCGGTTTCTCGTCCTGCCGTTCCACTTCCGATGGCAATCACCTCCGTCTCATATTGGTCAACCAGTTGCGTCAACCGGCGAGCAGCTTCTGCTTCCTGCTCCTGGGGTGGGTGCGGATACACCGTAGAGGTTTCCAGAAACCGGCCCTGCGCGTCCAGGGCCACTAGTTTGCAGCCACTTCGAAAGCCCGGGTCGATCGCCAGGACTCGTTTTCGTCCCAGTGGTGGTGCCAGGAGTAGTTGCCTCAGGTTTTGGGTAAAGACCTGAATGGCTTCTCGATCCGCTTTTTCTTTGGAGCTTTTTTTGAACTCGTTTTCGATGGAGGGAGCTAGGAGGCGCTTGTAAGCATCGCTTACTGCTTCGGCTACCTGCTGTCCGCTGGCATTGCCGGATCGAACAAAGAGTCGCTCGAGTTTTTCAATGGTTCTCACGGGATCCGGATAAATGGAAACCCGCAAGATACCCTCCTGCTCGGCTCGCCGGATCGCCAACAGTCGATGGCTTGGAATTCGAGATAAGCGCTCTTCAAACTGGAAATAATCGCGATACTTTTGGCCTTCGGTCTCCTTTCCTTTTATTAGCCGGGCATACATGACGGCATGTCGATCAAACAGGTCGCGGACCAGATTCCGGGCCTGACTAGTTTCGGTGACCCGTTCGGCAATAATATCGCGTGCGCCTTGCAAAGCAGCTTCGGGGTCGGGATAATTTTTGGAAATAAACGAGCGGGCTCTATCTTTTGGCTGATGGTCTCGTTGTTGCTGAAGGATATTGGCCAGTGGCTCAAGGCCGGCTTCCCGTGCCTTTGTGGCCCGTGTTTGCCGTTTTGGGCGGAAAGGCAAATACAGGTCTTCCAGCTCAGTGGAGGACCAGCAGTCCCGGATCTTTTCTTCCAATTGGGGTGTGAGTTTTCCTTGTTCCCGGATGGTATGCAGGATGGTCGCTTTGCGTTTTACCAGCTCGCTCAGCCGCTTGTATTCCTTTTGAATGCCCGCAACAGCGAGTTCATCCAGGCTACCGGTGGCTTCTTTTCGGTATCGTGCAATGAAGGGCACAGTGCCACCATCGTTTAGTAAACGAATGGTATTGCTGACCTTTTCTGTTGAAAGGTTAATGAGATTACTTATTTGCTGAATGAGGATTTCCTGCATCGGGCAAATATACAAAGGGCCTCAAGATCCATTCCTTACGTAAGGCACGGTAAGGAACCGGATGCCAGGATCAGAATTCAGGGGACCGGCGAAGGGCCTTTTTTTGGGCGTGTTTCTTTTTGTTTTCCAATCGCTTTCGGTTGGCGGATCGGGGAGGTTGGGTCCGTTTTCGCTTTTTGGGCGGACGAATACCCTTTTCCAGAAACTGGAAAAACTTTTTGATCACCAGCTCTTTATTACGGTGTTGACTGCGGGTCGCTTCCGTGTGAAGCACCAGGACTCCCTCTTTATTCAACCGCTTGCCCAACACGCGTCGCAACCTGTTTTTCTCAGTTGTACTAAGGCCTTGGGAATCTTCCAAGGGCCAGAAGAGTTCCACCCGAGTACTGGTTTTATTAACATGCTGGCCACCCGGTCCGCTACTGCGGGTCGCTTTGAACTGAAGCTCGGAAAGGAGGATTTCTTTTCGCATACAACGGTGTAACCTCTACAGATAGGCTTTGGTTCCGAAAGGTGGATGGGGGGCTATTGTTAAATGGATGTACGCTTCCGGGATTGAAATCCAGCCATTACACCAACAGGCGTTCGAGCAAATAAATGGTTAGCATGCCCCAAAAAGTGCCCGTTGCCATACTCAAAATAGCCAAAATGATTGCGTGGGGCATCCATTTGGGCTCATAAGCGGCAGTTACGGCCGGTGCCGTAGCAATACCACCTACATTTGCCATGCTTGCAATAGGTACCCAGGCGAGGTTGACATTCAACATTTTAGCGACGCCTAAAGTAATTCCAAAATGGCTGAACAGCCAGACCACCAAAAAAACCAGGAGGCTAATATCGAATTGAATTAAGTCAAATTTTAATTTTAATCCAAGAATAGCCATCACCAGTATTATCAGGATGCCCCCAATCTTGAGGACGAAACTGAAATTCCATCCTCGAATTAGATTACTGTACGCCAATCCGATGAAAGAAAGAAGGATAACCTTACCGACGAAGCTTTCCAAGAACAAATTGGTCAAGAGTACGGTACCGATCAGGATAGCCAGGCAAATAAGCGGGGATATAGGTGCTTGCTGTTGTGGGGGTAGCTCATCCGGCATCTCAAAGTTGGAGATCTTCAACTTTGTATTGAGCCCGTCGCTTTGTTTGATCCCTTGAAACATCAAAATAGTCCAGATATTAACCAGGATATTATCCAATACCAAAATGGTCAGGAAAATATGCTCTGGACAGGCAACAAGCTCTTTCAATACCAACTGGCTGGTACTGCCACCAATCCACCCCCCTACCACCGGAGGCAAGCCTCTCCAATACCCTTCCCGGAGCAGTATCTCCGAAACCAAGGGACCCTCAAATAACAAATAGACCACAAGCACCGGAAATAGGGCAATCCAGCACGAACCGGAAACAAATATGGCGATCGGCTTCCAGCCAATCGATTTCAATTGGCGTACCGACAGGCTGCTCATGACTGCAACAATGGCCAGCGGAATGAAGTATTGCTTGCTATAAGCATGAATGGCAGCGTCCGAATAATCTTGTCGAAGCAAAGCAGATATCCCTGCCGGGATCAGGTAGGCAAATAAGATGGCCGGAATCCAATCCAACAGGCTCTTGACCAATCGATTCTCCCATTCGTTGAGCCAATAGACAACCCAAACGGTAAAAGCAACGATCAGCCAGGGAGCCATAAGAAGAGCTTTTTGGAAGGTAAAGCTGGAGCATGTGAAAGTAATTCAAAAGCTTCCTTTTATTAATCCCTCTTGATTTTGGTGTAGCATGGGATTGTGTAGGCCGATAACACCACCAATTCTATTTCCACAAAACATCAGCAGGCTTGCGATTCGTCAGGACCCCATATGGAGGTAATCAGTTGTTAATTGCTTCAAATGCGCCAACCTCATCCAGATGGCGAAAATCCACGTGGGTGACCCCACTGACACCTTCCTTGGCATACACGCCATAAATGGTATCTACTGCTTCCATGGTCAACTTGTTGTGCGTGACGATAATGAACTGGCTGTCTTGGCTAAATTTCTTGATGATGCGGTTGAATTTGTAAATATTGGCATCGTCCAGCGGGGCATCTACCTCGTCGAAAATACAGAAGGGGGCCGGCTTGAGCAGGTAGAGCGCAAACAGCAAGGCCGTGGCAGTGAGTGTCTTTTCGCCGCCTGATAGCTGGCTGATGGTTTGCGGGCGCTTACCTTTGGGTTTGGCCACGATCTCGATTTTGGAATCAAGCGGATTCTCCGGGTCCTCCAGGATGAGGTCGCAACTGTCGTCCTCTGTAAATAAGGAGCGAAACACTTCAATGAAATGCACCCGCACCTGGTCGAAGGCATAGAGGTATTGTGCGGTAGCTGTTTCTTCAATCTCGCTAATGGTCTGAATGAGATCGTTTTTGGCCTGCAGGATGTCGTCTCGCTGCTGGGTAATGGAATCGAATCGCTCTTTCATTTCGTCATAAGCTTCCATCGCCATGGGGTTGATCTCCCCATAGTTTTCGAGCCGCTTTTTCAGCCGTTCTACCTTCTCTTCCAGTTCCGGCATGGACCTCTCGGTGGCTTGATCCTCGTTCAGCACTTCGTTGAGATCCAGTTCAAACTCAATCCGCAACCGCTGTACAATACTGTTCACCTCAAACTTCAGGTCCGCCGCTTTGTCCCGCAGTCCATTGATCAGGATTTGGGTGTCTTGTCGTTGTTTACCCAGCTGACGGAGCTGGTCCTCGATCTCGTTGAGATCGCCCCGGCTTTGAAAGTATTCCTGTTCGGCTTCGGTCAACTGGACCTCCATTTCTTTCCGCTTGGCGTAGGCGACCTTGAGCTCCTCATCCAACTTTAAGATGGCATCCTCGATCTGAATCCGTTCCTCGGCCGATTGTTCCAATGCATGCTGTTGTTGCTGCAATTGCTGGGTGGTATCGCCTAGTTGCTTTTCCTGGAATTCCAGTTCATTCTGGAGGGTAAGCCCTTTATTCTGCTGCCGGATAAACTCAATGTTGATCTGGTTATATGCGTTGGATACCTCGCTCAACTGATCCGCAATAGCGCGATAGGAGGAGTCTTTATCAGCCAGGCTGTTTTTCACTTCCGCGACGATAGCTTCCTTCTCTAGATGTTGCTGTTCCAGGTCCTTATTTTCGGCTTCCAGGCGCTGAATAGTAGCCTCGAGTTGCCCGCATTGGGCTTTCAGATCACGGACCCGGTTGTCGTGGTTATCGAGCTGGGTGGTCAGGGATACCTTCTCTTGCTCTAACTGATTGATCACCTTTTGCAAGTTGAAGATCTCATCTTCTTCCGTCTGCGTGCGAAGGGCTTCGATCTCATCCTTTAGATTGTAGTAATGACTGGACAGCTTGTTTGCTTCCCGCTCGGCCTTTTCGATGGCCTTTTCCAGCACCTCCAGGTTCTTTTTCCGGCCAATCTTTTTCCCTTCAAACAAACCAACCGATCCACCGGAAACACTAAACGGCCTGCGTATAAACCGGCCACTACGCGACAACCAAATCACCTGTGGATGTCCGGTTTGCAACTGTTCGACATCCTCCTGCTCGGTGATCAGGACATTCTCAAGCAGAAAAGCGACCAGCTTCCGGTACGGTGGATCCGTCTCCACCTTGTCAATAGCAGCTATTGAATCCGGCAAGAGCACCATTGGAGGCTCGTAATCTTCAAATTGATCTAGCAAAAAGAAATTGGCTTTCCCTTTTTGGCTTTGGCCGAGCAGCCGGATGGCTTGCTGTGCTTGCCCCAGATCCCGCACCACGTAATAGTTGAGATAAGGATCGAGAAAATTCTCAATCGCTACCCGGTATTCTTCATTCACCAACAGGCAATCTGACAGGAGCGGAATGTCCTTGTCCCAAGCCTTGTGCTGACTCAAAAACCGAATGGATTCCGGAAAGCCTTCCAGGTTTTCGATCATGCTTTTGGTCAGCTTATACTCATTCCGGCGAGCGTCCAGATCGCGGTTCACCTTGGCCATTTGGCGGGTGAGTGCTTCGTGTTCGGCTTGTTTGGCTTTCAGTTTTTCCCGGCGCTTGGTTTCTTTTTCTTGTAGCGATTGCAACCCCTGTTGTTGGGCTGAAATCCGTTGTTCCAGGGTTTTGAGGCTGTTTTCTAAAGCCTCAATATCGACCTGCCGTCGGTCGAGGTCGTGCTGGTGGCGCTCCAGTTCGAGCTTGGAGGATTCCGCACGGTTGGTATTGATTGCTTTTTGCTTATCGAGTTCGAAGAGATCCCGCTCGGCAGCTTGTTGTTGCTGGACCATCTGATCGAGATCGGTTTTGAGGAGCCCATGACTTTCCCGAACTGATCGGAGGTTAGCTTCAGCAGCTTCCAGTTTAGTTTTATACTCCTGTTCGTTTTGCTGCTCCTGCGAGAGACGCTCCTGGAGGTTCTGCTGACTGTCCTGGAGCTGTTCGATCCGGTTTTTAGCCTCCTGGATGCCGTCTTCCAGCTTGGTCCGGTTTTGTTCGACAAAGGTCAGGCGCTGTTCGGAGAGCCGCTTTTCATTTTCCTGGGTTCGAAGCTTCCCGACCCATTCATTCAGGTCCTTTTGCCGTTGGCTCAGGGTCTTCTCCGTATCCAGGTTGACCTTTTTACCCTTTTCCAGGTTGGCTTCCAGCCCATGGATGATGGTCTCCGTACTACGGTAGCGGTCTTCCTCTCCGGTCAGTTTTTGGTTGAGTTCCTGTTGTTTGCCTTTGATGGCTCCAATTTGCAGGCGAGCTAGGTCCAGGCTCATGGATTGATAATCCTCCTTGATTTCGTAGTAGCGCTTGGCCCGTTTCGCTTGCTTCTCCAGGTTGGTCAGCTGACTTTCGAGCTCATGGAGAAGATCTTCTACCCGGTCCAGGTCGGCCGTGGTATTCTTGAGCTTGTTGAGGGTTTCCCGTTTGCGGATCTTGTATTTGGAAATGCCGGCCGCCTGTTCAAACATGCGTACCCGGGCATTATCCTTATCGGCCAAGAGATCATCGACCATCCCCAGGGCAATAATGGCATAAGAATTGGAACCGATCCCCGTATCCAGGAAAAGGGAGGTGATATCTTTCAGTCGGCAGGTGACCCCGTTGAGTTGGTACTCGCTTTCCCCCGTCCGGTACAGGCGACGGGTAATGGCGACAGTATGGTATTCGGTCGGGAGGAGGTTCTTGGTGTTCTCGAAGGTGAGGGTCACCTCGGCAAGGCCGCCGGCTTTGCGGGATTTACTGCCATTGAAGATCACACTCGACATCGTATCGAGGCGGAGTTCGCGGCTTTTCTGTTCGCCCAATACCCAGCGGATGGCATCCACGATATTGGACTTGCCCGAGCCGTTGGGTCCGACCACACCGATCACATCCTCCTCAAAGTTGATCACCGTTTCGTTGGCGAAACTCTTGAATCCCTTGAGCACCAGTCTTTTCAGTCGCATTTCTAAACGGTTGACGGTTAGCGGCAGACGGTTAACGGCAGACAGTACTTGAATCCTTACCTGGTCCGCTGAACGCCTGTTTTCTGCTTGTTATTAACGGTTACCCTGTTTTGGAAGGCTCCCCGGCCCTCTCGCCCGCCCCCAATTCCTATAGTTCCCAGGCAGAAGGCAATTGCTTCCAAGGAAACTCCTGCCATTCGAAATTGCTACTGAAGCAGCGATCCTTCCAAAATTGGCTAATTCTTCAAAAATAGGGAAACTGGCCATTTTGGGAAGGGGAAGTTTTCTACAGCTTGTGGAGAAAAATACTTGATTGGAAGATATGCGGATCAGGAGATTGGGCAATTGCACATCTGCCATATTCAGTGATCCAGAGAGGAAGATTTTTCAAGATTGAAAAAATCGGTTGGAAAACCAGGATGGAGAAGTTTGGAACTAAGAAAATTTGGCATGAGTTCTGAGGAAGGTGAAAACGGAACAGGTTTACTCCCTCGATCAACAGGAAATTTTTTCCCCGAAATCATTTCATTGAATTTTATATTAAATATAGATATATTTGAGATGATAGGCAAATAAGAAAAAATCTCCCTATGTGAAGAGGGACGTGTGAGACAATATTTTTACTTGTAACATATTAGTTGTCATTACTTTACTGGAATTGCTACTTATTATCCACCTAATACTTTCATACTCTTTTTAATCTACACTAGTCATGCACCTGAAAACCCCGGATTCGCTTGGCAGAGGTTTTTCTGGCCATTACCTCAATTCCAACTTTCTGCTGTTTTTTACCCTTCTTCAATTCAGTTTTTTTCACAAATCTCCGCACAGTTTGCAATTTTCCAGGAACTATTTCTTCCTATTGGCGTAGAGACTTCTGCCAATGGGGACGTTTGGATCACGCACGATCTTGGATCGAGTACAGCCCTTTCTAAATTCAATTCAAATGGTTCCCTTATTGGTACTGTTCCAATTGGCAATGTTGGCAGCGTCAATACAATAGGCCACCTTGCCCGTCTTTCGAATGGATCCATCCTCGACCTTTTTCCTGATGGACGAATTTTCCTGTTCGACGAGAACGGGAACGGTTCATTATTGATCAGCCTTAAACAACCCGGTCTTTCTATTAAGACCAATTCAATTTATGACATGGCTTCCGGAAGGTTCAGTAACATGGGAGGAGTAATTTTACCTCAAGCCCCAAATACCAATTACGGAGATATTGCCATAGTCGAAGAAGGTAATCGCTGGACTCTTTACATCACCGGCGCTTCAGTGAATACTTATTTTTTCGTCCTTGAACTTGTCATTGATTTCAGTACAAACTCAGCATCTGGTGAAGTACTTGTTTCTACACTTGCAACTACTGCTCCACTAGCCACCCTCTCGAGAGGTATAGCAGTCAACCAGGATGGGATCGTCCTCACGACTTTGCCCACCAATTCCGGCGGCCCTTATGATGCATTAGTAGGTTTTAAACGAAATTTCACCAGCAGCAATCCTCCCGTTTTCGTAAGTAATGTTCCAATTGCCAGTTTGGGTATGTGTACAGATCCCAAAGGCAATTTTTATATCGCGACAGGGTCAGTTGGCACCTTGCTAAACGATACCCAATTGGGAAGTGGGGCTGTTGTCGTGGTAGGACGAAATCTCGACCGATTTCTTGATTTAATTATTTTTGCCAATTCACCAACTGCTGTTTTACAATCCTCTGATGTTGCCGTAAATCCAGACGGCAACAGGCTTTACACCACTTTTACGAATCAAGGCGTTGTGACTGTTAGCCAGATTCAGATACCTGTTTTTCCAAACCTCAGAGTTGATCTTAGCCAATCTTCTTTGGAAATCAAGGGAAACGAAATCGATGTGAAACTGGAAGTACTCAATGAAGGTCAGGCAAGTGCTTCCCAGGTTGAGGTAGACTTTTTTCTGCTAAGGAATATTCCCAACCCCGGTCCGGAGGATTTCCTCCTTCTCGGTCGCGTATCATCCGGGCAGTTAGCCCCAGGAAATGACCGGCTGATCGATTTTTCCGTCGATGTTCAGGATTTAGACCTGGATCTGATTGAAGGAAGTTCCTACTTCCTGGTTTACCAGATCGACAGGGACCAGGAGGTTGATGAAGACAATGAAGAAGATAATATCGGGCTATTTGAAAACCAATTATTTGAACTCAAATTATTAACTTCCAGCACTAATCGACTGGAAGAACTTGGAGAAATTGTAGTATTCCCAAATCCAAGTAATGGACTGGTAAATGTTCAAACAGAGAAGCCGTTTAAAATTGGAGATAAACTTTGGATAAAAGATCAGCGGGGACAGAATATCTACCAGGAAAGCTTTGGTAGTAATCAACCAAAGTCTATACAGCTAAATCTAAATCATCTACCGAAAGGAATGTATTTTATTTGGTTGAGTAGTGAAGGTTCCCGGGTATCGAAAAAGCTGCTCCTGCATTAGGTTCGATTTTGCTTTAGCCATAATCCTGGTCGAGAAATAGATTTTGCTTTTCCGGCGCCCGACACTGTTCAACTTAGCCCGGAAAATTCATCGAATTTTGAAGGGCTGAGGAATTGCAAAATTTTGAAAATCAAATGATTATGTGTGAGCTGCCTAATTTCTTACAGAAATTATACGGACCTAGGTTTGGTAATCAAAAATTTTACAATTATCAAGGTCTTTAGTGCTGACATCCGCAGGATCGTCAGCATAACCCTGATATAAGTGACTGAAAATAAGCATGTTTTCAGCCACTTATCGTTATTATTCACGGGTTTCCGCGAATAATCCGGGTTAGCTTTCTGATTGATTTACCGTAATTGCATATGCTACGATTTGCCGATGGGTATGCTCACATACAATCCAATACTTCGGTAAAAAATGGAATCGTCATCTGGAAAGTCCAGTAAAACTGGTTAACCCACCTCCAGGGATAGTTACAAGTCTTCGGGCCGGGGCTTTTCGGTTGGAAGCGTTTTCTGATCCGCCAGTCCTTCAAGGCGGGAAAGTCGAGGGTGGAGTCCACTTCCAGGACCGGCCTTGGTGGATGGCCGAAAAAGGAAAAAGGAGTCGTGCGGGAACTGCACGAAATACTGTCCGAGCCAGACGATGTGTCGATTTTAACCCGAAAACCCCGGCGAGTTTATTTCGTGCCCCGCACGGCACGTTTTCCCGGCCAGGCACCTCAGCCGGAAGGCTTTTTTGGGTACTTTTTTTGGCCTGCAAAAAAAGTACAGGAACTCCAGCCTCAGGGCCCAGGAATGGAACATCATCGTGAGTTGGACATAGAGTCCATCTGGCCGGCATGGTGAATGGGGAATCTTTTTTTTGAACTCGGCCACCAAGCCGAAGTGGAACAAAATCGAAACGCAAGATAAACCCAACAGCTAACCCGACAACTTCGACGTGTAAAACTTTCCGAACCATTGACAATCCAAAGCCATGCCTTATTCTTTTTTCCCACCCATGAAAAACCAGCATTCATCAATCTGAAGACCAGTTAGTTGCAAGTCGCTTCCGCCCTTGATCTTGAATTGCACGCAATGTACCCCCAAGGCTTCGGATGCCGTGGATCAGACCTGTGCGGCAAAGTCCAGAAGCCAAGCTAGGGTTACCTTGAAAACCGACTGATTACCTGCAAAAGCACTTCTTGACCTTCTCCGGAATAGATGGTACTTTGGGATATGGACCCTTCCTGAAAAAGTATTAATTCTGGAAACACAAAGGAAAAAATTTGCAGTGATCGACTCTTTTAAGCATATCGCTGAACAATACCCCGCAAACTTCAAATACGCTCCCGGAGGCCTTCTGCCAAATCTTCTTTTGTGAATATCAACATCCCTTCCTACCTTCAGCAGAAGGGGGAGTCGCATCGAAGACCTCCTGCCCCACCCTCAAAGAAACGGTTTACGAACGAAGGCAGGATAATCCTGCGCAGCAATTCCTGATCACCAAAGTACAAGACGAAGACGATGTCCAACTCGACGCCCAAACTGTCTTTCCGGGAAAAATTCGGATACGGACTTGGCGATACAGCCTGCCACTTTGCCTGGGACATGGCCGGCATGTTCCTCTTCTTTTTCCTCACCGACGTGTACGGCATTTCGGCAGCCATGGCCGGCACCATCATGCTGATCGCTAGGGTATGGGATGCCATCTCAGACCCCCTGATCGGGATCATCTCCGATCGCACAAAGACCCGATACGGCAAATTCAGGCCCTACATGATCTGGTTTGCCCTCCCCATGGGCGCTTCTCTGGTGCTGCTCTTCACCACGCCAGATTTTGAGGAGACTGGCAAGATCATTTACGCAGCTTCCATGTACCTACTGCTCAGCACTACCTACACGGCCGTGAACCTCCCCTACTCTGCCCTTTCCGGGGTCATGACCGCCGATTCCAACGAGCGGACCGAACTCAACCAGTTTCGTTTCTTCCTGGGCTTCATCGGCATGTTCATCGTCAGTTTTACCATGGTGATCAAAAACAACCTCATAGTTGGCGATGTGATGGTTTACGCCCAGAGCATCAATTTACCGCAGGAGGCCCTGGGCTTTATCCAGGAGTTCAACTGGGGAGGTGCGCGCCTGCTGGACGAAACGGGAAGTCTGAAAGGGGTCATCGTACAGAATGAACGGACTGCTTTCCAGTCGATCGCAATCGTACTGGCCATCCTGGGTACTGTCTTGCTGGTCATTTCCTTTCTGTCTACCAAAGAGCGGATCAGTCCGCCGGCCGGCCAGGAGTCCAACCTTCGTGAAGACCTGCGGAATGTCTTTGGCGTACAAGCCTGGCTGATCCTTTTCATCCTGGGGATCATCACCTTTGTCCTGATAAACATACAGGGAGCGGTGATCAACCAATACTTCAAGTATTACGTTCAGGACGAAAACCAGGCCACGCTCCTGTACAGTGCCACTACGGTTTCACTGATCATCGGAGTGTTGCTGGCCACTCCTTTATCGAAGCGGTTTGAGAAGCGAAATGTATACCTGGTCTGCTCCGCTATTTCC
Source organism: uncultured Saprospiraceae bacterium (assembly GCA_964641965.1). Classification (GTDB taxonomy): domain Bacteria; phylum Bacteroidota; class Bacteroidia; order Chitinophagales; family Saprospiraceae; genus JAJDFU01. The sequence continues at coordinate 79,231 of CAZXLD010000008.1, read as the reverse complement.
GGCTTGCTGACGATCGCCCTATTCCTCCCGGGCAAGGATGACTTTTACATGCTGCACATCATTAATATACTGTCAAAACTGGCTATTGCGCCCACCATTCCACTCCTGTGGTCTATGATCGCAGATACAGCCGACTTTTCGGAATGGAAGAACCGCAGGCGTGCGACCGGCCTGTTCTTCTCCGCCACCACCTTTGCTCAGAAGATCGGCGGCGGCATAGCCGTGGGGCTGGCCGGCTGGTTGCTCACCCTGGCCCAATACGACGGGGAGGCCATTCAACAAACACCGGAGGCCATCCTTTCCTTGAAGTTGCTTTTCTCGGTAATCCCGGGAGTCCTGTACCTGCTTACAGCCGCCCTGCTTTTCATGTACAAACTGGATGATGAAACCATGGAAAAGATCAAGGTGGAATTGATCGACCGGAGGGCTGGAGAGCATGTTTGATCCAGTCTAAGCAACTGGCTTTGAAATTATTTTCGACATTTTGAAGAGCGATGTTTGTAAATACAGCAAAGGCACAGGTATTAAAAAATCCAAACAGGCTTAAGGTTAAATCAATGGCCCTTATTTAAATACAAAGTGTTTATTTGAGTTTCAGAACCGTTTCCACATGCAACTTTCCTTGCAGGTCCTTTTTGCCTGTCTCCCTCTGGGGCTTCTTTTCAGTCAACAAAGATTTAACCTGGAGCAGGACCTTCTGTTGGCGCACTACGACTTTAAGACAGATGTCGATGACCTTCATTCCGCGGCCGCTCTGGCCACCCTTCTGGCGCATCCTGCATATTCCGGACTAAACTTTCACGCGGTGGCAGGCACCTACGGCAGGCAGAGCGGCCTGTATGTCCCTCCGAATGATTTAATGGAACTAGCCTTCGGAGAACACTGGAGCGATGCGAACCAGGACTGGGAGGTCGCCCTGAAGCAGGTAAAAGCGCGGGCACTTCAAACGCTGGAAAAGGGAGGACACATCTGGCTAGCCGAAGGCGGGCAATCCGATTTCTCCGCAGCCTTGGTAAGAGCTATTCAGGAAGAACGCCCCGAAATAAATACGACAAAACACATCCATCTTGTACAGCATGCCGATTGGAACGAAGAGGTGACTTCCGCAAAGGATCTGCTTTATGTAAAAGAAAACACCGATTACCAGAAGATACCGGACGGCAATACTACCGGCAACGGAACGCCCGGCTTCCGGTCGGATAAACCTATTGACCTGGAAACACACCTCTCAAGTACAGACCTGATCTCCGTCTGGCAAGTCGCAATAACGATTTCCGATAAATACAATGGCCTGGAAGGCCGCTACTTGAATGAATCCATCCAGGCCGGAGGGCTTGATTTCTCCGACTTCTCCGAAGTGTGCTGGATACTTGACCTGCAGGAGATCAGGGATGCGGAGGCTTTTTTTAAACTATTTCCAAATTAAAATCCGTTTGGGGTCTTTGTACCATTTTAAGTTGAAAATAGCCTGTCCCTTAAATACCGCATCACTTAAAATGATATAATGTCTTTGGTCCCGATATTTGTCGTTGAGGTGGCCGAATTTTGGCTAATTTCTGATTTTTTAGTAAGTCATTTTAGGCTTGTATCAGTATTAATAGCAGATAAAGGTTGCTGTGCTCTATATGACACAACAACCTTTTCAATTACCTTTGTTATCAATTCGATAAACTATAAATCAAAAGTAAGAATCTAAATTCTATTGTCCCTTCATGTAAAGTTCTGGATTGCGGTTTAATTCGGCCTCAACATATTCTCGGAAAGAAACCAAATCAAAATTAAAAGCTGGATTAATTTCTTTTTCCCGTTTGATCATTTCATCAAACTGCTTTAGGGTATTATCCTGGAGAACGATTTTTCCAGCATAATCCCTGTTAGTCTCTAATTTGGTTTGCTCTATATCGGTTGAGAATAGGTCAAATGGAAAACTCACAGGTAATGATTCTACTTTTACACGTGCGGCACCGTCAGCCAGTGGAAGAGAATAAGCGATTTGGTCAAAATCCAAAGAATTACCCCCACAGAAATCTGGATAGTTGTTATCCAAAAAAGTGCCCCGAATTTCGGGAGTCAGAACCAGTTCTACTGGCTCCTGAGGAATTGGGAAAAAGGATGTACGAAAGATCTCAACATAGCCTCGAATTTCCAGACTTGGGTTCCCTAAATTGATTGCTTCAGATTCTAGGTCCGGTAAAATCTTCACTGCTGCTGTTTGGCAGGGTGGCAGAAAAAGAAACCCGGTTTGAAATCGTTTGGCGTTCTCTCCACAAGGTAAACTTGGCCCCAGGAGGGAACTGTAAATAACTTGACCCCTTGCGGCTCCACCAGTTATATCATAAGTATAAATATGGTTTCGAATCCCCTCTGGCCCATTAATCAATTCCCGTGCATTTTGTGGATTTGGCGAAGGTGGGGAGCCAACCCAAGTGGGAATAGTCGCCCTGACTCGAATAATCAAAAACTGATCATTCGGATTTGAAATCGTTAAAAAATAACCCTGCACTACCCTCCTGAAGGCAGCATTTATTGGGTCGGACGGAGTTAAAGGAGCAATACGCTTTACGAGCAGCTCGAAAGTGCTTACTAATGCCATAATAAATTTATTTAATACTATTAATGAAAAATAATTAAAATAAAATTCTTCCTGTATCTATTGTAAAAATTAAATAGTCTATTTATATAACAGATAAAAATCAATTTACTCAGCACTCAATTTAATATAAAAAAAATCGATAGTCAAGTTAGAGGAGTCACCCGAGTTACCCGCTGACTTCGAGTTACCCGGTAACTTAGAACTAATGCTGAAGCAAGTTTAAAATGACCTATTTTAAAAATGGGAAAACAGCCAAACTTGGTCAGTACTGACGATCCTTCGGATGTCAGCATCCAAGACATTATACCATTTAAAGAATTGTTGTCTCTAGAGCACAGGCCACTTTTAATTAAAAATGGTATAAAGCGGTCCCTCTGCAACCCTTTTCCACTGCTCTACTCTTTAGGGAGAAAACCAACACATGTATCGGATTACCCCATCCATTAGCCGTATTCCTCTGTTTCCTCTATTCTTGTTCTCCGTCCCCTAAGTTCAATAACCTAATTGAAGGCAGCTGGCGATCTATCGGCGCTGGCAGTATACTGCACATCCAAGAGGAGCTATATACCCAGTATGACATTACAACCATTTCCTGCCTACCCGTTCGAAAAGGGCAACTCCAAGAGTTTGGGGATGCGCTAAATCTTTCCCATGATACCCTGCGAATCACAAAAGGAACGGTCACCTATTTCTATACCCGAACAAACCAACTTCCAGCCTTATGTATGCAACCGTTGCCCGAGGCCAAGCGAAAAGATCCACTCTTTAATTATGATGTATTTGCGCTTAACCTGGCCAACCATTACGCCTATTTCGACCTCAACTAGATCAATTGGGACAGCCTGAATATAGCGCAACGCGCCAAGCTCCACTCTGAATCCAGTGATGCTGAATTGTATCAAGTCCTGGAAGAAACCCGGGCTCTTATTAACGACAACCACGCCTTCCTGGAAGCTACCGATGAGGTATACGAAACCCTCGAAGAACTTTACCCTGTACCAGAAGAGGAAAACGCAGAAGAAGAAATCGGGGACTTTTTTATCGCTCAACAGGTAGCCGAACATCACCTAATGGAAAACCTTACTTCCGATTTCTGGCTGATCCAATGGGGCAAACTGGATGACCAAACCGGCTTTATCCTGATCAAAGCCATGTGGCTGTATGCCGATCTGCAATTGTCCGATTCGCTGGTTGAGGCGAAGGGCTATGTGGATGCTTATGTGCATACCTTCTACCAAATGAATGAGGGCCAATACATCCAAAAGGAAAGAGAAGGCGTAGGTCAGATTATGGATCGGGTTAAGACAGATCTAGGTGACACCAAACGGATGGTCATTGACCTCCGGTTCAATGGGGGCGGTCAGGATGCAGTCAGTCAGGAGATCCTCCACCGCTTTAACGCGCAACGCCTCCGGATTGGCACACAACAACTACGGTATGGAAATAACTTCTCCCCGCCCTTGGCAATGTACCTGGACGCTCATCCTACGCCCTACCAGAAACCGGTCTACCTGCTGATCTCTCCCCAGACCGGCAGTGCAGCTGAAGCATTTGCGCTGGCTACCCTGGCCATGGATCAGGTCAAACGCATCGGGGCTCCCACCCAAGGTGCGCTTTCCACGGCCTTGGAAAAGAAGCTCCCCAATGGTTGGGCTATTGCCCTATCCGACGAGATCAATAGGGATAATGCCGGCAACATCTACGAAAACATAGGCATTCCAGTAGATCTGGACCTGGGCTACCCTAGAGATCGGCAGTCTTTTTTTCGGAGCGTAGCGAAAAATCTGGTCAAGGACAAAGCGGATATTCAGAAAGCAATAGCTGAGTTGGAGCAATAGGCCAAAAAGTAACCCGGCAACTAGGCGTTTCCGGGTTACCGAAAAGTAGGATAGCATTCAATAGGAAAGGTCTAGACAGACTGGATTCTGAATTTTCTTTAATTCTGCGCTTAAAATGGTGTAGTAATTTGGCTTCTGTTCCTTGTACTTATGGAGAAAACGTTGAAGATCATTGCAATCTTTAAACAGAATCGTTCGAAAGTGAAGGGGATGTGCTGTGAAAAGTACCAATGGGGTTCCATCAGCGTCAAATAAGACTGCTTCGTAGGTAACCGTTTGCTCTCCAATTTTACCGCTAAGTTGATTCCCGGAAATTTTCCCAGTACCAGTTGTCCCAGAACCGGGAATCACCCATCCATAATCGGCTCCTTCTTGGGTTACCTCATAGGTCAACCTTGGAAATGGAGTGATCCAAAAACCGGAAATATCCATTACCGGTTCTTCTGAAGGCGTCGGGTCAGGCTGCTGCCTTAGGTTTCGCTTCACCTGAATGGTTTTAATTAAGGTATTATCAGACCTATTCACCTCTTGCAATTCCATATCCGGATCGACCACCAGTTTGGTTTGCAATTGATTATGCGGTTCTGTATAGCCTTCGTAAGTAAAAAACCGGCGTTTTTCTTCATGCGGAGCCAGGGATACCGTCCACCTTTTGGCCACCCCTCCGGCATGGGCGTTGGGCCACCATGCTACAGTGACTTCTTGAGCGACCCCATCCCCTTTGTTGCCAACCAGGAAGGATAGTTCTACCTCTTGATATTGAGTAGGCTGCGGTGGATCAAATCGCCAATCCGAAAGATATACATCCGGAAAGGATGCTGCAGAGGTACTTTTCAACTGGACTCCTGCAGGATCAGGCTCTTGATTATCTATTGATTCGGCTACCGGGTTAGGCTGCAACAGGGCATCCTTTATCAAAAAAGCGAGAAAGACCAGAAACAGAACAACCCCAACCGGAATCACCCAGGAAGGCCATTGTGGGAGCCCCGGAACTACAACAAAAGGAGATGGTCGGGAGGGATTTTCCAGACTATTGATCACCACCAAAATAGCATTCTGAAGTTGGGAATGGTTTAATTGGGCCTCTTCGGAGGAAATCAGATGCAGGTTTTCTTTTCTTTTGAGCTCATTATACTGCGTCTGTAGCAGGATAACGTCATCCCTGAGCTGACCATGGAAACTGCTGCTACTCTGCAGTAGAGCGAATAACTCCTGTAAGGCATCGTTCATCCGACCCTTTATGAGCAAGTCCCTGATATAGTTAAGATCCCGTTCTTTCATGTGGATGTCGCTTGCTTAAAAATAAACATATGTTCATGTTTATTGGTATGATAATTATCATGTATAGTATGAATAATCATCAAAAACAATTTCCTTTTACCAATTTGGGAATTAAACCTTTCGATGGAGGGATAGTCTGACTGTTAACTTATTTCAGCCACAGCTCGCAACTGAGCCGTTTTGAGAACAAAGCCCATGGTCATTGATATAGACAAGCTCAGAAAGCTTTACAAATTCTCCAGAAACCTGACGTTTCAGGATGCGCAGGTACTGATCCGGGCCGCCAAATCCCGCTCTTTCGATGCGCGGGAATACATCCAGCAAGAGGGTAGCCAAGACAAAACCGTCTTCTTTATTCAGCAAGGAATGGTTCGCGCTTTTTTCCTGAATGAACGAGGCGATGAAATTACTACCTGGCTTCGGTGGGAGAATCAGATATACATCAATATAGATGCTGCCCTCTTTGAACGTCCCTCCCGTTTTTACGCCCAGACTATGGAACCTACCAAGGTTTTAACCATTGATTATGACTTGCTCCAAGACCTTATTGATCAAAATCCCAAGCTGGAAAGAAATCGCAAATACTTCCTGCGGGATATTTTGCGAACCACTATTTCGCGTAACGAATCTTTCTTGTTGTACTCCCCGGAAGAACGCTATCTCCATTTTATCCGGCAAAACCCGGAAATTGTTAATCGCGTTCCGGATAAATATATCGCCAATATACTCGGCATTACCCCTGTTTCCCTGAGTCGCATCCGCAAAAGAATAGCTCAAAACCAAGCCAAGAGTTATTAGACGCTTCCGCCCTGCCAAATACCTTCTACCCCTAACTTTCTTCCCTCTCCCACCATCTTTATTATCCTTTGTTAATTTACTTCTTTCCCGTCTCCATGTACTTTCGTGGTATTCAAATTTAATTAACTCCAAAAAACAAGTCCTTCATGACACGTTCAACCTGTTTTATTTTTTTGACCCTGCTCATGCTCTCTATGAGCACCTTATTATCCTGTGAAAAAAGCGAAAATTCGTCCGAGCCTGAACTAACTCAAGAAGAGGTAGCCGAGGTACTGGAAGTCTCCCTGGCGCACTCCAACGGCGGATTGACAGCCGAAATGGAAAGCACTACCGGCGCTTTGGCATCCCTGTCTCTGGCCGAATTATGCGACAGCTTAATTGAGGACACCTTTTTGTTTGAATACAATGGTGCCAAAGGGCAAGCCTCCAGCCAAATCGGATGGTCATTCGAGCTGAGTTGTAACAATTTCAACGTACCCGAAGCTGCTTTACTCTCCCTTGAGTCCGAGTTGAACCTTAACACGGACAGAATTAGTTCCGAAAGCTCCAGTTCATTCAATGGGTCGCTTACAGGACTGGAGTTTATTTCTCCCGCTATTACCTGGAATGGAACCTACATCCGCAGCGGAGCGAATGTCTTCCTGTTCCGGCAGTCTAATAGCGGAGCATCTACGCTGGATCTGACCTTGACCGATGTAGTTGTACATAAAGAAAGCCGAATGATCACTTCCGGCTCCGGAGAATATAGCCTGATACTCACTCTAAATGGAAATACGGAAACGTATGAGGGCACCATCACTTTCAATGGTGATCAAACAGCTATTATTGTGTTAAATGGAATGGAATTTATTATTGACTTGAGGTAGGCATTATAAGGCTCGGAGGATTCCAACCTTCCTCCGAGCCAAAGTTAACGTCCTATCTGACCCTGAGAATGTTCAAGCGGGATCACTTTTACGTATTCTAATTTTCTCCAATCTTAAACTAAATAGATATGCAAGATCCATCTCTGTTTTTTATCCCGATTTTCATGAATTTTTTTCGGTTTTTCGTGATGGCGGGCATCCCCTTTCTGATCTTTTATATTTGGTTTCCGAGCTATTTTTCAAGGCATAAAATTCAGGATCGGGTAGCCAAGCATAAGGATTTCGTCCGTGAGTTGATCCATTCCCTCAAAACAATCCTGGTATTTATTACGGCTGGTATTTTGATCCTCCATGCTCCTTTTGGGGCCAATTCGATACCATTTCGGGAGTCTGTTTCCTATCCCTTTTGGTGGGTTCCGGTCAGTATCTTTCTGGCATTAGTTCTCCACGATACCTATTTCTATTGGGTACATCGAGCGATGCATAGCAAAAGCGTATTCAGATGGACCCATGCGATTCACCACCGCTCCACGAACCCGACTCCCTTGGCCAGTTACTCTTTCAACCTGATCGAAGCCATTCTGGAGGCGCTGGGGGCTGCTATTATTGTCTTATTGGTTCCCATGAACCTGTCGACTTTGCTTTTTACGACCCTGCTGATTTTCGCCTTCAACGTGTACGCCCATTTGGGCTATGAAATACTGCCCCGTTGGTTTCGCTATTCGATCCTGTTCGAATGCTTGGTCACCTCGGTGCATCACAATATGCACCATCGAAAATCCAAGGGAAATTATGCCGTCTATTTTCGGTTCTGGGACCGATTGATGCAAACCGAATTTACAGACTACGTCGAAACCTATGATCAGGTGCAGGCCAAACGGTTTGCCCATTAACCCATAACCGCTACGTAGAAAGGGAAAGATGCTTATTTTTAGTTCGTAACCAGCTTGGCAGGAGCATAGCCAACTATCGAAACAGCTATGCCCCTAGAACTGAATTGCACATAATCGGTATTGAAGTCCCTCTACCGAGAAAATCCTGGCACCGGCATGAACTATATCTCGATGAATCTTTATCGAAAAATAATCATGCACGCTTTGGCGGAGGGTATGTCGGAAACGGATTTCCAGGATTTACCCATACCGATAAAGGCTTTGGATGACATCCGGGCAGTACCAGCCGATCAATTTTTTGCTCTTCACGAAAGGATAGACCACCTACTTGGTCCCGGTTTTGCCGTGCGCGTAGGCCAGCACATGAAAATGGATGATTACGGAGTACTAGGCCTTTCCTGGAAAACATGCGCCAAAGCAGGCGAAATATTCGAACGCTGTGAGCGCTATTTCAAGCTTTTATCCAATACTTACCTCTTTAAAGTCAACAAAGAAGGTGATGTATCCAAGGTCCATTTATTTCGGGATCCCTACCGAAGAGGAGTAGCCTTATCCAACGAAGCTACTTTTTCCGCCACTGTTGTTGTATTGCAAGCTATGACGGAGACCAACATAGCCCCAATAGAAGTATCCTTTAAACACAGTGCCCCAGGCGATCTTGCCAGCTATAAAGAAGCGTTCCAGAGCCCAATCCTGTTTAACCAACCTCATAATTACATCGCTTATCGATCGGCGGACCTCGAAACTCGAACGGCCAAAGCCGATAGCAGTATCAACCAATTTCTGGTAGAACGCGTAGAGGAGGAGACCCAAGGAATTGAAATTGGGTCGAACCGTATTGTAAACGATGTGGAAAAGCTCATTCAAGATGCCCTCCCCAGCGGTATTCCAGGTATAACTCAAATTGGGATACATATGGGAATGAGCAGTCGCACCCTTACCAGAAGATTGGCCGAATCCGGGATTACCTTTCGAGCCCTGGTTCGACAAACACAAGAAAAAATTGCCAAAGACCTACTTAACCATTCCTCCAGATCTATAGGAGAAATTGCCTTTCAAACCGGCTTCTCAGAGCAAAGTGCTTTCCATCGGGCATTTAAACGTTGGACAAACCTCTCCCCTTCCGCCTACCGGAAAAAATAAGTCAACTTGGGCAACAGCAAGTACCTCACCCATTTTGTTATTGTATGAGTTATTCGGCTGGCTCGCTTTGGCGCTCCAGCAACCCAGGTGCCTGGTCTACTCTTGTTTGCAATTCCAATTTTGGCTTAAAGTGTCAAAAGGTTGGCTTTAGGGGTCAAGCTTAAGGGGTTCATTGCCCTCATTTTTGTTACTGTAAACCATACGGTAATGAAAAGAACACTCTCTGTCTTCTCTTTTATTGAAATACTAACCCGGATTATTCACGGATTCCCGTGAATACGAACGATGAGTAGCTGAAAACAGGCTTATTTTCAGCCACTTATGTCAGGGTTATGCTGACGATCCTGCGGATGTCAGCACTAAAGACCCTGACAATTGCAAAACTTTGGTTACCCAAATTTGGGTACAGACAAAAACAGTAAGAAATGGACTGACTCACACATAATTACCTGATTTTCAATATTTTTCAATTCGTCAGCCCTTTGGGCGAAAAATTCAGTGAATTTTCCAGGCTAATTTTCTATTCTGGTTTTTTCCAATCTCCAGATCCTCTCAAAATCAAATCAGAAATAATTGAATCCGATTTAAAAGAGGATGCATTCAAAATTCTCAACTCTAAATGCAATAGCTGTCACCGAAGAAAAAATCCATTTAAGGTCTTTTCCTTAAAAAAACATGGAGAAGAATGCTCCCAGGATTTATCAACAAGTTTTTGTTTATCGGAGAATGCCTAGGGACAATCAGGTCCAATTAACCGATAAAGAGTATCAAACACTCGAAAAATGGCTTAAATCAATAAATACTTTCTAATCATGGAACTCTCATTTAAAACAACCATCCTTTTTGTAGCAATTGTACTGACCGGGTTATCGGCAGGATTCTTTTATGCCTGGCTGGTTTCGGTAATACCCGGTACTCGAAAGGTGACAGATCCGGTTTATCTGGAAACAATGCAAGCTATCAATAAGGCAATTCTAAATCCTGCATTTTTTCTGGTCTTTTTTGGCAGCCCATTGGCCTTAGGTATCAGCACGATCCAGCAGTACCACTCCGGAATTCCGTTTTGGCTTTTACTAGCGGCTACGGTCATCTATTTGATTGGCACCTTCGGAGTGACTGCATTTGGCAATGTGCCGCTAAATGATGCCCTGGATGCCTTGGACTTAGCTGAATTAAGTGAAGTAAAGCGAATTGCCTTTAGAAGTACGTACGAACAAAAATGGAATCGTCTGCACCTTATACGAACCGTATTTGCAGTAGTCGCATTCCTAACCTCCTTAATTGGCGCTTATGCGCAATTCAAGGGTTAAAAGCCTATTTATCAATTTTAAATCGAAATAATCATGACCATTCAAAGTAACATTTTAGTGATCGGTGGAACTGGCAAAACCGGCCGGAAAGTCGTCGAAGGGTTAAGGCACCAAAATCAAAACGTACGAATCGGAGCCCGTAGTCAGGAACCGACCTTCGATTGGAACGATTCCACCACCTGGCCGGCCACCTTGGCCGACATGGAAAAAATGTACATCGTTTATCATCCCGACCTGGCTGTACCCGGTGCATTAAAAGCGATCCGAGAACTTACTGAAGCAGCTAAAAAAGCAGGAGTGAAAAAAGCCGTTTTGTTATCAGGCAAAGGAGAGCAAGAGGCAGAGCGATCTGAGCAAGTGGTTGCGAATTCCGGATTAGACTACACCATAGTAAGAGCCTCTTGGTTCAACCAGAATTTCAGTGAAAGTTTTTTACTGGATCCCATACTTGCAGGCCATGTAGCGTTGCCCATGCCAGAAGCCCGGATCCCATTCGTAGATACAGGAGATATTGCTGAGGTGGTCGTGGAGGTATTACTCAATGATTCCCACAATGGACATACCTATGCATTAACGGGACCACGCACCCTTACATTCGAGGAAGTGGTCCAGGTAATCGCGGACGCAACAGGAAGGACAATCCAGTACCAATCCGTCTCCCAGGAAGCCTACAATTCCATGCTGGAAGCGGCAGGAGTACCTGCCAACTACATTTGGTTATTCGATTATTTGTTTAGGGAGGTGTTGAGTAAACCAGACAATCAGGTGGTGACTACTGATATAGAAAAAGTACTCGGCAGAAAAGCCACCGATTTCAGGGAATATGCCATCGCCACTGCAAAGACCGGCATATGGAACCAGTCCCTGCCCCAGTCTATATGAACGGAATATAGATTACCCGGTAACTACGAGTTACCGGGCAACTTCTTACCTTACTCCAGATCTTTTGCATACATACTATAGACGCAAGTGTAAAATGGTATAATCCGCCTTTTTGAACCTCCCATTTACTCCCGAAACTGTCCTAATTGGTGCTGTGATCGCACAAGGCTTCTTTGCATCAGGGGTATTGGTGTGTAAGCACCAAAACAGACGAGCCAACCCATTTTTAAGCTTGCTGGTACTAGGCTTCTCCCTCTGGCTTTGCGATACCTTTTTTCGGATAGCCAATGTGTATGCCCAGAACCCGAATTATTATTTTCTCCCCATTTACTTTTCCCTTGCTTTTGGTCCGCTTACCTACTTTTATACCCAAGCTCTTACCAAACGGTCCTTTACCTTTCGACGGAAGGACCTCCTGCATTTCCTTCCCGTGGTTATTCAACTTAGCGTTTACCTTTATCTGCAAGGACAAGATTATGCTTACCGCAGGTGGTTTTGGCTGGAGGTACATCGACCCTACACCTATGACTTCGAGTTCTTCCTAAGTCTGATTTCGTTATTTTTCTACCTGCTGTTTTCTATCCGATTGGTACGCCAATATCAGCACTGGATCAAAAATCAATACTCGGAAATCTCACGGATCAGTCTCCATTGGATGACCCTGTACCTTAGCTTACTAAGCAGTTTAACCATCCTCTGGTTGATCGATGCCCTGTTGCGCGAACTGTTAACCTTCTATTCAGATCAACCATTTTCCGCCCTGGCCATGGGAATCGCTGTTCTGGTGCTGGCAGCCGGTGGTATCCTTCAACCGGACCTGACCGCTCAAGGGATAGATGATGCCGAACCCATACCTACGGAGAAGCCGCCAATCGATAACAAGCTGTTAAACCAGATTGTCCATGCAATGGAGAAGGATCAGTACTTCCTCGACCCGGATCTAAGCTTGAAGCAATTCGCACAAGCATTGGACTTACCAGCTCGACAGGTATCTATGCACATTAACCAAGGGTTGGACCAAACTTTCATCGATTTTGTGAACCACTATCGGGTGGAAAAAGTAAAAAAACACTTGATACAGGACGATTTATACAACCTGTCCCTATTGGGTATTGCACTCGACTCAGGATTTGTTTCCAAATCGACCTTCAATCGCGTTTTTAAAAAGCATACCGGGAAAAGCCCATCTGAGTATCAAAAAAGCGTTCAAAACAGGTTTTAAGGCCTCCCAAAACCTGTTTTGGGACGATCGCTTCAAGTATTTATCTGATTCTGCGGGTATTTAACCAATACTTCCACAATGAGAAAAGCCAAACTTTACGTTCTGATTCTTTTTTTCGCCCCTTGGTGGATAGCGAACAGTGTAGTGGCCCAAGAGTCGAGGATCCAGGAAGCAATAACGAAAGCTGTCACCAATTATAGAGACCAAACAGGTTTCTCCGGAACCATTCTGATAGCTGAAAAAGGGGTGCCTCTGTTTCATCAATCCTATGGTCTGGCCTATCTGCCTGCGAAGGATACGATTCAGAATGACTACCACTACTCTATCGCCTCTATAACCAAATTATTCACCAGCATTCGAATATTGCAATTAAGGGAAGCAGGTAAAATTGAATTAGGTAAATCAGTTATTGATTACTTGCCGGAGCTGGAGAATCGAATTTCAAAACAGGTGACAGTGCATCATCTCCTATTACATTTATCAGGATTGCCCAATGAAAAAGACAAATCCTACCAACATTTCAGGAAGCCCAATGTGATGGTAGAAGCGGCATTAGAAAACAAATCAAAAGCTTCTTTTAACACCTTCAACTACAATAATATCGATTATATGCTCCTGGGCCTGATCATCGAGCGTGTAAGTGAGCAATCCTGGGAAGAGGAGATACGGACAAATATCCTTGATCCGTTAAAAATGAAACACACGGGCTTCCTGGAATATGGCTATTACCCGGATCATTTTGCCTACACCTATAGCTACAAGAATAAAAAACAGCCGGTTCAGGATCCTTTTTTCTACATCGAAAACAGCTATGCGGCTGCAGCCATGTATTCTACCTCTATGGACCTTTTACAGTTGGATCAAGCCCTGTATTCGGATACCTTGCTCAATCCTGAAAGCCAGAAGTTATTGGAGCAATCCTACCCCGAACATGCATTTGTGGGCTACGGGGTATGGAATTATTCCTATCCCTTTGTGGATGAAAACCCGCGTATCATGGAACGAAGAGGTGGCATCATGGGGGCAAATGTAGTGCTCGTCCGATTGTTGGAATACAACAAAATTATCCTTATTCTGAGTAATGACGACCGGTTTAACCCGGATTCTTTCGGCGATCCGACCAATTTGCGGGAAGCCTTAATCCAGGCTTTATTTGAGATGGAAGAATGAGCCTAAGATCCACGATAGCGGGACAATTATTGTTGAGGCCAATTCGTCTTCTTTCCAGCCGGTCAAAGATTGTACCTTCAGGCCCGAAAGCAATTCGTACGCCTAAATCAACAGAAAGATCACATGAGAACTATCCTGTCACTGTTGTTCCTGCTATGCCTATTATCGACTTGCAAGCAACAGAAAGGTCCTCTTGCCAATACATCCAAAAGTCCGGTTGCAGATACCATTTTTACCGTCACGGCAGATATGGAAACGAACCCGATTCAATCTACCTTCGGGACCGATGCTGCTGATGATCCTGCGATTTGGATACACCCTGAGGATTTTTCCAAAAGCTTGATTTTCGGTTCTAATAAAACCGGAGGCATTGCTACCTACAATTTATCCGGGTCGGAAATTGCCTATGCCGAGGTAGGCCGGATCAACAATATTGATGTAGCCTACCATCTCCAACTGCAGGATACGACTATGGACATTTGCGGGGGTACGAACCGAACCAAAAATGCCATTGACCTCTTTCGAATTGATCCTACTAGTGGCCAGCTAACCATCATATTGGAAGAAACTGTGCCTTCGGGGGTTGACGAAGTGTATGGTTTTTGTTTTTATCACAGCCCATCCAGCCATAAAAATTACGCCATCTTATGCGGAAAGAATGGTGTGATCGAGCAATATGAAATCCTGGAAGGGCGGGAAAACCTAGGCCTTGTATTGGTTGATTCCTTTGACATCGGAAGCCAGCCAGAGGGTATGGTAGCCGACCACAAGCTCGGTTATCTCTACATTGGTGAAGAAAACGTCCGCATCTGGAAAGTAACTGCTGAACCAGGCCCCCGCGAGCCAATGCCTGTCGCCTTTAGTTCAGTAGAAGAAAATCCAAACCTTACCTATGATATTGAAGGGTTGACTATTTACTACACCCCTTCAGACGAAGGATATCTGATTGCCTCTAGTCAAGGTAACAATAGTTTTGCGGTATACACGCGTTCGGGCAATAACGAATACCTGGGCAGTTTTCAAATTGTAGATGAAGCCATTGATGGAAACTCGGATACGGACGGCATTGATGTGATCAACCTAAATTTGGGGCCAGCCTTTCCAAATGGCTTATTCATTGCACAGGACGGAACTAATTTGGACGGAACCGAAAAACGCCCCCAAAATTTCAAGGTGGTAAGCTGGAAAAAAGTGGCCAACCTTTTTGACCCTCCATTGGCTATGGAGCCTCCATTTAATACCCGAGCGTTGTTTGAAAAAAAGCCCGCTGCTGAGTAGTGGAAGATAAGCTACCGATTTCATATACCAACCTTTGGACCTGATCGTCCTCTATTTTTTGATAAATATGAAGATGCATGGACGAACTATTTCAAAAAATAACAACAGAATTTTCTCCTATTTTAACGGAAAGAAAAGTAAAGAAAAATCAGTTTTTACACCTGGAAAATAAGGTATGCCAGGAGCTTCACCTAGTACAATCCGGGGCCCTCAGGGCATTTTATCATCTCGATGGAAAGGAAGTAACCGCCCATTTTGCCTTGGAAGCTGGGGCCGTAACTGCACCCGATAGTTTTATTTTCGGAAAAGTAAGTAAATATAATATTCAGGCACTCGAAGATTCAACAATACAATCGGTCAACCGGAATGATCTGGAGCAATACCTGGATGACCATCCACATCTGGAGCGATTAGCTCGAAAATTTACAGAGGCTTTTTACATCGGCCTGTTAGAACGAATTGATAGCCTGGTCTTCCTGTCAGCCAAGGAGCGGTATGCAGACTTGATTCAGCATCACCCATCCATTATTCAACGCATTAGCCTGGGGCATATCGCCTCTTACCTTGGCATTACCCAGGAAACCTTAAGCCGGGTAAGAGGCCAATCTTGATTTTTTGATCTTAATCAAAGGAATTCGAATTTATTTTAGCGTCCTTTGAATGATCAAATATTAAAGTTCAAAAAATAACTTTTTGGTATATCTATTTGGCTTATGTTTCGGAACATAACGGTTAAACAGATTTTTCTGATCGACAGCTTAGGCGCAGTCCTCACGGCTGTTCTACTGAGTCAGGTCTTAGTTAGATTAGTACCCTTTTTCGGGATGCCCGAGTCTATTCTCTATCTACTGGCTGGCATAGCGGCTTGTTTTGCCCTCTATTCCTTTACCTGTTACCTTCTTGTGAAAGACAACTGGAGGCCTTTTCTGTTGGGCATTGCTATTGCCAATACACTTTATTGCATGCTTACTTTTAGCTTGGTTGTTTACTTATTCAATAGTATGACAGCCCTTGGCATAGCCTATTTTATTGGAGAAATAATTTTGGTGTTGGGTTTGGTTGCTCTTGAATTGAAAATTTATGCTAGGAGTAGTAAGGAGCGAAAATGAAAAATTTTCCGTGAGGATGTTAATTGTGGGATGCTGGTAAAAGGTCTTTAACAGTAGAGGTACTAGCAAGCGAACTTAGGGTTGATAATTCCTTCTTTGTGTACTTGGCGGCTCCTTCACGCACTTTGCGGTGAATAGGGAACTTTCCCGTATAAACCACGAAGAACCCTACGAAGGCACTAAGGGGGCAAAGAGTTTAGTGATAAAAAACTTTTCCACAAGATGGATTGTCGGTACAAATAGAGACTAGCGTTGGCGGTGTGCTTCTCGATCTTTACTATGGAAACGAATTTGAATCCGTTTCAGGGCTTCCTTGTTGGAATACGCTTATTGGTTTTGATTGCTTACTTCGTTGGTGAAAACGATGTAGGCAGCAGTAAATCATGGGTAATGGTATCTACCAATGGGCCATTTTGGATAGAATTGGCATACGCGGTTTTCCAATCGGGATCGGCTAAAAAGGATTCCCAGCTTTCTTTACGAGCGGTGGTATCTGGAAATGTAATAAAGTAGGTCATGGCTCGATCTGCATCTGGGTGTCCCGGATCCAAATCGAAATAAGCGATATTGGTCATTCCGTTCTTTTCGAACAGACCCAGGGTTTGGTCCCGAAAACGGGCATGTAATGCCTCCAACTTACCAGAATGGGTGTAGTAGGTGCGGTGGGAAAAGATCCGAGGTCCTGCCTTTTCGAAGCTCCACTTGGGCGAATAATCAGTGTAGGTCATAAACCAATTCGTAATAGAATCCACAATAGGTCCGTCCTCCTCCGAAGCCGCTTTGGCATCCTTCCAAACCGGGTCGTTTCGAAATGCTTCCCAGGCTTGGTCCCGCTGCTCTCGACCAGCATACCCCATCAGGTAGACCAATTTATTTTCCTGATTATCTATGGGAACCCAATAGCCTAGATTGACCATCCTATGTTTTTCGAACAGCTCCATGGTGTGATTTTCAAATCGAGCCAGGAGGTTATCCAGTCGGTCTGGATAGCAATAGTAGGTTCTCCATTCGAAGAAGGTGAGCTTGGATAGTTTTACCGATTCTTGGCGCGTCGTTTGGGTGTCTCTTGAATTGGAAGTACACCCCAGCAACAAGGCTATACTACATAAGGATAAGATCACGGAAAGTTTCATGCATTGGATATATGATTTGGGAAAGATAGAAGAAAGGATGGAGAAACATTCATCCTGCTCAGTTTTGAAAACAAGCCCTGACTTTACCTGTTTTAAAAGCATTAAGGTTCACATGAATTTCCTCTTTTGACTGATATTAAATCGTTACTGGATTATTTTACTGAAGTAGGTCCCCTGCAGTTAAGTGAAAGGGAGCGGATAGAATGCATTTTGGAACCCAGATCCTTACGAAAAGGCGAAATGTTCCTGGAAGCCGGTAAATTCAGCAACTTTATTGGTTACTTAACCGAAGGAGTTTTGCGCATCTTCGAAACCGATGCACAGGGAGAAGAAATCACTCGCTATTTTTTGTCTGAAGGGCAATTTGCGGCCCACCTCGAATCCTTTACTGATCAGGAGGTTTGTGGCAGCTATTATGAAGCGCTCACCGATTGTGAATTGCTTCTTATTTCGAGGGACAATTTTCTATCGTTATCCCAAGAGATCAGACATTGGGACCGGATTGTCCGGTTGGTTACAGAGAAAATGTTGTTAGAAAAACTTGCTAATCGCTCAGATCTGGTGTATCAGGATGCTACAACCAAATACCAAAACTTCATAAGGGACTATCCGCATCTGGCCAATCGAATCCCGCTCATGCATCTGGCTTCCTACCTGGGTATCAAACAACAATCGCTAAGCCGGATTCGCAGAAGTCTGGCTCAATCCTGATTTTTTTAACAAATGTGAACTAGGCTCTCCTTTCAGACCGACAATTTGGCGATAAACCATTTGTCGTGAAAAGATTTGCATTCCTTTCCCTGTTGATCCTGTCAGTTGTACCGCTTTCCGCTCAACAAGAATCAAAGGCTCCCTTCATTCGAGACCAAGGCTATTTTTCGGTTGGCATCAACCCAATTTATCCCTTCCTGAGCGGGTATGGGATTAAAGCGTACTACAATTTTCCCCAGCACTGGACCATCGGTCTAAGTTCGGAAGGCGCTTTTGATCTGCCTGACTTTGCTGTCAATCAATTTTTTGAGAACGGCGATCAAATCAATGTACATTGGGATTATGCCGTTGGCGTGGAAACCTGGTATCGGTTTCGAAAAAAAGACAATGATATTCGGGGCTTCTATGTCTCTGCCTCATTGGGTTATGAAGGCTGGAATGTTCGCCCCCAGGCTGGCACAGGACCCGCTCCGGAAGGAAATGCAAACGATCAGTTTCAAAACTGGTTTACTAGTGTCGGACTCGGTTACAACCTGGTTCCTTTTCGAAAAGCTGGACTTTGGGTTGGATTCTCCTATAACCTCATTTTCCTTTTAAACAACACAGGCGACAGAACCGTCGGAGAGATCACCTATAACCTGCGTCCCGCAGTGCCTCCCTCCTGGGCACCAAATATTTACCTCGGTTGGCGATTTGGAAAAAGTCGATAATCCTCCGGTTCCCGCCGGCTGGAGCGAATCGAGCTTTCCTGGTAACCGTCCACTAGTACGTAAACCAAGGGTGCAAAAATGAAGTGATTTCTAACTAGTACCGCAGCAATTTCATACCAAACCAATAACGCACATGATTCGAATCGCACGCATTTTTGCTTTTATCATAGGAACTTTGACCCTGATCTGGCAGCTGGTTCAAATTGTAACAGGCAACGCAATAAATCAATTTTTGATCCCGGATTTACTCCTGGGTATAGCATTGGTAGGAGCTTCCTTTTTGACTCCCACCCAGCGAGGAGTTTCCCTTTTATTGGCGGCTTTTGGGTTTACAGCTGGCGTTTTCGCTGTTGCTACCTTCGGAGGCTTGCTAACACAAACCTATGATTTTGGAGCCTTTACCACTACCATCGGATTAATTCCGAGTACAATCTTTATGTTCCTTTTGGTCGGGTACATTCGTTCAGAATAATTTTAGGACAAAATCTGAACTTTTTGCCTTTTTTAGTAGGATGAAAGATGAAATCCATCCTTTAACAGCTTACTTAAGTAAATTCATCCAATTGAGCCAGGAAGAAAAACAGGCTATCCACTTCCTGGTACCGATAAAACAATATTCAAACGGAACCTTATTGCTCACCGAAGGACAAGTATCAACTGTTTCCTATTTCAATATCAAAGGGTGCGTAAAAATGTATTTCCTGGTGGATGGGGTGGAAAAGATCACCTACTTCTACACCGAGAATCAGTTTATTGCATCGATGAACAGCTTCGTGCAGCAACTTCCATCCGATCATTATCTGGAGTGTATAGAAGATTGCCTGTTGGTACCCATTTCCTTTCAAATCGAGCAAAATTTGATGGAACAATTCCCAAAACTGGAATCGATCTCTCGGATGATCCTGGAGCGGGAGGTGGGGCATTACCAACAAATGTTGGCCACATTCATTCGATCAAAACCGGAAGACCGCTACCTGAACCTGCTACAAAACAGGCCTGACCTTATCCAAAGGGTACCGCAATACCAACTTGCTACCTACCTGGGCATACAACCCGAAAGCCTGAGCCGGATTAAAAAAAGACTTGCTCAAAGAGATTCTTAACCAAAGTCAATGCGCCAAGCCTGAAGGTGATCCATTTTTATGCGTAAAAGGTTAACAATGAAGTATTCCATTTTTAGCTTGCTTTTTGGCTTCGTAATTTGGTTAATAGGTACCATCATCTTTCGGTTTTGGGGAGCTGACTTTTTCCAAACTGATAGCTTAATTGTTATGCTGGCGTTCTATGTGCTCTGTATCCCCATCCTTTATTTGATGGTACAGTTTGTATTTAACCGCTTTCAACTAAAGGATGCTGAGCGCCTGAAAAGTGCTGTCCTTATGGTTATCCCGGGCATGCTACTCGACACTTTTTGTGTGGCCTTTCACCCAGTTGTTTTTCCAGAAATTACTTCCAGGCAAGCAGTTATTTTGGGATCTATTTTACTTTGGATGTATTTAGTGGTGCTCCTGGCCGGAATATTAGCCAAGACAACCACTGGTCCATTTTACCAAAAGGGATCATTCTGAAGGACAGGCGCTTGGCTTAATCCAAACGAAACGATTCGATAACTCCCTGATCCCCTTTTGGGAACCACTTACTTTCCCGTCTTCGGGTACACATACTTGGGCGGTCGCTCTTCAGCTAATTCCAGGTACTTCTCCGTCAAGGCTTGTAGATGTTCTGATGAAGCGGGATTCTGTTCGTCGTAATGGCCTGCCAATTGCTTCTGCCGCATGGCTTCAAACAAAGTGACTGCACAAGCAACCGAAATATTCAAGCTCCCGGCCATGCCCAGGATCGGAATTACCAAATTACCCGTACAATAGGTCAATACCTCCTCTCCCACCCCTTCGTGCTCATTCCCGAATACCAAGGCCGTATTTCCTGCTGTGAAGTCCATGTCATACAAAGGAGTGGCTTCCGTCCCCAGATGGGTGGCCCATATGCGACTATACTTCTCCCGAACGGTTTCAAAACAAGCTTTTGTCTCCGTAAAAAAGTGGATCTGTACCCATTTCGAAGCGCCTCCTGAGGTTTTCTTCCCCAACTTCAACCGCCGTTTATCGTGGAGGCCTTCTTCAGAGTACAGTACATAAATCTCGGTTAATCCAATCGCATCGCAGGATCGCAACACCGCGCTGATGTTGTGCGGGTCATGTACATTTTCTAATACGACAGTCAGATCGAATTGTCGCTTAGCTGCGATGGCCCGAATACGTGCTTCCCGCTGTTCAGTCATACCGTAAGGTATTTGGAAGATGGTAAAAGATGGTCTCTTCTACAGTAGACACCCGGATACAAGCCAACAAGTTAATTAAAAACTACCGCCTACCATTCGCCGCCTACCGGCTACCGTGTATCGTCTACCGTTCACCGTGCACCGTCCACCGTATACCGGCTCAAGCGATTACCGTTTTCAGGTTCACCCACTCCATCACCCCCTCCGGCCCAAGTTCGCGACCGTAACCCGAATCTTTGGTCCCTCCGAATGGAAGCCGGGGATCTGAACTCACCATCTGATTAATCGCTACCGTACCCACCTCCAAGCGGGCAGCAATACGCATGGCCTTCTCCTGATCTTGGGTCCAGATGGAAGCCCCCAAACCAAATGCCGTGCTGTTTGCCAAAGCAACCGCTTCTTCTTCGCCATTTACTTCAAACACACTAAAGACCGGTCCAAAGAGTTCTTCCGAATAGGCAGGAGCAGATTCCGGAATTTTAGTCAATACCAAAGGAGCTACCCCGTAGGCAGGGCTTGGCCCTGAATTGCCATTGTAGTACACGTAGGCTCCTTTTTCGATAGATTGCTCCACCTGGCTCAATAATAGCTCCTTGAGGTCCTCCCGGGCCAGGGTACTCAAAGTGGTAGTTTCTTCCCAGGGATTGCCGAGGTTCCAATGCTGCAGCTCGTTCACCAAATGATTTAAAAAGGGTTCATAAACCTGCTGATCCACGATAAACCGTTTGGCTGCGATACAAGCTTGTCCGTTATTTCCCAAGCGGGAATTAATCGCTCCCATAGCAGCAGCTTCCAGATCCGCATCCGCCAGCACCAGGAAGGGGTCGCTACCTCCCAATTCCAATATGGTTTTCTTTCGATATTTACCAGCCAGGGCAGCAACCTCTGCTCCTGCTCGAGTGCTCCCGGTAAAAGCGACTCCTCTTACAAAAGGATTTCGTATAAGCAATTCTACCTGGTCTACTTCGATCGGAAAAGACAGAAAAACATCCGATATGGGTAAGGCCTCCGAAAAAAGGAAGGCAATGGCTTCACCACATCCCATGACATTGGGAGCCGGTTTTAGCAAAGCGGTATTCCCTGCCAGGATCGCTGGAACTGCAAAGCGAAAAACCTGCCAAAAGGGATAGTTCCAGGGCATAATACCCAAGATCCCGCCCATAGGTTCAGGCCGAATCCAAGCCTTTTTCCCATCCAGTTCCTTTTCCTGAACGCGGAGCAATCCAGCCGCCTGGTCCGCATAATATTCACAAAGCCAAACGCATTTATCGATTTCGGCCCGGGATTGAGCTATGGGTTTCCCCATTTCATTGGTAATGATCCCCGCAAAGGTTTCCCGATCCAGGGTCAGTAGGTTGGCCAACTGGCGAATAAAGGCCGCGCGCTCATCTACGGGTAGTTTTTTCCAGGCCTGGAAGGCAGTTTCGGATTGGCGAATGTGGTCTTCTACTTCACCATCCGACCAAGCGGTAAAGGTTCTTACAATTTCTCCGGAATAGGGGTTAATGCTTTCAAGCTGGGTTGTTGACATAGAAAAGCTCGACTTATGAACTATGGTTTCACCGGCTGGAACAAGAAATCCTTGAATTCAAGGATGTGCACATACTTATTCTCAAACTGGTCTATCTGTGGGGAATAGTATTCGGACTGCCCTTCTACCTGAGGGAAGAACTCAAAACGGGTATGCAACATGGATACTTTCTCCTGCTCCAGGGAATATTGGAATTTGGTTCCATGCTTGTGAAGCATCCGGCCAAAAAACAATGTAACATCATACCCCAAATACGATTCCGTGCGTGGAGTAATGCCAAATTTATTGATGTATCGTTCCTTGAACGTACGGATGGTTCGATCATTGGGGTCCAGGAAAAAGTTGCTGGTGACAAATACGTTGAGTTTCTCGTAATAGTTGTAATCCATTTGCTCAAAAAACATCCACTGTGGGAGTCCGTAGATCTCCAGGTAGAGCTCAAACGACTTGGCCAGGTCTGCTTTCCGCAACAGATTATACACAAAGGGTTCTGACCAGGAAGGCACAATGATCGCAACACTGTCATTCGAAGCAAATAAGGAATCAAATTGCAGGGCTGGAAAATCTGCCGAAGTAGCCGGGATAATATACTGTTTTAGCGGAGGCACTCGGTCTGAACCCTCCATTAGGAAGTGCTCTTCCTGGCAATACTTCAACCAGGAGCGCTCAGCTGGATTGTCCTGACAGACCAATACAATTTGTTGGGTACGAAAACGCTTTTTAGCTCGATTTACCAAAGATCTACAATGGGTCTGCAAGGTAGGACTCACCTGAATGTAATTGGGGTTATCGGTACTCAGGTTGGAGGTGCCGCTGTAAGGAGACACAAAGGTGATGTCATTTTGCTTGGCAAATTCAGCCACTTGCTTAACGTTATCACGGCGGTAGGGCCCAATGATTAAATGGGATTCCTTCAGCTGATTTTGGGAACCCAGCATTCGCCCCACTGCACCCACATCCCCCTGGGAATCAAAAACGGATAACTCTAAGCTGATCTGTTCATTTTTCAACGCCTCCAAAGCCATTTGAACCCCGCAATAGTAATGCAGTGCCCAAAAAGAATTCGGATTGATATTACCCGTGATCGAGCTGTAGTCCTTGGCCAGAAAGGGTAAAAGCAGAGACACATTGTAGCGACTGAAAAACTTACTCCCCATGGCTCCTTCTTTAAGCAGGCGAGAGCCTTCATCACCGGGCTCAATGGTGATGGAAGTAATAGGGGGACTTTGTTCTTTTGGGATATCGACCCACTTGATGGTATCGATTTTCTCGGTAGGCAAGTCTTGAATCACAACCCATTGTCCCAGGTCCGGATCATATACACGCCGCCCTTCGATGATGTCCATGTTTTCATCATCCGGCGTATCCGGCGTGGTCTGTGCTTTTTTGAACAGTTCACAAGAACTGAAAATTAAAAAGACAACCGGTAGTAATTTAATCCAGATCGTCCTACTCCCATTCAATGGTTGAGGGAGGCTTAGTACTGATATCATATACGACTCGGTTAATACCTTTTACATTGTTAATGATCTCACTGGATACTTCAGCCAGAAAATCATGCGGTAAGCGACTCCACTCGGCTGTCATTCCATCCAGCGAATTAACAGCCCTTAGTACAACTGCCTGTTCGTAGGTGCGTTCATCTCCCATTACCCCAACCGATTGAATCGGTAATAATACGACCCCAGCCTGCCAGACCTGATCATACAGGCCGTGTTTTCGGAGCAGTCGTATAAATATAGCATCTGCTTCTTGCAATAAGGCTACTTTATCAGGAGTCACCTCTCCTAAAATTCGGACGGCGAGGCCAGGCCCTGGAAACGGGTGCCGTTGCAAGATGCCATCCGGAATGGATAATTCGTTTCCAACCCGACGGACTTCATCCTTGAATAACAAACGAAGCGGCTCCACGATCTTTAGCTTGAGCGCTTCCGGTAAACCGCCAACATTGTGATGCGACTTAATAGTGACGGAGGGACCGTGAACTGATACGCTTTCGATCACGTCTGGGTAGATAGTTCCCTGCCCGAGCCACTCAACCCCCTCCAGCCGTTGGGCTTCTTCTTCAAATACGTCGATAAAGGCCTTGCCAATGACTTTCCTCTTTTGCTCGGGGTCGGTTACCGCTTGCAGGTCATTCCAAAACCGTTCTCTTGCATCAATCCCAACCACCTTAAGTCCTAATCCATTGTACGAAGTCAACACTTCCTGATATTCAGCCTTCCGAAGAAGTCCATTATCAATGAAGAAGCAGGTCAGCTGATCGCCAACAGCTTGTTGAAGCAACATCGCGGCAACCGTTGAATCCACTCCGCCGCTAAGCCCCATAAGTACGTGTTCCGAACCGATCTGCTCTTTTAAGCCGGCTACTGTTTCTTCCACAAAAGAAGCGGGCGTCCATTCTCCTTCGCAGCCGGCAATTTCCCGGACAAAGTTTTGAAGCAATTGCAGGCCGTGCACACTATGGGTGACCTCTGGATGAAACTGAAGGCAATAGACAGGCTGTTTGAACTGTCCGGAATTAGCTTTGAATGCAGCCACATCAATAGAAGCCGTGGAAGCAATAGTAGCAAAGTCATCCGGGATCTGCATAATGGTGTCTCCATGCGACATCCATACCTGAGAATCCGCCGGAATAGCCTGAAAGAGCGGATCCCCTTGATCAAAAGCCACCAAATTCGCTTTTCCATATTCCCGGCGAGCAGAAGGTTCTACCTGCCCTCCGTATTGTTGAGCTATGTATTGGGCCCCATAGCAGATACCAAGTACCGGCTTTTGACCAATGAAAGGAGCGAGATCGACCTGCAAGGCATTGGCTTCTGTCACCGAAAAGGGAGATCCGGAGAGAATTACCCCTTTCACGGAATCGTCCAACCCTACCGGATGATTAAATGGGATAATCTCGCTAAACACATTCAATTCCCGTATTCTTCGGGCAATCAACTGTGTATACTGCGATCCAAAGTCAAGGATGACAATCTTCTCCTTCATAGCGTAAATATAGCAATTGAAAACGCGACCGGAAGGTGGTAAAGGTAGGTAAAAGGAATCCTACCTGATACCTGAATCAAAGTGCCTGGTTGTAAATGTGAAGTGTTGATTTGGAATTTTCAATTGCCAATGCTCGAATCTATTCAATTTGTAAATCCCATATGGCAAGTGGTAAATACTGAATACAGAGAATCATCTATCGAGAAACAAGTATCCAGAATCGCGCCAGTATCACACAGGGCGGATCAGTAAAGCGAACATCCAGCACAAATGTTAAGAGCTCAATATCGCGCAGCCAATAAATATCCAATTCCTCCTACTCTCGCATTCCACCGGTATCCTTTTTGATCTTACCTTCCTCCTCCAGTTGTTTCATGAGACGATCCAGAATACCGTTTATAAAATCCTTGCTTTTATCTGTACTGTACATTTTACTGATCTCAACGAATTCGTTCAGGGTTACTTTGGTGGGTATGGTTTGGAAGCCAGTAAGTTCACACAGTGCCATTTTCAATAAAATCATATCGATTACGGCTACGCGCTCCGAATCCCAATTCTGGAGCGAAGGTTTGATCCGCTCCAACAATGCCTCTTCACCATTACAGACACGCGTGAGCAATTCTTCTCCGAATTCAGTCACCGTTTCCGGAGTAGGTCGATGTTCAGCATAAAAAGTACCTTCGGCAGGCAATGCTTTGATGGAGCGTTTAACAGCGCCCACTACCAGCGATTTATCATCTACCCAAGAGGGAAATTGATCCAGCACCACTTCTTCAAACAACTCATGTCCAAGGCAGAATTTATACAAGGCTAACCAGATCTCCCTATCGTCCGCTTCATCGGTTTCGGTTTTGGCCAGATAGGCCGTGTAGGCATCTGTCTTTGCAAAATCGGTGTAAATGGAACGCACGGCATCGGAATCAATCCTCGGCTCGAGTACATGCTTTTTGAAAAGGGCCTGAAGGGTGTTGTTTTCTTCGAGGGAACTACCAAGTGGATTTTTGATCAATTTGGGAGTAAATGCCTTGTCCTTTTCGGTGGGCCTCAATTTGGCTTTTCTTCGCGCATTATCCTTGCGGCTGTAAGCTGCCACTTTAATCAAGATCAACAAATTGAACAGGTAGAGCTCAAAGCTTTTGCCAATTAATTGGCGGTATCGCTGTACCCCTTTGTCGCAAGTCAGTTCTTTATCCCGGCTCAGTGCGTAAAGCACTTGCATGACTTTGATCCGAATATTTCTTCTGCTCAGCATAGGGACAGGCGCCTTTTCACAATGGTTCTGCTTTTTCAATTCTCCGAATGGCAAAAACCCTTGATCAACCGAAGCACAAAATCAAAGAACATCTTTGCAAAGGGCCGCCTGGCGAAGAAATCAAAAGTACCACATCTTCTCAAAAAAGAAGACCCAAAGATCGAGTCCTTTACTATTTGGTTGCTATCGTCTGGTGAACTTCATCCCAGGATCCTGGAAATTTCCGATAGTGCCATTTTGCAATGATCTTTCCCTCCTTGAGCAAGACAATTCCAGGATTCGACCGAATGATTGTTTTTAGCAATATGTCATCCGCCTGGTAGATAGGCCAGTCGGTCCCAATAGCTTTTACAAAGTGCTCCAGTTTATCCGGATTGGCAATCCGGCTAACCACAGCTACTTTCATTCCAGAACCCTCGGCTTCTTTTAAAACCGGCACGATTCCCTCTGTCCAACGCTCCAGGTAGGATGCATCCCACTGATATACCAGCTTATTGGCTTGCCGTTCTGCAACATTCTTGACCCGCTTCACATAGCGAGGCGCATTTTCTTCCAGGAGTGTGTCCACCTGAAAAACTGTATCTCGATAGGTTTCGGGTAGCGTCTGTTCCGTCCCTTTCAATTCTTGAGCCACAAGGAGGAATAAATAGGCCGGTTCACCCAATATATCCTCGGTAACATCATAACCTTCCAGGTGGCTGATCTCGAATTCACTGATCTTACTGGGTTCAATTTCCGGTTCAGATTGAATCTGTTCTATATTCCAGGAATCTGCTGGAAACTCTTTAAAGCGAGACATGTAATCGTCATAGCTTAATTCCTGCTTTTCACCTGTGGCCTTATTTTCAACACTGAATCCAAGCACTTCGATATTTGCCAAAGCTTCCGCTTCCAGTGCTTTTTGTGCTGCAATATCTACCCCTTCTTTAAAAGGGCGAAAATCCAGGTGGGGCAGGTCCCATACATAATTGCTATAACTATAGAGTAAGAAAATCGGTAGACTGGCTCCCACGATCAACTGCCGTGCCCGACCCGTAAACAGTTGATGCATATCCCGATTTCGAACGAGAAATAGCACAGCGGGAACTAGCAAAACAAGATCCTTCATAAAGCTTACCTGAGGCTTGAGCTTGATGAAATCTCCAAAGCACCCGCAATCGGTTACCTTCATATTGGTTTCCTTGAAGGCGCTCCATTGGCCAAAGGAAAAGAAATTAACTCCATCCGGCACATAACCCGTGAGGAATGTAAACCCGGTAAGCAAGGTGAAAAACCCTACCAGCAGGAAAAAAGCCCAAGCCGTTACCTTTTTCCAGGTTCCCAGGATCAACATCAACCCCATGACGAGTTCCAGTACAATCATCCCAACGGCAAAGGAAACCGATACTTGACCTAAAACCGGAAAAATTGGGGCCAGAAAAGAGAATGTAGTATCTGCAAAAGTGGCTTCAAATTCAGCGAAATACTGCTCCATTTTGTAAGCGGTTCCCAAAGGATCAACCACCTTTACCCAACCGGAGAACAAAAACAGAATACCCGCGAAGTTTTGTAAAAAACTGATCGGTAAGCTCCGTACCACAATCGTTCTACGATACAGAAAAAAGGTGAGCGCCGCAGCCACTATAGCCACAATTAACGTTACTGTTCCTAGGGACATATTTTTATGTTTGGGATTCTTGAAGTCGGATTAAAGCGAAAACAGCATAAATTAGGATATCGTTGTAATGACCTGCCAATCCTTCGGAAACCTCAGTTTTTCCTTGATTGTCCTCAATCTGTTTGATGCGAAGTAATTTGGCTAGGATCAAATCTGTAATTGAACTCATTCGCAGCTCTCGCCAGGCTTCACCATAATCATGATTTTTTCGCTGCATTAGTGCCCGGGCATCTGCAATGGTCTGCTCATAGCCCTCTATTGCCTGTTCGTAAGGAAGCTCCAACGGCAACTGCTTATCGAGCTTAAGCTGCATCAAAGCCATAACGCTGTAATTCACCAAACCAACATATTCTCCTTCCACTCCTTCGTTAACTTGCGGATTTCCCGCCATTTCTTCCAGGTTCCGAATCCGCTTGGCCTTGATCATAAGTTGGTCAGTCAGGGAAGAAAGGCGCATAATCCGCCAGGAAGTCCCGTAATCCCTGGTTTTGCCGGCAAAAAGGGAACGGCATTTCGAAATAACATGGTCAAACTGAGAGAGCGTCTTTTCCAAGCCCGTCAAATTTTTGCAAAGATAAAAGGGATTCCTGGCCTTCAATAATTTGGCACCTACATCCATGCCCAATTTGACATTTATACCGTTTTAAAATGAGGAGGTCGTAATTGTAAACTCGCTTATTTTTCGGCTAATCAAGGCAAAAAACATAGGCATAGCCTTAGCTACGGCGAGGCTTTTTAACGCTGAGTAGACGAAAAAGAAGCTGTTTATATACGTCATTTTCATTTTGAAACGGTATTACTCCAACTTTGATTGCACCTGGCTTTATCTTTGCCGGATGTCAAATTCTTCCGAGCAAGACAGCTACTACATGTTGGCCAGACCGGCAGAAGGTCTTTACAAAGAGAAAGGAAGCAAATTTATCAGCTATGCTTTCCCGGTTTCATCAGAAGTGGAGATCAAAGAAAATCTGGATAAACTCCGAAAGCAGCACCCCAAAGCCCGCCATCACTGCTATGCTTTCCGCCTTATGCCAGATGGCCAGCTGTACAGGGCCAATGATGACGGAGAACCTAGTGGGACAGCCGGCAGGCCCATCTTGGGGCAACTCATAAGCCTCGACCTGACCAACTCACTCGTGGTCGTCGTCCGTTATTTTGGAGGCACCCTGCTCGGGGCATCCGGCTTGATTCGCGCTTACAAACAAAGCGCTCAGGACGTATTGGCCAATGCTGAAATCACTCAGAAATATTTAGCCAGTCATTATCGAATTGAGTTCCCATATGCTAAAATGGGAACGGTCATGGATGTGCTCAAAAAGTATGACGCTGCGGTGATCGAACAGCAATTTCACCTGAAGCCAACGCTCACTATTGGTTTCAAAAAGAATTTGGCAAACGCTGCCCTTATTGATTTGAAGGCGGGAGTTGGAGCAATTACCAGGGAAGAAGCTGAAACCTTGGAAGCTGTAGAAGGTTTGGAACTAACTTTCCTGGAAACCAAATAAAAGCCCGGAAGCAACGCAGATGGTGCTCCCGGGCTTTGACGTATCTTTTTATGGGAAAAAATCAGTTCTTCACAAGCCTGCGCGTAATTGAGCGATTCCCCTGGCTTAAATTGATCAAGTAGATTCCTTTGGACAACCCATTCATATTCAGAGGAATCTGATTTTCACCCTGGAATAGATGGATGGCTTCTTCGCTCATGGACTGGCCGAGCACGTTGAAGATGCGAAGCTGGAAACGTCCGGTCAATGAAGAGTTTACATTCAGTTGGGCAAAATCGTTAGCTGGATTGGGGATAATGCTAAAATCTACATCCTGGCTCAAATCCCGGGTAGAGGTGATGTCATCACACGCTCCTGACTCCTTAATCTCAAGGAAATAATTCCCTGGGAATTCAGAATTCGGAAACGAAAAGTTGATCGGGATATTGGGCTGAATAGTGAGCGTCACACTAATCCCCAGATTCAGGGTGTCCGGCCCGTCAAAATCGGGAGTCCCTTCAATAACCAGGCAGCCGGCGGAATCGGTCAAGAAAACACAATTGGGAGGATTGCAACGGTAATCCAGCCCATTGGCTAAAGGAGGAGAAGTAGAAGGTAAACCGCCGGGAGGTACTACCTTGATAGCACCTTCAGTTGCCAGCGCAATCTGTTGTAGCGGCAGGAGATTACCATTCTGGTTAAACGTATCCGGGCTCTGGATCGTCAACACAAACGAATACGGCTCACCAATACAGGCAGGCAGATTGATGCCCGAAGTATCGCTTGATAGTCCATCTCCCACGTAGGGGATTGGGAAAATAGGCTCGGTAGGCGGTGCATTGGGGTCGGGCTCACAAGGCGGCTCATCTTGCCCATACCCTACTACCACAAACCCAATAGCGAATGAGAATAGCAGTAAAAGTTGCTTCATATTAGGTCGCTTTTTTCAGTGATTATTTGGCGAAAGATAGTTATTCAAAATTTTAGACAAGCCTTTTTTAGGATTTCAACCTCCCCCTGCTTGACTGATTTTTATACTACATTTGTCTAACTTTCGTAAATCGAACAGCTTTGAGCATGCGTCTAGCCATAGTTTTTCTATTCTTTTTTCCAACCCTACTTTTAAGCCAAACAGGAACGATCAGTGGCCGAATTACCGACCTATCAAGTGAAGATCCGCTCATTGGGGTCAACCTTTTCATAGCTGACAACATTGGTACCACCACTGATATTTACGGGCGGTTTGAGATCGAAGTACCTTTTGGGACCTACAGCATGGTCATAAGTTATATAGGCTATGACGAAATTAATCAAGAAGTTACGTTAAGTACAAGCAACCCTTCCGCCTCTTTTTCATTTAAAATGGAGTCGACTTCCACTGTATTGGAAACAGCAACCATTACCAGTGGACGCTATAAAAAACCACTCGGAGAAGTGACTGTTTCGCTGGAGGTGCTGCAGCCAGAATTGATCGATAATACCTCAAAACAAACCCTGGATCAAGCTATCGAAAAAATTCCCGGTGTGCAGGTCATCGACCGTCAGGCCAATATCCGCGGTGGTTCTGGATTTGCTGCCGGAGCGGGGAGTCGGGTTTTGCTATTAATCGACGACATTCCCATTCTGCAACCGGATGCCGGTTTTCCCAATTGGGATGATATTCCCATGGAAAACCTGGATCAGGTAGAAGTGATCAAGGGAGCAGCTTCCGCCTTGTATGGTTCCTCCGCTATGAATGGGATCATCAATGTGCGCACTGCCTTTGCCCCGGCAGAACCGGTGACCAAGGCCTCAATTTTTTCAACCTTCTTTTTACCTCCCAGAGACCGGTCTAATCAATGGTGGGATTTCGCTCCTTATTCCTTGACTGCCACCCTTTCCCACCGCCAGAAGTTTGATCGCTTCGACCTGGTAGTCGGTGGGTTTTATTTGACTGAAGAAAATTTCGAAAGGCATGCCGACCGACATATCGGACGGTTTTCATTCTCTACCCGATTCCGAGTTACGGATCGATTCACTTTTGGTGTGAACGGAAATATCAATACCGGCCAACGCGGCAGTTGGTTTTATTGGGTTGATGAAGAACGTAAATACGAAGGCGACCCCGGCACCTTTGTCAACAATACGCAGACTCGTTTCAATATCGATCCCTACGTCACGATTTTTGATAAAAAGGGCAGCAGACATAAACTTCAGGCGCGATACCTGGGAGTGGATAATGACATTTTTAGCGATTCTATCCTTATTGACGGTGTGCTTACCCGAAACAATCAATCCAACAACTCTAGTACTTGGTATGCCGAATATCAATTTCAGCGGAAGTTTCAGGGAATAGACCTGGCTGTTTCTGCTGGACTCGTTTTTCTGGGAAGCCGTATGACCACCGCCCTGACAAGTGACACCGCAGCTTCCTCGTTTTCGTCTAGGAACGTGGCTGGATACGTACAAGTAGACAAAAAATTCTTTGATCGCCTGAATGTATCCGCCGGATTCCGCTACGAGTACAACCGATTATCCAATCCGGATTTCATCAACTGTGCCACTAACGAGCTGATCATGGAGGACACAGAAGAAGAATCCAAGCCGGTTTTCCGGGTCGGCTTAAACTACCAACTGTTTGAGCAAACCTACCTTCGGGCTTCCTGGGGCCAGGGCTATCGCTATCCGACCTTAACTGAAAAGTTCATTTGTACCAATGTAGGCGGATTCAACGTGATCCCCAATCCCGAACTACAATCTGAAACCGGTTGGTCTACCGAACTGGCCTTCAAGCAGGGATTTAAGGTGGGTTCCCTGGATGGATTCCTGGACGTTGCTGGATTTCTGTTCCAGTATCAGGATATGATCGAGTTTAACGTGGTTAACCAAGGGGACGCTGATTATCAAGCTATCAATATCGGGGATACGGAGATCAAGGGGGTGGAAGTCTCTTTATTTGGAAAATGGAAAGCCTTGAGCGTGCCCTTATCCTTTCTGGCAGGCTATATGTATATCGATCCTCGATTCCGGGAATTTGACAGCACTCCATTGGGACCTGGAGAAGATCCGACCTTGGGTCAAACCAATTACGCCAACTCCACCTCC
This sequence comes from uncultured Saprospiraceae bacterium, assembly GCA_964641965.1. GTDB lineage: Bacteria > Bacteroidota > Bacteroidia > Chitinophagales > Saprospiraceae > JAJDFU01. Next base: position 46,014 of record CAZXLD010000008.1, on the reverse strand, counting down.
GAAGAGGATATCTTGAAATACCGCAATCAGCATCAGCTTAAATTCGACATTGAGGCTACGATTGGCAAACTTGGCCTGGGCGTAGAGTCCTTTTATGTTTCCAAAGTGACTGCCATCGATGTCTTTCTCCAATTCACCATTCCAGGATTCAGCCTGGACGGCACGTCGAAAGAAGCTCCCATCTGGCGGAATTCCAACAACGGGTATTTTCTCCTCAACCCCAGGGCCTCCTTCAAGTTCTCTGATTACCTGAAAGCAACTGTGGTGTTGAACAATGCGCTGAATCAGGAGTACGCGGTCCGGCCCGGCAGGATTCAAGCTCCCATGAACTTGATCGCTCGATTGGATCTTACGCTTTGATTCGGAGATTTGCAGATCGCTAGATAAGTAAATCAAAAGATGTGGGCGTTCGGGACTGCGAGAATTATCAATAATCCCTTCTGGCGGCCCCCAACCCATTAATCTTCTTAGCTGTTCAACTGCCGTCGTCCACTCCGCGAGATGCTGTGGATTGAACAGAAAATTCCTCGGTACCCCACCGATCATCTTTCATCCTGCTGACTGACATTTTGTCACTCATTCCCATAAAAAATAGTATCTTTGCCGTTCAAATGAAATGGACAGATGCTGTACGATGAAAATCCCACCTTGGAAGGATTAAATAAGAATATTCTCACGGACCGGCAAGGGGAAGTTTTTGAAGCAGAACAGGAGGTTACAGTAGACGGCAAGCAGTTTTATATTGAGAGTTACGGCTGTCAAATGAACTTCAGCGACAGTGAGATCGTAGCATCTATCCTGTCTGATATAGATTTCCGACCCACCCGAAATCTTGAACAGGCCGACCTAATTTTCATAAACACCTGTTCCATCCGCGAAAAAGCAGAAGAAACCGTACGTAAACGCCTTCGGATCTTTAAAAAGGTCAAAGAAAATCGCCCGGGTACTATGATCGGTGTACTGGGGTGTATGGCGGAACGGCTGAAGAAAAAGCTGCTGGAGGAAGAACAGCTTGTCGATCTGGTCGTTGGCCCGGATGCCTATCGAGACCTACCCAAACTGGTTGGCTCCGCCAAAGAGGGAAACCAGGCGATTAACGTCCAACTATCGAGAGAGGAAACCTACGCGGATATCAGCCCTTTGCGACTGGACAGCAATGGGGTGACTGCTTTTATCAGCATAATGCGTGGTTGTGACAATATGTGTTCCTTCTGTGTAGTGCCCTTTACCCGCGGTCGGGAGCGCAGCCGAAATGCCTTTAGTATAGTGGCCGAAGCTACGGATCTGTATCAGCGAGGCTACCGGGAAGTGACCCTGCTAGGCCAGAATGTGGATTCCTACAAATGGGAAAATCTGGAGAATGGCAGCACTGTTACCTTTGCCCAATTACTGGATAGGGTTGCCCAGGTGCATCCTGACCTCCGCATTCGGTTCAGCACTTCCCATCCAAAGGATATTACAGATGAAGTGCTCTACACCATGGCACGCCATGAAAACATCTGCAAGTACATCCACTTGCCCGTTCAATCCGGCAACAGTCGCATCCTCCAGCTTATGAACCGGACCTACGATCGGGCTTGGTATATGGAAAAAGTCCGTCGGATTTATGAAATCATTCCCGATTGTGCCATCTCCTCTGACATCATTACCGGCTTTTGCTCCGAAACAGAGGAGGAGCATCAGGATACATTGACCATGATTCCCTGGGCAAATTACAGCATGTCCTACATGTTCTTTTACAGTGAACGCCCCGGGACGCTGGCGGCCCGAAAATATCCGGATGATATTCCTCAAGAGGTGAAAAAGCGACGCTTGCAGGAGGTGATCCGTATCCAAAACCAGGTTTCCTTTCAACACAATCAAAAGGATATTGGCAAAACATTCAAGGTGCTGATCGAAGGGGATTCCCGCCGGTCTGACCAAGACTTTAAGGGCCGGAATTCTCAAAATAAAATGGTGGTATTTCCTAAAAGGGAAGGTCTGAATGCCGGTGATTATGCAGAGGTTAAAATTACAGAAGCTACCAGTGCTACTCTGAAAGGCATCCTGGTTTGATCAACAGCCCTATAGTTGAAGCCCATAGACCTGTTTTCACCCCCTGACATAGAGCTACTCGACTAGACAAAAGCAATACATTTCAATGGACCATCTGCGTACTATAAAACAACGTTTTGATATCATTGGCACCTCTCCGACTTTGGATGCAGCTTTGGGGACAGCCATCCGGGTTGCTCCAACCGACTTGACCGTTCTGATCAATGGGGAAAGTGGCGTAGGTAAAGAAGCTTTTTCCAAAATCATACACCATCTGTCCCCGAGAAAACACGAAGGGTTTATTGCGATTAACTGTGGAGCTATTCCGGAGGGGACCATCAATTCCGAATTGTTCGGCCACGAAAAAGGCGCTTTCACGAATGCCATAAGCGACCGAAAAGGCTATTTTGAAACCTATAACGGAGGAACCATTTTTCTGGATGAGATCGGAGAGATGCCTTTGGACACCCAGGCATATATGCTCCGTATTTTAGAATCTGGAGAATTCATTCGGATGGGTTCTTCAAAAGTGCTACACACTGATATACGGGTTGTGGCAGCTACCAATGTAGATCTAAACGATAAGATAAAAGCAGGTAAGTTTCGGGAAGACTTGTATTACAGGCTGAACACCGTTCCAATTCGTGTACCTGCCTTGCGAGATCGGCCCGAAGATATCCATTTGCTGTTCCGGAAATTTGCAGTTGATTTTGCTGACCGCTATGGAAATCATCCCATCCAACTGGATGCCGATGCCCGCCTGGCCCTGGAATCCTACACCTGGCCCGGGAATGTGCGAGAGTTAAAAAACGTGGCAGAACAATTGTCCGTACTATCCGAAAGCCCTATCGTTACCCTTGAAGATATTCAGAACTACACCCCTTATATTCTGAAGCGCCATCTACCAGTGCCGCTCAACCTGACGGAAGAACAATTAGCCGGGAGTACTGAACGGGATATCCTGTATAAGTTTCTGTTGGATATGAAGCAAGACCTGGATCAGGTAAAGAAGGTGTTGAGCGGACTCATCCGTGAAAACGACCTGGAACTGGATGATTCAGACAGCCTTGTTCCATTGGAAATTAACGCTTCTTCCAACCTTCCGGCGCCACTTTCGCGCCGACCCGTACCCAAGCCGGAATTTAAAGAATCGGATACCAACGGACCAATTATCATCCAGGCAGATGCAGGGTATGATCCATCTGAGATCGTAGAAGAAAGTTTGGACTTAATGGAGCTGGAAAAAAAGACCATCCGAAAAGCCCTGCACAAACATCGTGGCAAACGAAAAGAAGCAGCCGATGAACTGGGCATTTCCGAGCGGACCTTATATCGAAAAATTAAGCAATACGATCTGGTTTGAATGCGTTTTTCCTGCCTATGAAATGGTCACTTTTTGCGCTGCTACTCGTCACCCTGCCGGTCCTGAACGGATGCTATTCCTTCCGGCCTTCCAAAGCAGATCCAAACTTACAAACCTATTTTGTCTATCGGTTTGAGGACAATTCCCTGGCTTCCCCGCCTGAATTGCCCGCCTTGTTCACCGTAGAACTTCAAGATAAAATCAGAAACCAGTCGCGGCTCAAACAAGATGAGTTTAACCCGGATGTCGAGTTTCGAGGAGCGATTAATCGATATATTATAACCAGTGAGGCTCCGGAACCCGGCGAACGTACAGCCATCAACAGGCTCACTATTGCCGTAAATGTGCAGTATATCAACCATGTAAAACCGGAAGAAGATTTCGACCGTGTTTTTTCCTTCTTCTTCGATTTCCCCTCTGAGGTACAACCTTCAGACATTCAAGAAGAGGCACACACCACTATTCTGGCTCAGATCAATGAAGATATCTTCAACGCGGCCTTCAACAACTGGTAAGCCTTTAATTTGAAGCAGGTATAAACCAACTGGTACCCCAGTTCCTGGCTCTTTTCCAGTAATCAAATTGCCATTCAGTGGGATTTTTCCACCAGCAGTAGAAATAATTAGCGACCACCTCTGTTTTTCCTTTCGGCTAAATTGGATCTTGCGGGGATTTGCGCGCTAACACAACCCTTCCGTGGAATGAACTCAGCATACGGAGGAGTTAGCCAACCGGATTTTTCACTTCTTTTTTAATTGCCTCGAGTAGGCTACAAAAAAATCAAGACTTTCCGGGTTTCGCATGGCGTCGGGATTAGCCACTTTATCGATCTCAAAACCCATTAAAATCTTCTTGACCGGGGCTTCCAGTTTTTTCCCGCTGATCGTATAGGGAATATCTGGTATCTCCAGAATATCGTCGGGCACATGCCGGGGAGAATAATCCTCTTTTAATTGTTTGCGGATTTTACTCTTGAGGGGTTCTGTCAATGAAACATCAGCTTCCAGTTGCACAAACAACGGCATAAAGTGCCGTCCTCCATCGAGCTCCAGGTTGACAATCAGGGCATCTTTTATGCCCTGGACTTGATCGACAGACTGATATATCTCAGCCGTTCCAATCCGGATTCCCTGGCGATTTAAGGTGGCATCCGAGCGCCCCAGGATGATCAAACTGTTTCGCTCCGTGATCAGAATCCAATCACCGTGTCTCCATACTCCGGGGAAGTAATCAAAGTAACTGGACAGATAACGCTTGCGCTCCGGATCATTCCAAAAATAAATTGGCATGCTTGGCATGGATTGGGTGAGCACCATTTCCCCTACCTCTCCTATCACAGGTTCGCCGGCCTCGTCCCAGGCATATAAAGAAGCACCCAAACATCGAACCTGTATTTCTCCTCTGTATACCGGTTCCCAGGGACACCCCCCGACAAAAGCCGTGCAAAGATCTGTCCCCCCACTCATGGAACAAAGCCAAACCTCCGGCCTCAATTTTTCATACACCCAATCAAATGCTTCCGGGGGAAGAGGTGCTCCAGTGGATCCAATGGACCGTAATTGACTAAAATCCAACCCCTGAAATCGGGTTTCTATATTGCGCTTCATACAAGCTACCAAAAAAGGCGCACTGGTGCCGAAATGATGGATACCAACCTGGTCTGTCAACTTCCAGAGCGCCGACAGATTGGGAAAAGATGGACTACCATCGTACAACACGATAGTGGCCCCACGCAACAATGCGGCTTGCAGGAAATTCCACATCATCCATCCGGTGGTGGTAAACCAAAAGAACCGCTCCCCAGGCTTAAGATCATTATGAAAAGCCAGGTATTTCAGGTGCTCTAACAATACACCTCCTTGAGAATGGGTAATCGCTTTGGGTTTTCCTGTGGTGCCGGAGGAAAATAAAACCCAAATCGGATGCGAAAATGGAACAGGAACAAATTCAAGGGTGGCGTCCGGGTATTGCTGGGTATCTTCCCAAGATGTCGCCTGAAGTTCGGGCATGGATTCACCGCCGATTAAAACAATTGTTTCCAAGGTTGGCAAAGCCTCTTTGAGTGCCTTTACTACCTCCAAGCGATCGTGGTATTTTCCTCCGTACGAGTAGCCCTTGCAAGCCAGCAATATCTTGGGTTCAATCTGTTGGAACCGATCAACTACACTTGAGCTTCCAAAATCAGGTGAGCAGCTCGACCAAACAGCTCCAATAGCGCATGCCGCCAGGAAGCCAATAGTAGCTTCGGGTACGTTGGGTAAGAAAGCAACTACCCGATCTCCTTTTCCAACACCCTTGGTTTGAAGCCATTGAACCATTGAGGCTACGCTTTGGTTAAGATCTGCCCAAGACATTTCCTGAAGTGGCTTCCCTTCCTGCTGATATATAATGGCAGGGTGATCCTCCGTAGCCATCCGGAAAATATGTTCCGCATAATTGAGTGTGCTCCCCTCAAACCATTGGGTGTAGGGCATTGGGTCTGCACCCTTCACTGCCTCGTAGGGCTCGTGAAAGATCACCTCAAAATAGGTGGCTACCGACCTCCAGAAAGCAGCCGGCTGTTCAACTGACCATTGCCATAAGCTATGATAATCTTCAAATTCGAGCCTTTTCGTTTCCTTTAACCATTCTACAAAATCCTGGAGGTTGGATTGATGTTGAAAGGCCTTAGAAGGGGTCCAAAGGATATCGGGCGATGCAGGAGTAGACATGAGCAAATAGATAGGCGGGAAAAATAAGGAATATTCCAAGTCCGACACGAACGACTTTGAATCCTTACCTTCAACGTTTAGGCATTCAGAAAAATCAACATGGTAAATCAGAAGAATCGGCTGCCAGTTTGGTCGGCTTTACTTTGCGCAGCATTTGTGCTCGGTTTTATAAATGGGAAAACCGATTTCCTTTTCGACCAGGATGATATCTGGCATGCCCAAAAGGTGATTGGCATTAAGTTTTCGCCTGCCGAAATCGATACCCTGACCGACTATCTTGAACGCAACTTCAAGGGATATGATACGATGCGGCAATTTGCTTTGGACAATGAAACCTTCCCCGTATTGCTTTTCGATCCTCATCCGGATGGTTTTGAAGTGCCCCTGGAGGCTCAAAGGCAACCAAAATGGGACCTGCCGGATGTCGATTTACCCGAGCAGAAAGAAGAATTGGCCTTCTATTCTGTAGAGCAGCTCGCATCCCTTATTCGAAATCGAAAGCTTACCTCGGTTGAACTGACCGAGCTGTACCTGCAAAGAATTGCTCGGTACGATAGTCTGCTGGAGTCCGTAATCACCCTGACTCCAGAGCTAGCCCTGGAACAGGCAAAACACGCAGATGCCGAACTTCGAGCGGGCACCTACCGAGGACCGCTTCACGGAATCCCGTATGGAGTAAAGGACCTGATGGCTCTGGAGGGTTATCCTACTACCTGGGGAGCTGTGCCATATAAAGAACAAGAAATCGGATACACTGCCACCGTCATCCAAAAACTGGAGAAAGCCGGTGCAGTATTGGTTGGGAAGCTTTCCTCCGGGGCATTGGCTCGAGGGGATGTCTGGTTTGGAGGTAAGACCAAAAACCCTTGGGACTTGGAGCAGGGAGCCAGTGGTTCCTCTGCCGGTTCAGGGGCCGCAACCGCTGCTGGCTTGGTAGCATTTGCGATCGGGACGGAGACCTTGGGCTCTATCGTATCTCCCGCTACCCGTTGCGGGATTACCGGATTACGCCCCACTTATGGTCGGGTGAGCCGCCACGGGGTGATGTCATTGAGTTGGAGTATGGATAAAGTAGGTCCCTTATGTCGTACAGCAAAAGATTGCGCGCTAGTTTTACAGGCTATTTTTGGTCCGGACGGGCATGACCGGACTGTAAAACAGGTAGCCTTTAATTACAACGGACCTCAAAGCTGGGAATCCGTTCGAGTGGGCTTCCTGGAAGACCAGTTTGAAAAAGATACCACCGACAACGGAGCCAACAATGCGGCACTGCTCGAGTTCTTCCAAAATAAGGGTATAAATCTGATCCCTATTCAAACACCCGACAGCATGCCTTATCCGGTCTTTGACATTATTCTACGAGCAGAAGCAGGGGCTTTCTTTGACCAATTAATCCTGGAGCGCAGGGATGTGGATATGGTTCAACAAAGCAAGCGGTCGAGAGCTAACTCATTACGACAATCCCGTTTTATTCCTGCAGTGGAATATTTACAAGCCAACCGGCATCGAAAACGGCTGATCGAGGCAATGGATGATGTGTTTGAGCAAGTGGATGTATTGATCTCTCCTACTTTTGGAGGCAGGCAACTGCTGATCACCAACCTGACCGGACATCCAAGTATTGCGCTGCCCAATGGATTTAATGAAGAAGCACATCCCACATCCTTTACCTTGGTCGGCAAATTATACGATGAAGCTACCTTAGTAGGCCTGGCTGAAACTTTTCAGGAGATGACTGATTTTGAAGAGGCACATCCACCTTTTTTTCAAAATTAGTGCTGGAACCACTTTCAAGGGAATTTATTTGTGGGAATTTACTGGTAAGAAAATTTTGACTGAGTAAAGGACAGCTACATAAAATCAGACCCTTTCCCTACTCTTGAAAAGAAAAGAAGTAGCCTTTACTTTAGAAACGGCTCTGTTTTCGACTACCGGGAGAACAATGGTGTTGGATGTGTCCTCTAATTGGAAACTGCTCTCGAAGCGATATACACTACAAATCCCAGAAAGACGATCAGGAAGATAATCCCGATAATGATTGGCGCTAAATTCTCTTTCTTTTTAGGCTTCGTACTCATAGGATAGAGATTAATTGTGAGAATTAAAGTAAACTCTTCTTAATTAATCCGAAAAAAAGGAGAAAACCAAAATTTACTTTGGTAAAAATGAAACCTAAGGTCAATACCCCCACCCTATGTACAGGCCTTTACTTGTTTTCCTAAATTCCCAGGATTCCGCACTTCAGCAATAAAATCAGCAGGTCTATGGTACTTCCCGAATGCAATCCATACATCCATTAGGCCATAAAAAAGCCCCGCCGTAAGGCAGGGCCAACTTTGATCTTGGGTGACTAACCGGATTTGAACCGGCGACCTCTGGAACCACAATCCAGCGCTCTAACCAACTGAGCTATAGCCACCATTTTTAGCGGATGCAAAGGTAATTGATTCTCCTATTATTTACCAGCAAACAGGTAAATTTGTTCCCCCGCATTACTAGCTGTCAAAAAACGTATCGTATTGGTTTCGGTGGCCAGGCTCGCGGACCGGCTCCTTTATTGGTTGGTTGAGGTCCAATATTTCTTCTTCATCATTGGCCTGCGTGAGTAACAACTCTTTGGACTCTCCCAACAAGAGAGAAGCTCCTTCTTTTTCCCAACGTTCCAGCATTTTAAGACCTTCTTCCTCAAAAATGCCATTCTGTAAGTCGAGCGATTCCATAAAATTGGAAGACACTTCCATGAAGCGTTCCATTTCTCCCACTTTCTTGCTTACATCATCTGCGATTGCTTCCATGGCCATATCAAACACTGCCCGCTGGTCCGGATCCCCACTGATCACACTCATCGCCGACTTCATCGCATTATGACTGGCATGAATAGCTTTACGTTCCTGCTCCTTTATCGTCACTTGATCTTCGATATCCTCCTTTAGGATCATTGAGTTTTCGTACATCTTTCCCAACACCCGGTAGAGTACTTCCATTTTTCGATATAGATCCTCCAGTCGCATATTGGACTCCTTCAATCGTCCTGCCCGTCTGGACTTCAGGATCATGACGCTCTGCTTATTGTTGGCTTTGGCTTTACTCGCCAACTCGAGGTTCGATTGGATTTCCTTGTTGTTGTTGTAGATAATCTCTTGCAGCTTATGCATCTGCCCACGCAGTTTGCTGATCTGCCGGTTCATTTTCTGAATATTATCCTTGAGCTCCGCAACATAGTTCTTCAAAATGCCGATCGGATCCAGTTCCACAAAAAAACCGGTAACCCAGCGCATTACACTTTTATACATATACCCGATCAAGTTGCGCATCTTGGGATCTACTACCATGTAAACAAGTGCCCCAAGGGCTACGATCATCAGAGCCAGGTACAAGGTATTTGCCGCTAGCGTGATCAAAGTTGGCAAAGCAGCTGCTAGCAATGCTCCCCCACCCAGGATCAATCCGGCTAGGAATATGGTTCCGGTTACGCCTTCGGGCCGTTTCCAGAATGATTTGTTAGCTACCGAGCTGCCAGAAGAGGATGTCATAGGAATCTGTTTTCACTATCTACCAATACGCATTATGGACTCAATCAGTTGCCCAAGGGATGAAGTAATCGATAGAGCTAAGGATAACTCCTACAAATAAAAGAAAAAACCGTTCTTGCACAATTCTGAACTCCTGCAATCCGGCAATTATTCATTTCGCTTGCAGGATTTGACCTAAACCTGGATTACCCAACCCAGTTGCCTGGCCTACCAACGGAAATGGTTAATTTCCCTTTCCAAAATGTACCTCCTTTATGCTTTCCCACCAGTTCAAAAAACGGGTTCGATATGGAGAGACCGATCAAATGGGTTATCTATATTATGGCCATTACGCCCAATACTATGAAATCGGCCGGGTTGAACTCATTCGTTCTCTGGGACTCACCTACCGGGAAATGGAAGAACACCACCAAATCGGCATGCCGGTAGTCAGCATGCAAACTCGCTATCTAAGACCTGCGAAATACGACGAACTGATCACCATACAAACGCAATTGCAGCAATTGCCCGAAGACTACATCACCTTTGCCATGGAGTTGTTTAACGAGGACAACAAGTTGGTCAACGCTGGAAAGGTTCGACTATGTTTTGTAAATAATCAAACCGGCAAACGCGTGCCGGCCCCTTTATTTTTGATTGAAAAACTGCGGCCCTATTTTGTTGAATAAGCTCAAAATCTGGTTCCTGAAGATAAAAGACCGGTTCCTGCATTCCAGATTGATCCGAAAACTCAACGTGTGGGCCAGAAGAAGGTCGCTGCCCGGCTTTTCAGGTGTTCCTATTTATGATGTTATGGTCTTTATTTTCAACGAGTTCAGGCGGCTGGACCTGATTATGCGGGCCAATTCCATTGCATTCAGTTTCTTTTTATCCGTTTTCCCGAGTCTCATTTCCCTGTTTACCCTGCTCCCCTATGTAAAACGATATGTCGTACGATTCCTGCCGGAAGGAGAAAATTTTGACCTTATCTTGGAAGAGCAGATCAAGAATGTAATGCCCGGTGTAGCTGGGGATCGCTTATTCGAATTCATAGAGGACATTACATCCAATCCAAGAACCGGACTTTTCAGCTTCGGATTCATCCTTACTGTGTTTTTTTCGTCCAACGGCATGCTGGCCATCATGCGCAGCTTTGAAAAATCGTACCAGCTCACCTACAAACAGCGCAATTTTTTCCGAAAACGGATCATTGCCGTGGCACTTACCTTCGCAGTTTCGGCCATGGTCATTGTCTCGGTTGTCCTAAGTATTGTCGGCGGCTATGTAATCCGGGAGTTGGGAGATTTTACCGGGCTGGATAATTTGACTTTATTCCTGCTCAACGCACTCCGTTGGCTGATTGTCTTTTTTCTGGCCCATAGTGCAATCAGTGTCATTTACCGCTATGGAGCTCCTCTGCGGCAAAAATTCAGGTGGTTTACTCCGGGCTCACTGGTTGCAACCGGTTTAGCAGGCTTGGTTTCTCTGGTTTTTTCTACATATGTGAATAATTTTGGCACCTACAACCAACTGTACGGCTCTATCGGAGCCATCATTGTGATTATGCTTTGGATTGAACTGAATGCGATAAGTGTGTTGATCGGGTATGAGCTGAATGCCTCTATTGCAGTTAATCGGGATCTAAAGGAGTCGGTACAAGAAGAAGAGCGTGTTTTTTAGTTTTGTCGTCATTCTGCTCCAGCAACTGAAATTTTGAGGTTTAACCATCGTTAATGAACCGGATTCCAACTTGTTTTTACGGCATGGCCCACATCTACGCGCTCAGAACTTCCGGACTTATTGTTTTTAGTCTGATCTGCTTGACCCTGTCCGGGCAGAAGTACAGCAATGAATTTTTATCTATCGGAGTGAGCGCCCGTGCTCAGGCAATGGGCAATTCGGTGGCCGCCTCTGTAGCAGATGGTTCGGCATCGTATTGGAACCCTGCGGGACTGGCCGCCACTGACTCTACTTACAGTCTGGATCTAAGTGCCATGCACGCAGAGTGGTTTGCCGGTGTGGGGAAGTTTGATTTTGCTTCTGTATCGCTCCCGCTCTCCAACTCGCAGCGACGCCTTGCCTTTTCCTTTATTCGATTCGGTATCGACGAAATTCCCAATACCCTCAGCCTGTACGAAAGTGACGGCACGGTTAATTTTGATAATGTAACCGAGTTTTCAGCAGCAGACTATGCATTTTTCATCAGCTACGGACAACCCCTTCGCATCCGAAATGGCCAACTTTTCATAGGCGGAAGCGCCAAAGTGGTGTATCGACAAATTGGCCCATTTGCCAATTCCTGGGGATTTGGACTCGATCTGGGCATTCAGTACCGCTTAAAAGGGTTTCGGGTTGGCTTCATGGCAAGAGATATCACGACTACTTTTAACGCCTGGACCTTCTCCTTTACTGATGATGAAAAGGAGGTACTCGAACTGACCAATAATGAAGTCCCCATCAATAGTCTGGAAATTACCAAACCGCAATTGATCTTGGGCTTTGGCTATCTATTCCAACTCGGGAAAGTGAGTTTACTTCCGGAAGCCAACCTTACGGCCACCACCGACGGCCGACGCAATACGTTGATTTCCGCTTCGCCCATCAGCCTTGACCCTTCCTTTGGCCTGGAATTTGGCTACGGCAACTTCGTCTTTCTTAGAGGAGGGGTGAATCAATTCCAGCAGGAGCGGGATTTTCAAGACGAGGAGTTTTTGAGTGTTCGCCCTTCTTTCGGGGTGGGTTTTCGGATTCACACCTTTTTTGTCGATTATGCCTTTACGGACCCCGGGGATAGCCGAGAAACCTTCTCCCACATCATCTCCCTCCGTTTAGCATTTAAGCGGAAAAGGGGGGCCTAAAATGTTAAAAGCCGGTAAAACATGTGGCCCCCCCTTGATTAGCTGGGTCAAGGAAGCTTACTTTTACTGTTGAGTATATCGATACTCCCAGCCACATGGGCATCAGAAAGTTTGGGTCAACATTTATCAAATATTGGCCTGACTTGATCTGACTAGGGCGGGCCTCAGTTCTGTTTATCAGAATTCTTTTTGAAAGACAAGGGGATTACCGAACCGGATCAGCAAGCCATAATCCTGTTTTATCGGGTCCAAACGTCCCGGATGTCTGTGTGGCAATCTTTAGAAGTTAGGCGGCTTCAGGTTTCTGAAATGCCCATTCATTTGCACCCTTGCTCTCAAGTTTTCCATCTCCTTAACGACCGGTAGTGTGTTGGTCAGATGGCTCAACACATATTGCTGACGCTCAAATTCAGAGAACAGGTTCAAGAGCTCGTATTCCTGCTGCAAATTAAGCCCTAGGTGATGGGCAATAGCAAATACCGAAAATCGATCTTCCTCGGAGGGCAACTCCTTAGTGATGCCAAGCAGCGCAAACAGTTCCTGCACCTGCTCTAATATCTGGAGCCGCATGGCCGGATTGCCGCGCATATCCGTTTTAACCCAGTCGACCTCAGCTCCTGCATAGAGTTTGCCCGATGCTACCGGGTAAAATTCGTGGATGGAATAGAGGCGTTCTCCTTTGACCCGAATGTCGGATTCTCCCTCCGGGTACTTTTTTACAATTTCAACTAAACTGACTTCAGTTCCGGTTGGCTGCACATTCCCATCCAAAAAAGTTGGTATTCCAAAGTTGATCTGTTGGTTTTCGCAATCGCTCACCAATTCCCTGTAACGAGGTTCAAAAATGTGTAGATTGACCACTTCTCCTGGGAAAACCACAATTTGAAGCGGAAACTGTGGAAGGAATTCCAGCATAAACAATTAATTTAACAGGGCTTTGAAGAACATATAAAGTCTGTTCAAAACGACAACCTTTTCGGCAAGTTCACAGCAATTCAATAAATATTCCCCAACTCCACCAAATCGTAAAACGCCCAATCCTAAAATTATGTACAATTTCCCAGCCTTTCGCTTCCTTTCCCTTCTTATCCTGCTGGCATCCTTTTCTTGTTCCAGACCCAGTGGCCCCAGTGCCTTTCCAGAGGAAGCTCAGCCTTACATCTCCGGGTTTTCTTCCGGCATTCTTTCCAAAGCGGGCCCTGTGCGCATTCGATTCACACAAAGTCCGATCTCGGCAGAACAAATCGGAAGTCTGGCGGATTCCGAACTGCTTCAATTATCCCCGGCAGCATCCGGCGACTTGTACTGGGAAGATGCGCGCACACTGCGATTTGAACCGGAAGTACCCATGAAAAGTGGCCAGGTTTACACCGCTACCCTTCAACTGGAACGGCTGTTTCCTGGCACTCCCAAAGAAGCCCAACAAGTATCGTTTTCCTTCAACACAAGGGATCAAGCCTATGATCTAGCCATCGAAGGTTTGTTCCCTACCGTGGATAACCGATCTGAAGTTCGTGAACTTAAGGGCGCAATTTACACCGCCGATATCGCCGAACCGGAAGCCGTAGAACAAATCGTACAGGCTCGACAAGAAAATAGTGATCTGGAAATCCAATGGGTTCACACTTCCGATCAATTGGAACACCGATTTACCATTTCCGGAATTCAACGCACTAATGAACCAGGTAAGTTGACCCTGAGTTGGAATGGCAAACCCATTGGCGTTAATGAATCCGGGACTCGGACGATCGAAATCCCGGCCCTTGGCGATTTCCGAATTATCCAGGCCCAGGTAGTTCAAGACCCCCAACAATCCATTGTCCTTCAGTTTTCTGATCCGCTGGACGCCGGTCAAGACCTGGCCGGCCTTATTCGGCTGAGTGGCTACAGCGGAAATTTGCGCTTTTTAATCGATGGTACTCAAGTGATCATTTATCCGGGCAATAAGTTATCCGGTGTATATCAGGTAGTAGCTGAAGCCGGAATCCTTAGCAGTGATGGGATTCGCATGAAGAACCAAAGTGCTTGGGATCTGAGTTTAAACTTGCCAGACCCCGCGGTGCGTTTAGTCGGTCGTGGGGTGATCATGCCCGAGTCGGAGGGCTTGATTTTTCCTTTCGAGGCTGTCGGGTTAAATGCTGTGCTGGTAGAGGTATTTAAGATTTATGACGATAATATCCTGCAGTTCCTGCAAACCAATAATCTGGATGGAAGCGATGAATTGTATCGGGTTGGCAAACTGGTACTCCAGCATAAGGTAGATTTGCATTTGCTGAATCCAACTGCTGAAGCTTCTACCTGGGGGCGTTATGCTTTGGACCTGGGAAGCATGTTTGAGCAGGATCCGGATGCCATTTATCAGGTCCGCATCGGTTTTATGCCCTCTTTCACTCAATTCACTTGTGCCAATGAATTTACGGAACAGGAAGATGAACTCGATGCTAATTTTAGTGCCGAAGAAGAACTGACTTCACTGCTGGACAACTGGTATGGCTTTGAAGGATACTATCCCGATTACCGATGGGAAGATCGAGACGACCCCTGTAAGCCCGCCTTTTACAATTATGAAAAGTTTGTTCGCCGGAATGTGCTGACTTCCAACCTGGGTCTAATGGCCAAGGGCAATGATCAAAACCAATTCCTGGTCACGGCTACTGATCTGCGTACTACCCGATCTGTAAGTGGTGCCACCATTACCTTTTATGATTATTACCAGCAGCCGTTGGGGTCGGGGAAGACAGACGGTAATGGAACCCTGCGAATGGACCTGAACACCAAACCCTTTATAGCAGTAGTTGAAAAAGGGGACCAAAAGGGGTATTTGCGCTTGCAGGATGGCAATGCTCTTTCTTTAAGCAGGTTTGACGTGAGCGGAACCCGCGCTCAGAAAGGACTTAAGGGCTATCTCTATACAGAGCGAGGTGCTTGGAGACCTGGAGATTCGGTTCATCTAAACCTCATGCTGGAGGATGCATCCGGAAGCCTTCCCCAAGCCTATCCGGTGGTCCTGGAGCTATACAACCCCCGAAATCAACTCGTGGAAAAACGAAGTGTGCTTTCCCATGTGGGTCGGATCTACGACCTTTCATTTTCTACCAAAAAGGAAGACCCAACCGGTCTTTGGAGAGCGATCGTTAAAGCAGGAGGAGCTACCTTCGAAAAAGGGATGTTCGTTGAAACCATAAAACCGAACCGACTCCAGATGGATTTGGATTTTGGCACAGATGTCATCCAGTTGGGCAATGATCGGACGGTGCAGGCAACTGTGTCGGCTAAATGGCTTCACGGTGCACCGGCTTCTGGCCTTGAGGCCATTGTAGAAGCTCAATTATCCAGTAAAAATACCAGTTTCCCAAAGTACAGTACATACGCTTTTGACGATCCAACCCGTCGAACCGCCGGTCGGTCGAATGTCATTTTCAATGGTACTTTGGACAATGGTGGCAATGCCTCTTTCTCGACCAATTTTTTCCCGCGCACACTCCCTTCCGGCAAGATTTCAGCACAATTTCGAACTCGGGTTTTTGAAAAAGGTGGCGACTTTAGCACGGCTTTGCAGACCAAGGAAATTAGTCCGTACAACGCTTATGTGGGGGTTGAGCTTCCGGAAAATGAATATCGCCAAAAGCGACTCTCTATAGATGAATCCGGCAACCTCAATGTGGTGGTAGTGGACGCTCAAGGTAATCCGCTGGCAAATCGGACCTTGACCGCCGAGGTGTACCGGGTGGAATGGAGATGGTGGTGGGAACGCAACAGCAATAACGTATCCACCTATAATTACAACCGCAACCTGGAGGAACAGCAATCGGCGACCTTGCGCACAAACACCGATGGACAAGCCGATTGGAGTGTCACCCTACCTCAATGGGGTCGGTATCTAGTCCGGGTTTGTGAAGAAAACGATGGCCATTGCACAGGTGACTTCCTGTACGTTGGATATCCCTATGCGGAATCTTCAGACCGGTCCACGGATGCAGCTCTACTTGCATTTACAAGCGACAAGGAGACTTATGCGGTAGACGATGAAGTAGAACTCATTATTCCTGCCGAAGAAAACTGCAGGGCCTTTATCAGCCTGGAAACGGGTAGCGACATATTGGAAACCCGCTGGCTCAACTTAAAGCAAGGCGAAAACCGGTACAGCTTCACAGCCACTCCCGAAATGGCTCCTAATGTATACGCCCATGTTACGTTAATCCAGGAACATGCACAGCTCAAGAACGATCGTCCGATTCGATTATACGGGGTACTTCCCATCCCCGTAGAAGCTCCAAGTACCCGTTTGGAACCCGTCATCGCAGCACCCGCAGCCATCCGCCCGGAAAGTGAATTTACCATTGAGGTGGCAGAAAAAGAAGGCAAGCCCATGGCCTATACCATTGCTGTAGTCGACGAAGGTCTACTGGGTATTACTTCTTTCAGAACACCGGATCCTCATGGAGCTTTTTACGCCAAAGAAGCGCTGGGCATCAAAACCTGGGATGTATACGATCAGGTATTGGGTGCCTATGGGGGACAACTGGATCGAATCCTAAGTGTTGGTGGTGGCGGAGCAGAAAATGATGCAGAACAGCAGGAAATGAGTCGGTTCGCTTCTGTAGTCATGCACCTGGGGCCATTCCAATTGAAAAAAGGCCAGAAAGCCAGTCATCAACTGCAAATGCCCAATTATGTGGGTGCCGTTCGGACCATGGTGGTTGCAGCACAAGATGGTGCTTATGGGTCTGCTGACGAAACCATACCGGTTAAAAAGCCGCTGATGGTACTTTCAACCCTGCCAAGAGTGCTTGGGCCAGGGGAGCGTGTCCGTATTCCGGTCAATGTGTTTGCCATGGATGACAAGGTAAAAAAGGTGACGGTGCGCCTGACTGAAAGTACGGGTAAAGTGAGTATTGGAACCAACACCCAACGACTCTCCTTCCAGCAACCGGGTAACCAAATCGTCTATTTTGATGTGGATATCAATGAAACTACAGGTAGGGCCAATTTTTTGATTGAGGCCAACGGCGGTGGGGAGCAAGCCTCCCAGGAGGTGTCAGTCGAGATTCGAAACCCGAATGCCTTTCGCTCGGATATAGTTTCGGCTACCCTCAAACCCGGAGAATCCTGGTCGGGTACCTACCAGCCAATCGGCGTTTCCAATTCCCGGGAAGGGTACCTGGAAGTGTCTACTTTACCGCCCTTCAATTTTGGTGAACGGCTCCAATATCTTATTCAGTACCCCTACGGTTGTGCCGAGCAAACTATTTCAGCAGGCTTTCCACAGATCTATGCCGGGCGAGTATTGGAATTAGATGCCAATCAGGAACGGAAAATGAAGCAAAACGTCCAAGCTACTATTCAGCGGATGTTTGCTTTCCAAACCGGAACCGGAGGATTCGGCTATTGGCCGGGGGACCCAAACCCCAACCATTGGGCCTCAAATTATGGAGGGCATTTTTTACTGGAGGCCAAGAATAACGGTTATACCGTACCTACCGGTTTGTTGACCAACTGGTTGGATTTTCAGCAAAAAACGGCTCGGATGTGGCAACCCGCTAGTGGCCAGGTTCCTTATGGTTATGCTTGGGAAAAGGAGGAAAAAGAGTTGACACAGGCGTATCGACTGTACACCTTGGCATTGGCACAACAACCGGATATGGCCGCCATGAACCGGCTTCGAGAACAGCAAAACCTCAGCCCGGTAGCACAGTGGCGCCTGGCAGCTGCTTATGCCCTGGCTGGCCAGACCGAGGTCGCCAATCGATTGGTGGCAAACCTGACCAATCAAGTCAGAGCATATGACGGCCCAAGCCGAACGTATGGTTCTTCCACTCGAAACCTGGCCATGATTATGGAGACCCGCGTCCTGTTGGGACAAACAGAACAGGCCGCTGAATTGGCGCAACGCATTTCAGATGACCTCGGACAAGTGGGATGGTTTAGCACCCAGACAACAGCCTATTGCTTGCTGGCGGTTGGCAAGCTGGTTGGAGAAGGGGGTGTGCAGAATCAAATGGACTTCACTTACGCCTTCGGATCCAGCAATCCTCAAAATCAAGGTTCTAACAGTCCGGTCAAGACCATTCAGCTTCTTCCAGCCCAACTTGAAGGTAATACACCTATTCAGCTGAAAAACAACGGAGAAGGGCTCTTATTTGTACGATTGGTTTCTAAGGGTCAACCGCTCGTAGGCCAGGAAACCTCCAAAGCGGAAGGGCTCCGTTTAACAGCGAACTATCAGGACCTGAACGGAAACACTCTGGATCCAAGCAATCTTCCACAGGGGATGGACTTTATTGCCCAGGTGGAAATTACCCATACCGGAGACCGTCCATACCGAATATCAGATATTGCGTTAGACCAGATTTTCCCTTCGGGTTGGGAAATCTTGAATGCCCGGTTTTCAGGAATGAATCGATTTGAAAATTCCCCAAGTGATTATCAGGATATTCGAGACGACCGGGTGTATACCTTCTTTAATTTGAATCCGGGAGAAATAGTTACCTATTATGTTCAATTGAACGCAGCTTATCAGGGTAGGTATTATCTGCCGGGGGTACACTGCGAGGCCATGTACAATAACCGCATCCAGGCCCAAAATACCGGGCAATGGGTTACGGTAGGATTGCCGGAAGGGATTTAAATTAGACCCTGGATTTCAATCGCTGAGGATTACCGATTTAAAAATTCAGCGATTGAAATCCGTCCTCCGGCTACGATCCGGCCTTTCTCGTTTTTGGTCAGCAGGCAGGAAGGGGTTACCGGATCATGTTCAAAGATGAGAAGTTGTTGAAGTTCCAAAGCATCTTCCAGGATCCTCTTTTTCTCCTTTAAGGTCTCCAGTGGCCGCAAGTCATAACCCATGACATAAGGCATCCCCAGATGGAAAGTGGAAGGCATAACGTCTGCACAATAAACCATCGTCTTTCCTGCTGTATGGATAAGTAAGACCATCATGGCTTCAGTATGCCCATAAACCAATCGAACGTGCAGACCTGGCAACCATTCATAGTCCTCCTCCCCTGCGTCAATGAATTGAAGAACGCCGGCTTCCTCCAGCGGGATGAAATTCTCAGGGAGAAAAGAGGCTGCTTCCCTTGGATTGGGCTTTCTGGCCCAATCGTAATGCTTCTTATGCGTCCAATAGGTCGCATTTGGAAAAGTGGGTACCAGTTGACCATCGGGATTCCGTTTTACGGCTCCTCCTACATGATCAAAATGAAGGTGGGTCAACAAAACATCCGTAATAGCTTCTGGTCCGACTCCCAGGTTATCCAACGATCCCAAAAGACTATCTTCTCCATGGGGGTGAAAGTGGGAGTAAAACTTGGCATCCTGTTTATCTCCAATTCCGGTATCCACCAGAATTTTTCGGTCATCTGTTTCGATGAACAGGCAACGCATGGCCCAGGTGCATAAATTCTTTTCGTCTGGTGGAGTCAATTTCTGCCAAAGCTGTTTGGGAACAATCCCGAACATGGCTCCTCCGTCCAGTTTAAAGAAACCGGTTTCGACAGGGTGTACCTTCATGGAACTTAATATAGGGAACTTAACTTATCCGATTACTAAAGCCAATTCGCTTTTCAGCTTTAGACATTTTTTGCTTGAGACCGGCCATCCGAAGGGCTGTGACTGCGGCTTCTATTCCTTTGTTACCATGCACTCCACCTGCACGTTCGCGGGCTTGTTCCAGGGTATTTGGAGTGAGCACTCCAAAAATAAACGGAGTGCCAGAGGCAATACTCAAATTGGTCAAGCCGGTAGCTACCGATTGATTGATATATTCATTGTGGCGAGTCTCTCCTTGTATGACACACCCCAAGCAGACAATCGCGTCGGGGTTGTGTTTGGAATAGATCATCTTGCCGCCGGCCGGAAGTTCGAAGGAGCCGGGGACTTGAATGGTATAGATGCGCTCAGGATCAACCTCATGTTTAAGTAACGTATCGTAACAACCTGAATACAAAGCATGTGTAATCTCTGAATTCCATTCACTTACTACAATACCAATTTTAAATTCCTTTCCGTTCGGTATACTTGCCTCGTCGTAAGTACTCAGATTTTGGTGGGCACTCGCCATAAGATTTCAATTTGATAAATTAAAAAGAGGTAGCCTGGTTAAACATGCTACCTCTTTTGTACCGTTTTGTTGGACTTAAAGTTTAAGCCTTTCCAGCTACGCGCAGAATATATCGATCAATATCTCGTCCTTCAGGACTAAGAGGATAATCATCCTTCACCTGCTGATAGGCCTCCAAGGCTTCGGCATATTCCTTTTGATACTCGTGCAGCATGCCGATCTTCTTTAAATAGTAGGCTTTGAGCATATCCACTTCTCCGGCAGAAACAGCACGTTTGTAAGATTTAAGTGCATTATCGAAATCCTTCAATTCAGAATAGGCATCGCCCATCGCTCCGAATTTCATCGTAGGCATAATATCATCCTTAGGTTTGAAGTCCTGCAGATAATCAATGGCCGCATCGTATTTGCCTAAATTGAGATAGGAAACGCCGATGTAGTAGTTGGCAGTGTTCCCGGCAGGTGTTCCGCCATATTCATCCAGGATATCCAGAAAACCCATATATCCGCCACCCGGATTAGTCAGGGCCGCTGCGAAGGAATCGCGCTCGAATTGGAACTGGGCTTGAAACATTTGTTCGACGGCTTCCTGATTTCGAACTCCGGTACGGTAATTCAAAAAGGCAAAAGCCGCGATGATCAAAACCACCACGACCAAACCCCCGAATATGTAGTTCTGATACCGCCCCATAAAATCCTGGGTCTGGTCCCGTACCTCTACAATATCTACTAAGGTTTCATCTGCTTTCTTTCCCTGCTTACGCTTAGCCATAAATCGCTATCTTCCGTTAAGTCCTAAAAGATTGTTTAACAAAGAGGAAGTACCCTCCTCAAAAAGCTCCGCAAAAATAGGAAACTTTTGTTTTTCGCCTACATTCAAATCCAGGCTCTTTTCCCTGACCTTCGTAAATAGGAAGGCTTAAAAGTGAATTATTCCAGTGCCTATGGACATTACCAAAGGAGTTGCTCCGTACTTAATCCTATTCGGGTTAATCAGCTTCGGACCTTTGAACGGACAATTCAATCCCGATAGCTTATTGCGGGTTTTGCAAAAGCAGGGACCCGATACGCTTTCCATAAAGGGATACCTGGAGTTATATGAATACTACGCTGAATCAGATAGTGCTATAGCAGATACGCATCTTAAACGAGCGTTTGCCATTGCTAAAAAACAAGATCGTATAGCCTGGCTGGCAGAGGTACAGCTACAAAAAGCAAATCAAGCCTGGAAGACGGGGCAACTGGCCAAAGGTCGTTTAGCTTTAACCCCTGTGAAGAAACTGCTACAAGCCAATCCGGAACTTGAGCATATCCAGGCCACCTATTACATGGAATCTGGAATCTTGCATTATTACGGTGGATTGTATGATAAGTCAGTGGCTGATTACTTGATGGCCAAGCGTTATTACCTGGCCGTCGGAGACTCTACCGGCGCCATGAAATGCCATACCAACACTGGTATGGTACATTGGGCTATGGGTGATCACGCCACCGCCCAACCCTACTATGAAGCGGGTCTTCGATACGCAGAGCGGCACCGAGATTCTATATCAATCGCGCATATGGCAGGTAACCTCGGATTAATTCACCGCGCCCAAGGTCAATTTGAGCAAGCTCTTACCTTCTATCAAAGATCCTATGAACTCAATCAAAAGCTGGGTCAGCAATTCCATGCCGGAATCAACTTGCTCAATATAGCATCGGCATATAGCATGATGGGCAATTATGTGGAAGCCCTACCCTATTATAGAGCTTCCTACAATACAGCCGAATCTATTGATGATCGAACAGGTATGTTGTATACCATGCATGGGATTGGTGACTTGTACGCTCGACAAGGACTCTTTGACCAAGCCATCCCCAGACTGGAAAATGCCCTTGAGCTGGCTCATGAATTAAATCTTTTGCTGGAAGTGAAAAATTTGTATGAACAATTAGCAGAAGCCTATGAAAATAAGGGGTTCTACAAACAAGCATTAGAGTATCGAAAAGAGTTTGAGTTTTGGCAAGACAGCTTGATAAGTGAGAATCATCGCAACCGGATAGAGGAATTGGAAATCACGTACGAAACCGAACGCAAAGAAGAACAAATCACCTTGCTTTCGAGGGAAAAGGAGGTGCAACAACTTAAAGCTTCGAGGCAAACCACAGTTTCATGGTCGCTGGGAGCGGGCTTAATCCTCATCTGCACTATTGGAGGGCTTTTGATTTACTTATTGCGACAGCGGTTGAAGAATCAGCAATTGCTGGCACAAAAAAATACAGCGCTCCAACAAGCTGCATTCAATCAAAAATTGAGTGAACTTAAACTGAAAGCGCTTCAAGCACAAATGAACCCCCACTTCGTATTTAACTGCCTGAATTCGATCAATTTGATGGTCTTAAAAGGAGAAAAAGAAAGTGCCTCTCGCTACTTAAGCAAATTTTCCAAACTCATGCGATCCATTCTGGAACATGCTGAACAAGGATTGATTTCGTTGGAAGAGGAACTCAAACTCCTGGAGCACTACATCCAACTGGAAACCTTGCGTTTTAAAAATCAAATCCATTTTTCTTTCGATCTAGACTCCGATTTAATCTTAGATCAGGTAATGGTCCCCTCTCTTTTATTGCAACCCCTGGTGGAAAATGCCATCTGGCATGGGATCATGCCGACCAATAAACCCGGCGTCATTGTGGTCCGCGCTTATCAGCAGGATCAACAACTCCGGTTAGAGGTAGAGGACAATGGGATTGGTTTAAAAACCAATTCAACAACACCTACAACTTCTTCAACTTCCAACTCATCCGGATTCGGTTTGCGTTTATTGAAAGAACGATTGGAGGTGCTAGAAAAAAAGGAGGCCGAAATCGAATTACAGTTCGTAAACCTGGAAGAACCAGATTCTGAAAGTACAGGAACGTTGGTGCGTATTCAAATGCCACTAGCGCCTTTCTGCGCCAATTAGGTACGTATGATCCGAACCCTCCTGATCGATGATGAGCCGGATGCGCGGGAAACCCTCCGCCTACTGATAGACACCTACTGCCCGGATATTGAAATCGTGGGTGAAGCAGCTTCAGCACGAGATGGCCGGCAGCTCATTGAGGACCGCCAGCCAGACCTGGTATTCCTGGATGTTCAAATGCCACAGCAATCCGGCTTTGATTTGTTGTCGAGTCTGCCGGAAGTCAACTTCTCCGTAATTTTTGTCACTGCCTATGACCAATACGCCATCAAAGCTATTCGATTTGGCGCACTCGACTACCTGCTCAAACCAGTCGACCTGGATGATCTGCTTGAAGCGATTCGGCGGTGCCATCAAACCGAATTCGCTGTCTACCCTAAATCTGCTTATAACTACCTTGCTCAGAACTATAAGGGAGGGCAAAGCAGTTTTAAAAAGCTGGCCGTGCCCATTCAGGGAGAAACCTCCTTTATCCCACTTGACCAGATTATTTATTGCGAGGCCGACGGGAGTTATACCCATCTCTACCAGGTGGAGGGGCCTAAACTGATGCTTTCCAAAAGCCTCAAGGAAATGGAGCTCCTTGTAGGCGATCACGGTTTTTTCAGGGTACACCACTCGTATCTCATCAATTTAGACCACATCCAAAAATATATACGAGGAGAAGGTGGGCAGGTGGTCCTCACCGCCAATTATACCATAGACGTTTCACGAAGAAAGAAAGAGGAGTTTCTGCGGCGAATTGGTATTGGAAAATAAGATAACCCACTTATCAAGTTGACTAAGCCGAGTGTTCCTGGAGCCCTACCAACTGTAAAGCCGTGGTTGCCTATCTGGGCTGCATGGGATTAATTGAATTCATGTATACCCCATAAACTTCCTGCAAGCATGTTTAACTCCCGCTCCTTCCTTTTTGGCCTGTTTTTGCTAGGCACTGCTCAATACCTGGGTGCTCAAGTGCTTCAAGAACGAGGGATTACCCCCAATGGATCCATCAACACGATGGACCGAATAGGCAATGTAATGTACTTTGCCGGCAGTTTTGACCAGGTGGGCTATCAAACGGAAGGAGCAGCCTTCTTTCCTAACACAGACACCCTACCCGATCTTCGGTTCCCTCCAATTTTTGGTACTGTATTTACCATCATTTCAGATGAAGCGGGGGGTTGGTTTGTTGGAGGTGAGTTCCGAAGAGCGGGTCCACTCCAAAATACGCACACCAACCTGGTACACGTAACCGCCGATTGGAGAATTGATCCGGAGTTTACGCCCGCATTCAACGACGCCGTGCATACGCTTGCCTTAAAAGATGGGGTGTTGTATGCAGGCGGATCGTTTACCGAAGTGAATGACTCCGCCAGAGCCTATCTGGCAGCTATCGACTTGACCACTCAAACGATTGACCCGGACTTTCTGCAACCCAATAATCGCGTTCTTGACCTTGAGATACATGACTCCTCTTTACTATTAGCAGGCTGGTTTTCCAAGGTTGGAGACTCCACTACCCAAAGCATAGCCGCCATAGATTTGAATACAAAAACCTTTCAATCGCTAGCACCGGTAACCGGACAGTGGGTGAATACTATGACCCTCGACGGAGATATCCTCTATGGCGGGGGATATGCTCCCGACGTCCTCTTCGCACTTGACCTCAGCACCAATACAGCACTTTCCTGGGCACCAATCGTGTCTGGTTTTGGTTTTGGACAGCAGGTAAATGCCATAGCCGTCTCCGATTCAGAGGTGTATTTTGGAGGACAATTTGCAACCGTAAACGGCGAAAGCAGAAGCAATGTCGCAGCCGTTAACAAAGCCGGCGTCCTCTCCGGATTCAACCCGAAACCTAATGCCGCGGTTCTGAGTCTTTTCTTAGAAGGAGATACCCTGTGGATGGGCGGTGATTTTTTGACCGTAGGAAACGATACAGTCTCCCACATAACCAAGATTCAGACAAGCTCGGGTGAGGTCCTTTCCTGGCGTCTTCGCCCTAATTGGTCGATTCACACTATTCAAAAAACAAGCAACGGTTTTCTCCTCGGCGGGGAGTTTGAAATCTTTCAATATCAGGGGCGGGATAACGCGTTCGCACTCAATCTGAGATCAGGAACCCTTACCGATTGGGCCCCTCAGACTAATTTCCTTGGTGTCAGAGAATTGATCGCTGATCCTGTCCGAAACAGAATCTATATGTCGGGGAATGCGGGAAGGTTAGCTGCTGTAGATCCTCAAACCGGAGCTCCGCTTCCCGATTGGTCAATCAATGCCGATGGAACGATCAGCCCTATGACCCTGGATCAACAAAGCGGCCAACTTTACATAGGAGGCAATTTCACCGAAATCAATGGTCAAACCCGCAATCGCCTGGCTGCATTGGACCCGGATGGCAACCTACTGCCTTTTGCTCCGGATGTGGATGGGGAGATTCTTGCACTGGATTTTTCACCCGAAACGAACTATCTATATTTCGCGGGCCCTTTTAACAATGTGAATGCCGAATTCAAAGGAAAATTGGCGGCAGTCGATGTCAATGGACAGCTGGTGGATTGGGAAGCCCGGATTGAAAATGACCCGGTAGTGCACCAATTCCGACTGGTCAATAACGTCAAAGCAGTGGATGACCGGGTTTTTGTAAGCGGGAATTTTGAAACACTCAATGGAGATCCAATCAACGGAATCAGTGCGGTAGATCTCACAACGGGGTCGAGAATCCCCTGGGATGTGACGGTAAATGCATCGAGAATGGGGCAACTTTTTCCCTATGGAGATGGCTTGTTTATCTCGGGGCAAGGGCTTACAGAGGTGAATGGAGCACCCGTCGGCGGATTGGCTTACCTCAGTATTCCTACAGGAAATATATTGGCCGACTTCAATACCATCGGGATTAACAAAACCACACCAGGTAATAATATTGCCTTTGCCAATGTCTCTGCTTTTGGGGCTACTGATGAGCAATTGGTCATTGCCGGCCGCTTCGATTTTATTAATGAGCAATATCACCCTACTTTAGGCATCTTTGATTTCCCTCCTGTAAAGGTTGAGCTAGACCAAGGCGTAGAGAAGGTCTTTCCGGACCAAGGGGGTAATGCTGGAGCCGTAGGCATCCAATTGATTGGAACCGGTTTTTCACCTGGGACTACTTTTTTTCTGCGCCTTGGCGACACTGAGATCTTTCCTATTGAAGGTACAGTGGAGTTTTCTGGCCTTAATGCTGTGGCAGCTACTTTTGATCTGGCTGGGCAGCAGACGGGGTTATGGGATATTGTACTTCTGCCCCCCGATACAGATGAACTTATTTTACAGGAAGCCTTTGAGATTATCGAGGCAGTAGGCCCCAAGCCCTGGGCCGATGTGCTGGTTCCTGAATTTATGTTGGCCAACCTGGCTACCAATTTTTTCCTTCAGATCGGAAATGACGGTGATACCGATGCACATGGGGTACCGGTTTGGATCACCATTTCTCCCAACCTCGAAGTAGAGTCGTTTTCCTTTGAGGAAATTCCCATCGATCCGCTTTTTCCTGAATTCGTGGATAGCATGCCGGATTATTTTGAAATTATCACCTTGTATGGAGAACCCTACGAAGCCAAGGTCTACGCTTTCCTTATTCCAAATATTCCCGCTCAAAGCACGCGTACGATAGCCTTTCAGGTTAAAACAGGGGAGCTTGGTCCTTTCTATGCCCGTGCCTGGACCTATGCCCCCTGGTATGGATCCCCACTCAGACATTTGATCGGAGACTGTCATGATCAATTGCTGTCCAGCGTGATCGGCTTTATTCCCGTAGTAGGATGTGCCTATGGTATTATTGATGCAGTAGCCTCGCCAATAGTGGATCGGATTTACGAGGTAAACATGGATGAGGAGTACGCGATGAACTACTTTCAAACGCTAGGTCAAACTGCCCTGGGGTGTGCGGGTGATCTGGCGACCGGGGGTACAGCACGTTTGGCACTGGCTGCTGCCAACCAGGTAGTCAACTTGAATAATTTGGGGAATGCGGTTTTCAATCCAAGCTGTTACCCACCGCGAGATCAGGAAGATGCCACCGGCTTGATCGTAGGCTCCATAGATCCAAATGACAAGGTCGGTCCTACCGGGCAAGGAACTAAAAATTGGCTCAATACCCAGCGAACCCTATCCTACATGATCCGCTTTGAAAATGATCCGGAAGAGGCCACCGCGCCGGCTAAGGAAGTTATAATCAGGGATACATTGGACCAATCGGCATTTGATTTGAATAGCCTGAATTTGGTCGGCTATTCCATTGCCGATAGCTTTTACACCATCCCAACCGGTTTTAGGGAATACCTGGATACTATCGATCTGCGCCCCCTTCTGCCCTACCGAGTTCGCACAGAAGTGGTTTTTGAAGAAAATACAAGTGAACTTGTTTGGTCATTCCTGACGCTGGATACTTTAAATGGAGCTCCGATAACGCATCCGCTGGAAGGGTTTCTACCTCCGAATAAAGACTCTATTAGCGGAACAGGAGCCGTTCTTTTCACCATTCGCGTACTAGATACCTTGAATACAGGACGATCGGTGGGCAATCGCGCCGGCATCTATTTTGATTTCAATGAACCGATCATCACCAATACTTGGATTATTTCAGCAGACAATCACGCTCCCTTTAGCCAGTTAAATCCCTTAGCAGATACTAGCCAAAATCAAACCGTACAGCTGACATGGAATGGAGGCGACCAGGGGTCGGGTATTCGTTATTACGATACCTACTACCGAACGCACCCGGACAGTAGCTGGCTGTTTTGGGCCCAAACGGCAGATCTGGAAGTCGACTTTACAGGCGACCATGGACAGTATTATGAGTTTACCGTCGTAGCGGTTGATACCGCTCTTAACCAAGAGGAGAAGATATTGATACCGGAAGCTACTACCTTCATTGCGGAAGCTGTGACCTCAACCCAAGAATTGGAATTGAACGCAGTCGAACTGTATCCCAATCCGGTGTCTGATCTGCTGATAATCGAAATCCAACCCCACTTCAAAGGTGCCTATATCGAATTGGTTGATGCCTTTGGAAGGCAACTTTCGAAACGGAAGGTCGCTCCGGGGCAAGCTCAAAGAATTGATTTTCGAATGGGTGAGCTACCCTCAGGCTTATATCTGGTCCGTTGGCTAGTCAACGGGAAAAGCTATACCCGCAGGGTGATCAAGCGGTAGATGCACCTTGATGCATAAAAAAGACCCTGGCCTACAAAATTAGTAAGCCAGAGCCATGTGCATTCAGCAGCAATAAATCAAGCGGCTCTTAATCCCGCATGAATGGATAATCTTGCTGCAAGTAGTTGTCTGTATATAGTTCAGAAGGATCTGGAAGCGGTGATTCTTCGGCAAACTTTACAGCCTCATCAATCTCCGCTTTTATTGCGTCTTTAATTTTTTTGATTTCTTCCTCACTGGCAATGTTCTCGCCCAGGATCTTAGCTTCTGTTGACTTAACCGGATCTTTTTCCTGGTAGGATTTCACTTCATCTTTGGTCCGGTAATTTGCAGGGTCCGAAACGGAGTGGCCTTTGTAGCGATAGGTCATAATCTCTAGAAAATAAGGGCCCTTTCCGGAGCGAATATGCTCTGCAGCTCTTGAGATTCCTTCGTACACAGATTCCGGAGACATTCCATCAATAGGTTCGGAGACCATATCATATCCGGCACCTAGTTTATAAATCTCAGCCACATTAGAGGTCCGCTCAACTGAAGTTCCCATTGCATACCCATTATTTTCACAGATATACAGCACGGGGAGTTTCCAGTTGTTGGCCATGGTGAAGGACTCGTGTAGCGACCCCTGACGGGCAGCTCCGTCTCCAAACATGGTCACGCAAATATTATCAGTTCCTTTATACTGTTCCGCAAAGGCGATACCTGTTCCGATCGGAATTTGAGCCCCAACAATGCCGTTGCCGCCGAAATAGCGGTTAGAAGCGTCAAAGAAGTGCATGGATCCGCCTTTCCCTTTGACAATACCAGTAGATTTCCCAAACAACTCTGCCATACAGGCTTTGGTGGTAACCCCTCTGCCAATGGCTGTTCCATGTTGGCGGTAGGCGGTTACGATGGCATCTCCTTCTTTCAAAGCAGATTCCATTCCGGCTGCCACGGCTTCCTGACCTATGTACACATGCAGAAAACCACGGATTTTCTGACGACCGTACAACATCAGGGCTCGTTCTTCAAATTTTCGGATCCGAAACATCAGCTCAAACCATTGCAGGTACGTTTCCTTGGAAAAGCTGGTATTTTTTTGATCTGCTTTTTTCGCTGTCTTTTGCTCTGTCGTGGATGCCATTTGAGTGGAATAACTTGAATGTTTGTGGGCTAAAGATACGTCATTTAGCCCCTGAGAAAAACCGAGGTTTAAAAATCGGAAAAAATGCTTAAGCCACCTCAATTCCAGATCTATTTTAAAGACCCATAGGTTTAACGCCGCAGCCTGCTCCTATTGTTCGACAAGCCACCTTCTTAAATGACCAAATAGGTACCTTTGAGGTCTTTGAGATCCATTGGCTCAGCCTGCGTTTCAAGTTTGCTTTCTTATAAATGGTCCGATATTGCACCTCTCCCAACTCAAATTAATTGCATTCAAGAACTATGAACAGGCCAAGCTCCAGCTGGCGCCCCAACTGAATGCCTTTACCGGATTGAACGGGATGGGAAAGACCAATCTGCTGGAAGCCATCTATTACCTGTGCATGTGCCGCAGCCCAATGGGACTGAACGACAGGCACCTCAGCAAACATGGATCTGACTTTTTTCGCTTGGAAGGACATTTTGTGCATCAGGAAGAAGCGCATCTAGTTGTGGCCAAGGTACAACCGGGCAGGCGCAAGGAGTTTTCAAAAAACGGCGTTGTATATCCACTGCTTTCGGAGCATATTGGTTTCATTCCAGTTGTTTTCTCCGCCCCCATTGACCTGGAACTGATCCTAGAGGGTAGCGAAATACGAAGACGATTTCTGAACAACAGCCTTTCCCAAATTGACCCTCAGTACCTCAACCACCTCATCACTTACAATAAACTGCTCCAGCAGCGGAATGCATTGCTAAAGCAGTTTGCGGAGAATCGTACCTTCAATTCGGGTTTATTGGCCATTTATTCTCACCAAATGTTGGTCCCGGCACAGTACATTTTTGAAGCGCGGACCCAATATATTGCTTCCATTTCGCCTCATGTGGAGGCTTTGGTCAATACATTATCGAGCCAAGGGGAGCAGGTGGAAATAATTTACAAGAGCCAGCTGGATGAGCAACGCCTGGATCAATTGTTTGAAGCATCATTGGAAAAAGATCGGATCCTGCAACGTACGACCCACGGCATCCACAAAGATGACCTTGCATTTCTCTTAAATGGCCATCCGGTAAAACGATTTGGATCACAAGGACAGGCAAAATCACTGACCCTTGCCTTGAAACTAGCCCAGTTTGAGCGTATCCGGACTGCCACCGGGAAGAAACCGCTACTATTACTCGATGATATTTTTGATCGCCTGGATGCCAAGCGGGTAGAGGCCCTATTGGCTATTCTCGCTGGTGCTTCTTTCGGTCAGGTATTCATTACCGATACTCAATCTGAACGAATCGAACCCATACTTCAAAATAAGTTCGTGGATTATCGTAAATTTTCTGTGCAGGAAGGTGCTGTCCTTACCCAACCCGAACCTTAATTATGCAGCAAGAGGAGAAACAACTCAAGGAAGTACTGGCCGAAATGCTCAAGCATTATCGCCTTAAGGGCAAATACCATCAGGCCCAGATCCGAAGGCATTGGGCAGAATTGATGGGCCCGGTTATTGACCGATATACGACTAATTTACAATTGCACCGACGGAAATTAATCGTCGAAGTTTCCTCCGCACCGCTTCGCCAGGAACTCAGCATGAGCCGGGAACGAATCCTGCAACTTATCAATGAGGCAATTGGTGAAGACTACGTACGGGAAATCCTGATCCGATAGCAGTTGGGCTAGCTTCAAAAGACCTTCTGAAATCAACAAAATTGCTCAGGGAATTGCCTGCTCTTTTTTACCTTTTTGATTAACGCTCTGGGCACCTGCACCGTTTTTAATTTTCTTTTTGCCTTTCGTTTGACTCGCCAACTGGAAAGCGCCGTACAAGTTCACTACCCCACCGGTCACGGATAATTGACGAAAAGGAACTTTAGTCGATGGTGATCCAGGCATATTGACCATGGCTTTCTGGCGTACGGCAGAGTCCATAATAATTTGCTTGACCTGTTTGGCAGTAAGTTCCGGGAAATAGGCCCGTAGCATAGCTGCAATTCCGCTGACAACGGGCGCTGCCTGGCTTGTACCTCCAAAAGTTTCATATTGATTATAAGGCACCGTGGAATACATCTCCACACCGGGAGCAAATACGTCAACAAAAAAGTTGCTGTAGTTGGAGAAACTAGCCGGCAAATTTTCATTGTCCGACGGCGTAGAGGCGCCTACCTCAATCCAGTTATTAGCGTATCGAGGTGCAAATAATTTTTTCTTAGCAAAGTAGTCAACCGGAAAATTATTGTCGGCAAGATTTTCAGCACCATCATTTCCAGCCGCATGCACTAACAGTACATCGTGCTTCATCGCATATTTCACCGCCTCATCAACTACTTTTTTATTTGGAGATTGTCCTTTGCCAAAACTCATATTGATCACACTTGCCCCATTATCCACTGCGTAGCGGATCGCATTGGCCACGTCTTTGTCCCGTTCATCGCCTGCAGCCAACATCCGAACAGCCATAATCTGTACGGGTGCTGCCACGCCGTCAATCCCTAGCTGATTATTGCGTTTGGCACCTATTATGCCGGCCACATGGGTACCGTGTTCTGCATCCGGGCCGCGGACATCATTGTTCCCATAGCTGCGTTCGTCCAAATCGGAGTAATTATCACCTACGATGGATCTTGCATCCAGTTCTGTATCGTAATGCTTGGCCTGGGTGTGAAAGTAATCATACCCGTTTTGAATGTCTTTTTCAAGATCTTTGAATTCCCAATTGTATTGATCCATCATACCCAGAAACAATTGGGACACCTGATCCATGATTTCTGAAGAAGCCTTGTACGTTTTAAGAGACTCTTTAGTAATTGGAGAAGGTAGATCCTCTTTAAGCCTTACAAGGGCCTGGTTCAATAGACTATAAAAGGCATAGTCCTCTTTAATAGATTCATTTTTTTTCTCGATCAATTTTCCCCATTCCTGCCATTCGAGAAAGCGTTCTTTGTCTTTTTTGGGGATATCGGCCTCCGATTTGCCCTCGAACTCCGATTGGTATTCCACATACAAACGGGTGAGTTCCAAATTATCAAATTGGACGTTTTCTCCATTTGGGTTGCCTAGAAAATTCCAACCATGAACATCATCTATGTAACCGTTTTGATCGTCATCGATACCATTTCCAGGAATCTCTCCAGGGTTAACCCACATTTTATCTTTAAGGTCTTCATGCTCATAATCCACTCCATTATCGAGTACGGCGACCACTATTGGGGTAGGCTTGCGACCCTGGGTCAACTTTTGGTAGGTTTTCTCTGTAGATACCCCGAGCAGCTGGTCTGTCTGAGCATCGAGATTGAACCAGTTGGATGGAGCCTGTGCATAGGAGAGGCTACTATTAGACAACAAAAAGGCAAGCCCTAAAAAGAGATGTATACATTTCATTTGGTAAGATTTTCGATTGTATCCCTCCCAGCATATTTGAGTACAAGCACCGAGTGAATACAAGGTATAGTGCGGTTTCGTTTGACGAAATTTGGATAAGAATGGCCAAGTTAGCACAATATCCAACTCTTTCGCCAAATAGAACCCTTTCCTGGCCAGGAATAGTATATTTCGCACCCTGCAAAAGTAGGTAAACCAAAACAGGGTTTCCTCCTATTGGTTGCGTGGATTAGCGGCCACCTAAGATGGGATAACAGGAATAGAATGATAAACCTTTGGAAGCATAAAATCCAATTTTACAGTCGAGCTCAAACCCGGTATGATGTTCAATCTCCCTTTATCCACCAATTGGTGGAGCAGGTTTTGGAAGACCAACGGGAATTTTACCGCTTAAAGGAGGTTCAAAGGCTAAATCAGCGACTGAAAAAAGGGTCGCAGGAGCCAGGTCTTTCTACACGTGCAGGAGCGTTGCTCTTCCGGTTAGCAGCCTGGCACAAACCAACAACCATTGTAGAAATAGATGGCCGGTCAGGGCTCGGTACGGCCTATTTGGCAGCAGGACGGCCAAGTGCAAGGACTTATATACAGATGACCGAACCGGACTTAACTGCCCGGTTGGTAGCTACCCTTTCCAAGCTTAACCTGAATGAGGTTTCGGTCAAAACCAATTCATTTGCAAACTGGAAAGCCGAATGGGAAAAGAATGATAGCTCCGTAGAGCTATTGTATATCCATGGGGAATCGGGCCTGGAGCCCACCCTTCAGTATTTGGATGCCCTAAAGCCTTTCTTCTGTGACCGGACAGTTGTGGTCACAACGGATATGTATCAAACAAGTCAGCGATTAGCTGTTTGGGAAGCATTGAAACAATTAAACGCGTTACAATTGACCGTTGATCTGTTGCAGTGTGGTCTGCTTTTCTTCGAATACCCAGGAAGGACAAAGGAGCACTACCGTTTAGTTCGCTACAAATACAAACCCTGGCGACTTGGTTTTTTCCCTCGATTGCCCAAGCATTAAGGAGTTCCTCCACGAGCTTCGCCTTCCTCTTCCGGGGTATCATCCGGTCGGGCGGATGGTGGCTCTGCTTTCCGATGAAAGCCGATCGTTTTCTTATTGAATACTCCTTTGGCGTGGTCTGGCGTAAACATTTCCACATCCTCCAAATTGAGAATGTTGTTGGAAGTATGTTCACGCTCTTCAGGTGCAAGTGAGGCGAGGCGTAAATTTTGATTTTTAATACTCTCCTCTACCATTTGGCGGACAGTTCGGGCATTACCGAAGTACTTATCCCGGTATTCGTACTGGTAGTTCAAGTATTCTTTTAAATGCTGTTCGGCTTCCGGAGTAGGAACAATGCCTTTCTCAGCATACATGAGTAAGGCGATACGGAACAACTCTTGCGGGGCATAATCTTCAAACTTGAGGATTTTATCGAAGCGGGAGCTCAGTCCAGGATTGGCCTTCAGGAAAGATTCCATATTGTCCGGATAACCGGCCGCAAATACGAAGAATTTTCCACGGTGATCTTCCATGCGTTTCAGCAGCGTCTGAACGGCTTCGTCACCGAAATCCCCTTGCCCAACCGATGCTTTCTGCGTAAGGGCATAAGCCTCGTCAATGAAAAGTACCCCTCCACTGGCCTCTTCTACTTTCTCAGAGGTTTTTAACGCTGTCTGTCCCACATATCCAGCCACCAAGCCTTGACGGTCGGTCTCTACCAAATGTCCGCGTTCTAAAACGCCTAGAGCTTTATAGATTTGAGCGAGTATACGTGCTACAGTCGTTTTTCCGGTTCCGGGATTACCGATAAATACGGTATGCAGGTAAAAGCTATTGAGCACATCCTTCCCCGTCTCCCGATAATAACGCACCAATCGAACCAGTTCATTGATCTGGGCCTTTACGGATTGCATGCCGATCAGTCGACCCAACTCCTCCAAAGATGCTCGAAGCAGGTCTTCATCAACCGGAATATTGGGCAGCACCCGCATCGGTTTTACATCGATCCGCTGGACATCTTCCGATTCCACCCGGGATAAAAGTTCCCGTTCCAACTCCCGGGGTTCCGAATGATCCATGATCCGAAGTCCAAGGTTCACTTTGGCTTTTTCGATCAGATCATACACGAAGCGCGCATTTCCAAAAGTCCGGTCGCGCGTCCGAAAGGCCTCCACAATTATTTCATCGATCTGTAGTTTTGACTCTTCGGAGAGCACAACTCCTTTTTGCTCACAGGCATAACTTGCAATCTGGGATAACTCCTGCGGTAAATAGTCCGAAAACTCGAAATACAGCTTAAACCTCGACTTAAGCCCTGGATTAGAATCCAGGAAGTGCTTCATCTCTTTGGGATAGCCCGCTACAATGACTGCGAGGTCACCGGGGCCATTGGACATCTCTTTGACGAGAATCTCGATTACTTCTCTACCAAAATCCTTGGTATCATCCTGGGAACGGGCCAGCGCGTAAGCCTCATCGATGAACAAAACTCCACCTCGTGCTTTCTCAATGGCTTCTTTTACTTTCGGGGCAGTCTGGCCAATGTATTCTCCTACCAAGTCTACACGATCAACGGAATGAACGTGCCCTTTGGTCAAGAGTCCCATCTTCTGATAAAGTCTGCCCATCATGCCGGCCACCGTTGTTTTCCCGGTGCCGGGATTTCCTATAAATACAGAGTGGACATTAATGCTTTCTTTTTCCTCGAACCCTTTCTCCTCCCGAAGTTGAAGGAATTGAATGTAGCGAGCATGATCGCGCACCTGGGCTTTGACTGCATCCAATCCAATGAGGGCGTCCAGCCGTGCCAGTACTTCCTCAAAGGTTTGTCCGGAATCCAAATCCGGGGTGAGCTGTACCGGAGCGTGTCGGTCGGGTAATAGCACCCCGGCAATTCCCTCCTCAAATTCGTCAGTGACCTCAAAAGGGATCACGGCTAGAAGACGGTCGAAAAAGATGATTTCGGCCGTATACCGATCTTCCCGCCAAGACCCTTTCACATTGGAGCCCCAGCCGGCCGTAATGCGGATGTATTCGTCCTTTTTTTCCACATGGTGGAGACGCACAACTTGCCCTTTCAATTCCCGGGCATCATTATAGAATTTAGTGAAAAGCTCGCAGTGCCAATTGCGACTTAGGTGGCGATTACGCAGCGTTATTTCTACATAAATGTATCGGGTCTCTTCTGCGCTGAACCGGCGAAAATATTTGCGGTCCTCCTCCACCACATCATCGTATGGTCCTTCGTACAAGCGGAGGGACTCCACTTCTATGTAAGGGTTTTCGCCAGGGGTGCGATCCCGGCCTGCATCCTCGATGTAAAAGTATTTGGTGGCTACTTTCTCTCCTTCGATCCAGGCTTCCCAGTAATAGGTGCCTTTTTTCCAGAACGCTCCCTCATTCTTGTTGCCCCAACCTTCGCGGATATATACAATTTGATCGTATTTACTCACCTTCTTTCGCAAAGGCAGGGTACAAATTTCCTTTCGCCCTTTTTTCAGGGAATAACACTTCAACTCAACCTCAATTTCCCACTCTTCTTCGTCAAAAAGCTTGTTGAAAAATGAAAGCTCCGCGTACACGTAGGTAGTCTCATACCGGTCGAACACTTGACGATACTTCTTCTTGTTATCGGCCAACCATTCGGTAGAAGCGTAAACTTTCAGGTCCCTGTACTTATAGACCCTTCCTTCCGGGTGCAAAAACTCCTCATCCATATCCAAGACTTTCAACTACCAAATCGGAATGTAATAAATTGTTCTTTCACTCTAAAATTGTTTTTCTCCACATGATTAAAGTTGGCAAGATGCCTTGTCTGGAAATACATACTCCTCCTGTCATTCACCAAAAAGAGGCTGCCTCCTGGAAAGGAAACAGCCCCTTATGGGTTTTAAGCCTGGGAAAGCTTCTTACTTGACCACCTGGAAGCGTGCTGTTACGCTACCTTTATTCGTTCTCAAGCGATAGAGGTACGTACCCATTGGCAAGCTGAACGTATTGATCGTCTCCGTGAAAGAGCCGGCTGGTAAATTACCATAGCTCTCAGCCTGGATGCGACGACCATTAATATCAAAGATTTCCATCATTACCTGAGCAGCCTCGTTCAGGTTGAAACGAACCTGAGCTTGATCGCGAACAGGATTCGGGAAAATAGTAAATTCCTGAACCAGCTCAGCTACCTCCTCGTTGGACGTAACGACTTCTTCAAATTCGACAACCTGCCCATCAGGTAGCACTGCCAGCAAGGCAAATGCGGTGTCGGATGCAGCATCACCACCCAAGAATCCGGAGGCAATAGCTACAGCTGCCCGTGCATCGGTTGTGTTGATCAATTCCGGCAAATTAGCTTCAAAAGTCTTCACTACATCTCCTGATTCAGAATCGATCACCTGTATAAATACAGTTGGGAAAATAAGACCTTCCGGTGGAATTGGAATAAAGCTGAATACGCCATATTCCAGATCTTCGATACCAAACAGTGGGTCCAAAGCCGGATTAAGGGTGAATCCAAGATCAACTGTAGGAGCATCCTGTGAACCGTGGAACAAGGTGATGTCAAAGCCCTCTACAGTGCTTCCAGTGGAAGCCATATCAGTAAGCGCCAATTCGAATGGCCGCTCCTCATTTCCTACTTGGCCGTTGGCAATAGCTACATAGGTTCCACCTACTAATAATTCAACAGTATCCCGGAACACACTTCCACCGTTATCCGGCAGCGTTACTTCAATATCGTATTCACCAGGAGCCATTGTCATAAAGGCGGTAGCTGTGCGGTAAGCTACATCTTCGAGCGTATCCAATTGGCCACCTAGTGGTCCAAGAATAATGTCCACCGTTGGATTAGGGGAATTATGGATTACCTGAAGCTGTACGGAATCCGCTTGTGGTAAGGGGAAGGTAGTACCATCTGCCAACGCAACCCAAAGGCCAAATGCAGGATCGTCCGGATCGGGTGCAGCAAAGCCGGAAGCAAATACGGTAATTGCCTGACCGGCCAAGGTTTGAACATCAGCCAAGAAAGTAGCTACCGGAGAATTATCTGCAGCCACATTTACATCCAATACGTAATTGAAAGGCGGTACCGGCGTGTAAGCCGCGCTGAAGTCTTTAAAGCTCAATGGCTCAAATAGCGGCCCTACATTACGAGCAGAGATCAATACCGGTGGGGCATCTGGTGCACCGTGGAAAGCCAGAATCTCTACCACAGCGGTTGTATCAGCAAGCATTTTCGCGGGTGCAAAAGCCTCAACTGTGATGTTCATGGAATCCAGAGCACCGGCCGCAATAGCCACATATGAAACATCATCCATCAACGTACCTGCTGGAATAGTGAATACAGCTCCGGTTGTATCAGTGGCTCCAAACCCAACTACAGAAATACTTGAATCTGCAGGAATGGAAAGGAAAGGCGTAGCAGTACGGAAAACGAATGTATCAATGGCAACCGTATTAGCTCCCAAAATCAC
Source organism: uncultured Saprospiraceae bacterium (assembly GCA_964641965.1). Lineage (GTDB taxonomy): Bacteria > Bacteroidota > Bacteroidia > Chitinophagales > Saprospiraceae > JAJDFU01. The sequence continues at coordinate 7,373 of CAZXLD010000008.1, read as the reverse complement.
AGATACAGTGTCAGCGCCAGGAGCATTGTGGATCAATTGTACAAGCGCAGAATCCGGCTCGGGCACAAAAGGTGCAAGTGGAAAGGTAGTTCCATCTGCCAAGGTTGCCCAAAGTCCGAAAGCAGGGTCCATTTCTTCGGCAGGTGTTACAAATCCAGAAGCAAATACGGTAGCTGCCCCGCCGCCTAAGCCAGATAGATCAGCCTCGAAAGTGGCAACCAAAGAAGTATCAGCAGCCAAATTCACATCGATCAAATAACTGGCAGGAGGTACGGAAGTGTAATCCGAACTAAATTCCTTGAAACTAATAGGATCGAAAATCGCTCCGACGTCTTGAGCAGTGATCAACACCTGTGGTGCATCTGGAGAACCGTGGAAAGCCAATAAGTCAACCAGTGTATCTCCGGCAGACATCATACGGGCAGGGGTAAATACCTCCACGCTGAAGTCCATAGAATCCACCTCACCGGAAGCAATAGCAACATAGCTTTCGCCCTCCATCAAGGTACCACCAGGAATAGTTTGGACAGCTTCGGTGGTATCAGTTGAGCCGAAAGCCACAACTGAAATGGCAGAATCTACCGGAATAGATAAAAACGGCGTTGCTGTGCGGAAGATGAAAGTATCAAGCGCAACTGTGCTGGCGCCAAGGATTACAGAAACAGTGTCTGCATCATAAGCGTTGTGGATCAACTGCACCTGAGCAGCAGCCGGATCGTTGGAAACGCCCGGTGTCGGATCTTGTGCAACAAAGTCAACACTGTTGTCATCAGTATCTGAACCATCAGGAACGCGGGAGAGGCTTTCGCCA
>CAZXLD010000008.1:0-6462 GCA_964641965.1 uncultured Saprospiraceae bacterium | reverse complement strand
AAAGTAGCTACTACATCGCTTGAGCCATTAGCTCGAATATCCAGCGAGAAGAGAGCTGCCGGTACATTCGCATAAGCGTCTGTAAAGGCGCCAGGTGCAAGGCTATCTACCAATAACAATGTTGCACCGGATCCATCACGTGCATCTACGTCAACAGCAGGTGCATCAGGAGATCCGTGAAAGACCAACAGATCCGTACCCATGGCCGGGGTAGCTTCCTGTCCCTGACCAATAGCCAGGTCAAAAGCTTCGGCCGTGGCGCCATTGGCTACGATAACCAGCGTGTCTTCATCCGGAATAACCACTGGATCAAATGATTTCAGGGGATTGGAGTTGTCCTCGTCCCCACCGGCCACTACATCGATCTTGTAGGTTCCGGAATCTACGTCAATAAAAGCTGTGGCAGACAAGAAGTTAAGATCATCTGCAATTAGAACGGAATCTGCATAGATATCGACAGAATCCGCTCCCGGTAAAGGTGAAGCATGGATAATCTGTACCCTGGACTGCGCAAACAGACCAACTGTGCAGAACATCATTACCATAAAAAGGTAAATACGTTTCATACATTAGAATTTAAAAAAATTAGAAAATGGGATTGCGAAAGAAATAAGTTCTATCGCATTTGTCACCGTAGTAACGTCTTTAATTCTCGCAGGTTTGGCAATTTAAGCCTGAAATCCTGCTTAATTCTGGCACTTTGGAAGTTTTAAATCAAGACCTCCTTTATTTAATTTAAAATTAACAATAAATAAACATAAAATTTACAACTGTAATATTTTTGCCGAATTCTTAGCCTTTTGAGCTTATCAAAAGTCTACTAAACAGAGCCTAAAATGGATCAGCTGTACGCGATATACCAACCGGTAAGGATTCACAGATTAGAAAAGGAACAGTCAGCTTTTTAGGGTATTCAGTCCCATTGTTCTGGTTTTCATTCCGATCCAATTTGGTGTAAATTGCTATGGTTGTAATGGGTACCACCTGTGATTTTAACATCATTACACTTAACAATAAATTTACATATTGAAATTGATTTATCTTGTTTTGCCTTTCGTTTTATTCCCCTACTAAACATGAATCAAAAATTTTTTCAAACCCTACATTTTCTAATATTAGCGTTTCGCACTTGTGTCTAATTATCCATGCCTGAAACCATATCCTTCAACTTACCTACCCTTGTACGAAAAAACACTGCCGTTTCCCCATCCAGGCTATGGGTCTCTCTGGTTGGAAGAGGTGCAGTTCTAGCAGATTGTCCATCGGGAGATCAGATCGATCTTTTTTTGTCGCGGGAATGGGAAAAGCATATTCACGAGCACCCGGACCCTTCCCGGCCCTTGAGTTTTTTGGCTCATTTAAACCAGCGAAAGACCCTTTCCCTGGAACCTGTAGCGATTTCTGTTCGAAAAGGGAACAAAGAAGTGAACCACTCGATCTGGGTCCATCACTTTTTACAAGCGGGCATTCCCTATCTTTCTTTTCCAGATTTTTATGATGAAACCATTTTCCTGCATAAGCCATCCGTACCAGCCACTGTAAAGCATTTCATTCGAAAAAAAATCAAAGCGGAACAGCCTATTCCGGGATTTCAGGAAGGAGACTACATTCAACAGGTAGCGCTTAAACTCCCCCTGCGATCTTCCTTGCACGGTTGGGAACACCGGATTAAGCATCCTCCATCGGGCTCCAAAAGTCCACTTTGGGAAAAAGGTAAACTAGATCTCCATCGCTTGGGCAAGAACCTGAATCTACTCTTTCCCCATCAGCTTCAACGAGCCTGGGGAAGAGCGCAGCTCAATGCTGAGGCCTTCCAAAAAGGGGTAATCGATCTTCAAAGTCCATTGGTACTCTTAGGAGAAGAAGGCAGCGGTCGCCATAGTCTGGTACATGAAATGGTCTACCGATACCTGTCGGAGGAATTCGATCATCGCAAGCGTACTTTCTGGTTGTTAAACCCAAATCGAGTTATTAGTGGGATGAGTATTGTGGGGCAATGGCAGCGGCGCATGGAGGCCTTATTAACCTATCTGGCAAAACCCGGAGATCACGCAGAACCCGACATTTTAGTACTGGACCGCCCCCTGCCCCTGGTAAGCCTGGGTGCCGGAAAGTCCGGGTATTTTGCAATGGCCGATATCCTGATAGAATGGATACAAGCCAAACGGATTAAGCTGATCGTACTGAGTAATCGGGAAGAATGGGCAGTAATTCAAGCCCAAAAGAGGCGCTTTGCCGATTCGTTTCTCCAGTTAAGCCTGTATCCGCTTGACCAAAAAACAGCACGGCCTCTCCTGCTAAAGAAGCGCAGGCACATGGAACGTCAAGGAAAGGTCTTTTTCAGTATTCAGGCCTTGGAGGAGCTGGTTGCCTTGTATGAAAGACACTTAAAACCTACTGCACTTCCCGGGGCGATCGGAAATCTGATGGATCGGCTAGCAGAGCACCTGCCGGGTCAATCCCTGAGGGCATCCGAGATCCGGCACTGGTTTATGGATCAATTTGGAGTCCCTGCCGCCTATCCCGCTGTCGGCAGGGAAGAACCTCTAAAAAAGTTTTTGGAAGCTCGGTTAATTGGGCAGCCGGAAGCAATAGACGTGCTTGGCAAGGTCATTGCGCTAATCCAAACCCAATTACAGCCCGCTGGACGACCGATCAGTTCTCTTTTGTTTGTGGGTCCAACGGGGGTAGGAAAAACTCAAGCAGCCAAGGTTCTGAGCTTGGCGCTATATGGGGACGACAGGCATTTGATTCGATTTGACATGAATGAGTATGGGGATTTGTCTGCAGTCAATCGATTGATTGGGTGGTCTTCATCCGGTGAAGGACTTCTGACGGCAAAGGTGCGTAGGCAACCTTTTGGGGTATTGTTGCTGGATGAGATTGAAAAAGCACACCCAAGTGTCCATAACCTGTTACTTCAGGTGCTGGATGAAGGTCGGCTGACTAACAGCCAGGGCAGAACAACCTATTTCCATAACCTGGTGATCATCATGACCAGTAATCTGGGAGTACAGGAAGCTCAATCCCAGTTGGGTTTTCAAAAAGGTGGGTCTGCGGGAGAAGGGCTTTTTTTAAAGGCAGTTGAATCCTTTTTCCGGCCCGAGCTGGTCAATCGAATCGAGGATATCGTAGTTTTCCAACCGCTCCAACCCGAACATATCCTGCCCATTGCTCGATTACAGATCAATGAGTTGCTTCAACGAGACGGGCTGATCAGAAGGACCTCTCTGTTGAATATGTCTACCGAAGCCCTGGACTGGCTGGCTCGACAGGGGTATGATGCCCAAATGGGGGGACGAGCACTCAAACGGACTATCGAAAAGGAATTGACCGTACTGACCGCTGATCAGTTGCTGCGCATTCCTCCCCAGACTCCTCTTATATTAGACATTCTGCTCCGGGATAAAAAACTACAACCCGAATTACACCCACTGCATTTCAGGCCTTTAGGGGACAAACAGTTTTGGGAGCGGTTAAAAAGGCTTTCCGGTCAGAAAAAAGTCTTGGCAGACTTGAGAAGACGAACCCAACACCTAATCAGGGAAACCAATCAATTTGCGACCCAAGGAAGATCTACCGGAGCGCTGATCGCCAATGAGACCGGCCGCGACCAATGGGCCCTCTTTCACCACAAAGAACGTTTGGCCCAATTGGAGGAAGAATTGCTGCATTTTCAGGCTGGGTATGGGCGGGTGCAGCCCAACAGTATGATTCGCTTCAAGGAGGCTTCTCAATTCGAAGATGGTCGGATCGTTCCGTTGCAGTCCGGAGCGCCTAACCTTTTATCAGATCCTCAGTTATTGGAGTCAGTTCAACAATCACAACCGCTGGCCCCCTCCTTACTCCCACCTGAGCATGTGCCCTTGCTTTGTTTGGTTCAAAAGGTACAGGTAGCCGAACAAATGCAAGGGGATTTGGCAGCTGCTAACAAGTCGCTCCTCTTGGAGATGCATATTCGAAAGCGAAGCGGCCCTCCCAAACCGGTGCTATTGGAACTTCTTAAGGATCAGTATGCCGCATTCTTCGTTATGCTGGATCTCAAATTTGAATGGCTACCAAATCATTCGGCTTTTGAATTGGAGGGATTTGGCTTGCCGGAGCTATTAAGTAAGGAAATGGGTTACCACTTATTTATGGAACCACACCAAAACCCAACTCTATTTGAAATCTATCTCACCGGCCCCGGCATACAAAAAGAGGCAGAGCAGGAATTTGAAATTATCCGGATGTATTTTTCCAACAAAGTAATCCTGGATTTAGGTAGAAGTTGCACAGGTTTCCTTCCTTTGCGTCCTGAAGAATTTTTGTTCTTGCTGTAGGGGGGCGACCCAGAGTAGGGGGCAAGAACCATGGCCCTGTTCAGGTGTTATCAGAAAGAATTCAACCGTGGAATCCACCAGTTGAATTTTTTATCAAGCGAAATGACTTCGTAAACCAAATAAACGGACTGCGGAACACTACTATGGCGACTATAATATTCAAGTTCGAAGATTCGAAGCTGAAAGGTAAAACGATTGAACAGGTAGAAGAAGGATTCTCCATCCTTGAAGTAACAGAGGAAAATGACATTCATTTAAACCACAATTGCGGCGGTGTTTGTGCTTGCAGCACTTGCCACGTTTATATTGAACAAGGGGATGAGTATCTGGAGGAGATCAGTGATAAGGAAGAAGACTTCATCGACCGGGCAATCAACCCGAGGCTGGAATCCAGGCTGGGCTGTCAGTGTGTCATTTTGGATGAAAATGCTGTGCTGGAGGTTACGATACCCGACCAATCCAAGATCATTGGGCATGAACATTAGATTGAAGAATGCAGATTGTTCAAAGCTTGGCCTCAGATAGCGCGGAAATAAATCATTGTACCTTTCTCGAATTAATTAACTGATTGAATTGCACTATGGGATTTGAAGATTTTGATGAAATGCCCATTGAATGGCCGGATCACGAAGATATTGCCATGAAATTGTACGACCGATTTGGCGATGAATTCGGGGAAAGTCAAATCTACCGCATTCGCTTTACGGATTTGTTGGACTGGATACTCGAAATCCCCAATTTCACCGGGAAGCGGGAAGACTCCAATGAAGGACACCTCGAACAAATCCAGGCAAAATGGGTATATGAATGGCGAGAAAATCAATAATGCAAATTGTTATTGATTTTAGCTCCAGCCTCTAATGTATCTTGAACGGATCACATGTACAACCAACTTGAAAAATTCAGGGAGATTCACTCCGTCATCTTTGACGTGGATGGTGTCCTAACCAACAATCAAGTATTGAGCCTGGAAAATGGCGACCTGTTGCGCTCTTTCAATGTGAAGGATGGGTTGGCGATAAAATTTGCCGTACAGGAGGGCATCCAATTGTTTGCCATCACTGGGGGGCGTTCTGAAGGGGTTCGCATTCGGCTTGAAGGGCTTGGGTTTCAAGAGATTCATAGTGGAACCAGCGATAAGCTAGCAGTTTATAAAGATTTGATTGAGCGGCATCAACTGGATGAAGGCGGTATCCTTTATATTGGTGATGATCTCCCTGACTATCCAGTCATGCGGAGAGTTGGCTTACCAGCATGTCCCAAGGACGCTTGTCCAGAAGTACGGGGAGTTGCCAAATATGTTAGTCCATTCCGGGGTGGTGAAGGGTGCGCACGCGATATACTGGAGAAGCTGCTCCGGATACAGGAAAAATGGCCCAAGGTGATTCCACAAGAATAATATCTTTTACTGTCTAGCCTTATGCTCCCACACCAAAGAAAAATTATTCTTGCTTCCCAATCGCCCAGACGAAAGGAGCTCTTGGAGCGAGCTGGTTTCTCTATTGAAGTACGCCCTCTGGATGTTGACGAATCCTGGCCTCCCAACCTTCCTAAAGAGGAGGTAGCGCCTTACCTTGCGCGGAAAAAAGCAACTGCTGGTCGCTATCTGCTAACCAAATCGAGTGATCTGCTCCTAACCGCCGATAGTGTAGTCATTCTGGAAAACGAAATTTTCAATAAGCCGGAAAGCGAAAAGGAAGCAAAAGCGATGTTGGCCTGCCTTTCCGGTTCAATGCATCGGGTAATTACCGGCGTTTGTTTAGCCTCGATACAAAAGGAATGTACGTTTAGCGGAGTATCTGAGGTCTATATGGAACAGTTGACCCCGGAGGAGATCGACTATTATGTACAGAAATATAAGCCCTATGATAAAGCAGGCTCCTATGCCATCCAGGAATGGATCGGGCTCTGTAAGATTAGCCGAATCGAAGGGACCTATTCCAATATTATGGGATTGCCGGTTGATTTAGTGTACAAACAGTTGGAGCATTGGGAGGTCGAAAGCGAAAACAATAGATGACTATTTTAAATTAAACCTATCTCCAAATTCGGCCAACATTTTATTTTTAAATAGGGGCTATGTGAGCAGATGGACAGATTGAATAAAACCTCTCGGCAATCATAAACTCCCTGTATTTAA